>LNEG01000176.1 GCA_001464865.1 Burkholderiales bacterium Ga0074133
GATCGCCGCCGAGAGCTTTGGTACCGAGCCGACCGAAGGCGAGCTGGTGGCCGCCACCCGCACCCGCTACACGCTGCGTCGCACTGATCCGCGCGCGGGCACCGTACATGTGCACTTTCCGCGCATTGGCTATGCGCTGCGGGCGGTGACGGCCTGAGGGGTCGGACCGGCTTTTCGGGAAGCAAGGCACGGCAACACCACAGCACCACACAAGACCTAACGCGTTCACCCCCACCCGTTCGGGCTGAGCCAGTCGAAGCCAGGGCATAGGGCAAATGGCCCTCGGACAAGGCTCAAGTACACCGGTTGAAAAAACCAGCGCTTCCACCGACTTACCGATCGACCCTAACCGCATTACCTCCAGGAGACAAAAACATGATCGACAACTTTTCCGGCAAGACCGCCGTCCTCACTGGCGCTGGCTCGGGCTTTGGCCTCGAATGCGCGCGCATTGGCGCCCGCCTGGGCATGAACCTCGTCCTCGTCGACGTGCAGCAGGACGCCCTGGACGCTGCCGCCGCCGAGATGCAGGCCGCAGGCGTCCAGGTGCTGGCCCGCAAGGTCGATGTATCGAACGCCGCGCAGATGGAGCAGCTGGCCGCCGATGTGCAGCAGCGCTTTGGTGCGCCGCACCTGGTGTTCAACAATGCGGGCGTGGGCGCGGGTGGCCTGGTGTGGGAAAACTCGGTGAAAGACTGGGAATGGGTGCTGGGCGTGAACCTGATGGGCGTGGTGCACGGCGTGCGCCTGTTCACGCCCATGATGCTGGCCGCCGCCAAGGCCGACCCGGCATGGCGCGGCCACATCGTCAACACGGCCAGCATGGCGGGGCTGCTCAATGCGCCCAACATGGGGATCTACAACGTGAGCAAGCATGCAGTGGTCAGCCTGTCGGAAACGCTGTACCAGGACTTGTCGCTGGTGACCGACCAGGTCAGCGCCAGCGTGCTGTGCCCCTATTTCGTGCCCACGGGCATCAGCCAGAGCCACCGCAACCGCCCGCAGGACATGGCGGTCGAAAAGCCCACCAAGAGCCAGCTGATCGGCCAGGCCATGAGTGACAAGGCGGTGGGCAGCGGCAAGGTGACGGCGGCCGAGGTGGCGCAAAAGGTGTTTGACGCAGCGGCCCAGCGCGAGTTCTACATCTACAGCCATCCCAAGGCCCTGGCTTCGGTGCAGACGCGGATGGAAGACGTCGTGATGATCCGCAACCCCACCGATCCGTTTGCAGGCAAGCCGGAGCTGGGTGCCCAGTTGCGTGCCGCGCTGCGCGCGGACTGATGGATATGGGCCCTCACGCCGGTTTGCGGCAGTAATTTGCACGAAATCGGGCGAAGGTCCTTGTATGCATTGGTCCGTTTGCTATTGATAAAGTAGCAAATGACGGCACACCCCGGTCATCCCGGCGTACAGTAGGGCAGCCCGTGGTCATGCCGTGCCACGCTGGCGGGCCCGGCGCTGGGCTTCTACCGATTTGCGCGCGTTTCGCGGTGCCACCGCCTGCTGGCGGCGGACATCTGTTCACCGGATCGCCGCCAGAACTGCCGTCCTTCCGTGGGCCGGATGAGGCCTTTCTGAAACGCGCTGTGCTGTTGCCAGGTGTTACATTCGTCCGGACTGCTCGTCAAACGGTGCACATCCGGTCAGGAGTTCTTCTCATGTCCCCCGAACGTCAACGGCTGATTCGCCTGCTCTTCGATGAGTACATAGAGATGTACGCCTCACGCGACGCCAGACTGGTGACGCGTTTCAGCGACAACTTCAGCGGCTTTGCGGGCAGCAGCGACCACCTCGTCAAAAGCCGCACCGAATGGGTTGACGTGACGCTGCAAGACTTCGGTCAGGTGCCGGGTCGTATCGGTATCGATTTGCAAGACGTCTGCCTGCAGGAACTGAGCGACGACGTGGTGGTTGCCACCGCGTTTTTTCACATCCTGTTGCCCGTTCCTGACCCGTTGTTCGCCCGCGAGACTGCGCGTTTGGTGCTCGTGTTCCGCCGTGAAGGCGACGACTGGAAAATCGCGCACAGCAGCATTTCCATCCCTTACGGTCTGGCGCGTGACGGCGAGGTGTACCCGGTAGGGCGTCTGGAGCAGCACAACCGCGAGTTGCAGGCGCTTGTGGAAGAGCGTACGCAGGCCTTGGCGCAGGCCAACCAGCGCCTGCAGCTGATCAGCAACACCGATGGACTCACCGGCATTGCCAACCGCCGCCATTTCGACGGGGCTCTGGCCCACGAGTGGGCCCGTGCGCAGCGTATGCGAACGCCGCTGTCACTCATCATGCTCGATGTGGACGTGTTCAAGCACTTCAATGACCACTACGGGCATCTGGCCGGAGACAAATGCCTGCAGTCGCTGGCCCTGACCCTGGCACAAACGGGTGGGCGACGCGATGGCGACCTCGTCGCACGTTTTGGCGGGGAGGAGTTCGTGGTGCTTCTGCCTGCGTCGGACGCGCAGGCTGCCATGGCCGTGGCCCAGAACATCCAGCTGGCCATTCAGGCGTTGGCGCTTCCCCACGAGGGCGCAGCCCACGGCATCGTGACCGTGAGTTTCGGCGTGGCTACGCTTGTGCCGCAGCGCGAGCAGGCACCGCAAGAATTGGTGCGCCGCGCCGATGCCGCCATGTACCGTGCCAAGCAGGGTGGACGCAACCGCATCGAGCAGGCGCTGGACTGAATCGCCTGCGCACCTTTGGGGTCCACACGGGTTCCCATAGTCCTGGGCGCTGACCGTACGCGCCGCCGCGCGCCAGGTTGTTGCAGCAGTTCCAGGCAGCAGACCGGACCATGAAATCCTTGCCTGGCGGTGGTGCCACCGCGTCGGGTCATTGCTTCTAGCGTTGCGGCGGCCGATCTGACCTGGCGGGTCCAGGCCTCGTGCCGTCTGCGGGACTGCTTCATGCCTTCGCGCATCCCCGGGTGACCCCCACGTGGACCGTGTCCGCTCTGGAAGGGCAGCACAGGGCGTGCGGCGTCAGCGAGGCTGCGCCGGCGTGGCCGGGCGACGGGCGGGGCGGTGGCCGAGCGACTGGATCAGCGCTGGCACCTGTCCCGGTATCTCGCGCGCCAGGTAGCCCAGTGCGCCGTGTTGCTGCGCCAGTGCAGCGCCTGCGCGGGCGTGCAGCAGCACACCCCAGGCGCATGCATGCAGCGGCCCGGCCCCACGGGCCGCCAGCCCGCCAATCAGCCCGGCCAGCGTGTCGCCCGAGCCCGAGGTGGCCAGCCCGGGCGTACCGCCATCAAAACGCAGCGCGGTGCCATCGGGTTGTGTCACAAAGGTGGTTGCGCCCTTGAGCGCCACGCAGGCGCCCCAGCGGGCTGCCCACGCACGGGCCGTGGCCAGCGCGTCGGCCTGCACGGCCTCCTTGGTCAGGCCGGTCAGGTGGGCCATCTCGCCGGCGTGGGGCGTCATCACCACCGGTTGCTCAAAGGGCTGCTGGCCCGCAACGGACATCGCATACGCGTCCAGCACCACTGTGCTCTGGCGAAACAGCGGCAGCAGCGTGCCCACGAAGGCCACGCTATGTGCTTCGTCCTGCATGCCAGGGCCCAGCACCACCGCGCTCACGCGCTCGCCCAGCGGAGCCAGCCGATCACAGTCGCGGGTAGAAAAACCGCCGGTCCGCGTAGTGGCCAGCCCGATGACGCGCGCTTCGGGGATCGCCAAGGCCAGGCCCTGCGCAACCTGCTCGGGCGCGGCGATGATGAGCTTGCCCGCACCTGCGCGCAAGGCTGCCGTTGCAGCCAGCAGGGCGGCTCCGGGCATCTCGTGGCTGCCGGCCACCACCAGCACTTGGCCCCGCGCTTCCTTGTCGGCATCGCGTGCCGTTTCGGGCAGCGGCCAGCGGGCCAGCAGCGCCTCGGTCAGCGCGCGCGGGCGCGCCGGGCGGTGTGGCTTTTCGCCGTTGGCAGGCGGGGGTGGTTTCATGGCTTGGGTGCGCTGGGCGCATCCGGGGCCCGGGTCACCGGCGTGGCCGCCTCGCGCAGCGGCGCCAGAAAATTGGCCTGCACCAGCTGCATGCCGCCGGCGCCGGGGGCCTCGCCATCGTGCGCCCGGTAAATGGTCACGGCGCAGTTGGGCACGTCGCCCTGACGGTCTATCTCCAGAATGCGCTGCTCGTCCATTTGCTCGATCAGGTAGCGCATGCAGTTGACGATGACCTGGTGGGCCACCACCAGCACGCGCTGGCCGCCGTACTCGCGGGTGATCATCTCCTGCAGGCTGCGCAGCCGCAGGATCACGTCACACCAGCTTTCACCGCCGGGCGGCCGAAAGTAAAACTTGCCCACATGGGTCCGCTGCTCATGCAATTGCGCGTGCTGCTGCTGGATGCCAAAGCGGGTGAGCCGGTCCAGAATGCCGAACTCCTTCTCGCGCAACCGCTCGTCCAGCCGCAGCGTCACATGCTCCAGCCGGCTGTGGCTGGCGACCAGCCTGGCGGTTTCCAAAGCCCGCATGTAAGGCGAGCACAGGATGACCTCTGGCTGGGTGTGCGCGGGCTGGCGTCCGAACCATTCGCCCAGCGCCGCCGACTGGTCGTGCCCTAGCTCGGACAGCGGCACGTCAATGTCGCGCCAGGCAATGTCGATGGTCTCCAGACCCGCCGCTTCGGCCGCATCGCGCGCCACGTTGCCGGCACTTTGCCCATCGCGCACCACCCACAGCCAGTCGGGCCAGCGGACCTGCATGTGCGCGTTCAGCCGTTCTGGGCCGAGCTGGTGGCGGTAGGGTAGGGGCCGCTGGCCTGGGTGGGCGTGGCGTTGCCTGATGCACCGGCTGGAGCGCTTGCGCCTGGCTCGCCAGCCCTCGAAGCCTTGCTGGCCTGAACGGACTCGGCATGGTCATCGCCCTGGGTGCGGTCTGTATTCCACCGGTTGCCGCTCTGTGGCGCCAGTAGCGAACCCAGCTTTCCGAGCACGCCGTCCTGCCCTGACGCGGCACGCGCTACCAGGGCTGCGCCTGCAGCGCGGCCCAGTGTGCGGCTGATCCAGCTGCGGCTACGACCCGAGCGATGCATGAGCAACACGCCTGCGCCAAACACCAGCCAGTGTTCCCCCGGAAAACCAGGCCGGGCCTTGTCCCATTGCTGGGCGTCACGAAGAGGGTTCTTGTCGGTCATGTCGATGCTGCCTGCGTTGCGTTGAGAGGCGTTCATCGTGTGACATGACCGGCGCGGCGGCTGTCAGTGCGCAGTTTCTGCGCGGGTGCTCTGCGTCCTACATCGCATGGGTCCTAGTGGGGGAGGCACGGCCACTCGGGTACGTGCTGCGCCGGGCTATGGCTCCCTGATGCGCCAACAGCGTTCTAGCCCGCGCCCGGTGGGCTCCGCTCGCCCAGCGCCCGCACCACCGCCTCTGCCAGCGCCTGCACTGACAGCGGCGCGCAGCCCTCGGCGTGGTTGCTGATGGCCACATAGGCCGGCTGCCCCGCGCTGGTGGCGCCTGCAATGACGCGTGCCAAGGCATCGCGCGCGACCACGTCGGGGTGCACCATGCGGTCGTAGGGCGCATAGGCCTGCTCTGCAGTTTCGTAGCCGTAAGGTCCGTGCACGGGGTTCAGGTTCCACCGGCACACCAGGGGCCGCGGCCACAGGGCGCGCACCACCGGCAACTGCTCGGCCAGGGGCGGCATCTTGGCGTGCAGGCCCAGGCAGTAGGTCGCGCCGGTGTCGCGCAGCACGGCGGCAAAGTCGGGCGTCAGCCATTCGGGATCACGCACCTCCACCGCCACCACGCCGGTGGGTGCCCGGTCAGACACCCTTGGCTGGGCGGCCAGCATGGCGTGCAGACGGTCCAGTACCTCGTGCATGCGATCGAGCTGCGCCAGCGGCAGGGGGCTGAGCTGGAACACCAGTGCGCCAGTCTTGTGCCCCAGGCCCTGCAGCGCTGGCTCCACGAACTCGCTGCAGGCGAGCTCCGGGCTGAGAAACGCGGCGTTGGCCTGGCGGCCCCGGCCATCCTCGCTGCGCACCAGCGCATCGGTGACCAGGCTGGGTGCCTTGACCACGAAGCGGAAATCGTCAGGCACCTGCGACGCATACCGCTCGTACTCGCTCACGGTGAGAGGGCGGTAAAAACCGCGGTCGATGCTCACGGTGCGAAACAGAGGGTGCTGCGCGTACACGGCCAGGCCCTGGCGTGAGAGCTGCTGTGCCGACGGGCTGCCATCCCACACCAGACCCTGCCAGCCCGGGTAGCTCCAGGACGAGGTGCCCAGGTGGGCGAGCGGTGGCAGTGCTGCGCCCAGGGCCTTCAGGGGTTCGTCAAACTCTGCGGGCGCGACGGCACCGGCAGCGCGCCTGCGCGGGGCGTGCTCAGGTGGGGCTGCTGACTGGGCACCGGGCGTTTGGCCAGCAGGAGCGGCAGGTGCGGCAGGTGCGAGAGGTGCAATGGGCGCAGGTGCGCCGCCAAAAAGGTCGTCTTGCATGCCGGGCCATGTTAGCGGGAGCCGTCTCGCATCGATGCGGGCTTTGTCACGCTGCGCAACGCTGGTGAACACGCATCCTGCGGATCAAGCCCTTGGAGCAGTGGCTTCAGCCCCCGTCGTCATGCCCTGGGTCTGCAAACAGCCCGCGTTCGTCCAGCAGTGCGTAGGCAATCTCGGGACAACGGTCCATGCTTTTGCGGATGGCCGCAGGGATGGATTGCCGCGTCTTGCGGCACAGGCCGGGCTGCTCCTGCACCAGCATCATGATGCCGCGCACGGTGCGCACTTCGCGTGGACCGGGCGCAATCGCCAGGCGGATGCCCAGCTGCTGCTCCATGCGCTGCTGCATGTGGCGCAGGTCGGCCAGGCTGCTCAGGTTCTCCAGGCGCTGGACCAGCATTTTTTCCTGCGCACTCGTGAGCTGCAGGATTCGCAGGTCTGCGCCGGGCGTCTGCAGCAGCTCGTCGCGCTGGCAGACGCAGGCACCCGGCGGGCATTCGGTGCGGATGATGAAGGGGGCGGTGTTCATGGCGAGGGGCGGCCGGCTGTCGCCGCGCTGCCATTCTAGGAGTGGCGGTCCGGGCCCGGGGCTGTGTTTTGCGCGGGGCGGGGGCACCCGCCAGGCAGGGCGGTTGCAGCGCTGCAAAGGCTGTCGCCTGCCCCCGGGAAGCCCTGGAGTGCTGTGGCAAACTCCCGCGCTTCGTGTCTTGTTTGAGTCTCAGAGAGTTCGCCACACATGCAGCAGATCGTCCGGCAACTGGCCGCAGAAATCAAAGTCAGTGAACAACAGGTGCGTGCAGCCGTGGAGCTGCTCGATGGCGGTGCCACAGTGCCCTTCATCGCGCGCTACCGCAAGGAAGTGACGGGAGGGCTCGACGACATCCAGTTGCGCGAGCTGGAAGCCCGCCTTTCGTACCTGCGCGAGCTGGATGACCGCCGTTCGACGGTGCTCAAGAGCATTGACGAGCAGGGCAAGCTGACCGATGCCCTGCGTGCGGCGATCGCCGCCGCGCCCACCAAGCAGGAGCTGGAAGACATTTACCTTCCCTTCAAGCAAAAGCGCCGCACCAAGGGCCAGATTGCGCGCGAGTTCGGCATCGAGCCGCTGGCCGACAAGCTGTTTGCCGACCCCACGCTGGACCCCGCCGCAGAGGCTGCAGCCTTCACCCGTCCGCCCGAAGTGCTGGACGATGGCAAGCCGGGCGCGGATTTTTCCACCGTGCCTGCCGTGCTCGACGGCGTGCGCGACATCCTCTCCGAGCGCTGGGCCGAAGACCCGGCGCTGGTGCAAAGCCTGCGCGAATGGCTGTGGGCCGAAGGCCTGCTGCGCAGCAAGAAGGTCGACGGCAAGAACGAGAACGACCCCGAGGTCTCCAAGTTCCGCGACTACTTTGAATACGACGAGCCCATCGGTCGCGTGCCATCGCACCGCGCGCTGGCGGTGTTCCGCGGCCGGGGGCTGGAGATCCTGGAAGCCAAGCTGGTATTGCCCGTGGAGCCAGAGCCTGGCAAGCCAAGCATCGCCGAAGGCAAGATCGCCCTGCACCTGGGCTGGAGCCATGTGGGCCGCAAGGCCGACGACCTGATCCGCAAGTGCGTGGCCTGGACCTGGCGCGTGAAGCTCAGCCTCTCGACCGAGCGTGACCTGTTTGCCCGCCTGCGCGACGACGCCGAAAAGGTGGCCATCAAGGTGTTTGCCGACAACCTGCGCGACCTGCTGCTGGCCGCCCCCGCCGGCCCACGCGTGGTGATGGGGCTGGACCCTGGCATCCGCACCGGCGTGAAGGTGGCTGTGGTGGATGCCACCGGCAAGCTGGTAGAGACCGCCACGGTGTACCCCCACGAGCCCAAGCGCGACTGGGATGGCTCGTTGTTCACCCTGGCCAAGCTGGCCGAAAAGCACGGTGTGAACCTGATCGCCATCGGCAACGGCACGGCCAGCCGCGAGACGGACAAACTGGCCGCTGACCTGATCAAGATGGCGGCCAAGGCCGACCGCGCCATCGAAAAGGTGGTGGTGAGCGAGGCGGGTGCGTCCGTCTACTCCGCCAGCGAATACGCCAGCCAGGAAATGCCCGATGTGGACGTGAGCCTGCGCGGGGCCGCTTCCATCGCCCGCCGCCTGCAGGACCCGCTGGCCGAACTGGTCAAGATCGATCCCAAGAGCATTGGCGTGGGCCAGTACCAGCACGACGTGAACCAGAGCGAGCTGGCGCGCACCCTGGGCACGGTGGTCGAAGACTGCGTGAACTCGGTGGGTGTGGACCTGAACACGGCCAGTGTGCCGCTGCTCAGCCGTGTGTCGGGCCTGTCGGGCAGTGTGGCCAAGGCCGTGGTGCGCTGGCGCGAGGCCAATGGTGCCTTCAAGAGCCGCAAGCAGCTGATGGACGTGGCGGGGCTGGGCGCCAAGACCTTTGAGCAGAGTGCGGGCTTCTTGCGCATTCGCGGCGGCGACAACCCGCTCGACATGACCGGCGTGCACCCCGAAACCTATCCGGTGATCGAACAGATCATGGAAAAGACTGGCAAGCCCGTCGCCGAGCTGATGGGCCGGGCCGACATGCTCAAGACCCTCAAGCCCGAGCTGTTTGCCAATGAGAAGTTTGGCGTCATTACCGTCAGGGACATTCTGGCCGAGCTGGAAAAACCCGGCCGCGACCCGCGCCCGGATTTCAAGGTCGCGCGCTTCAACGACGGCGTCGAAGACATCCGGGACCTGAAGGAAGGAATGATCCTGGAGGGCACGGTGAGCAATGTGGCCCAGTTTGGCGCCTTCATCGACCTGGGCGTGCACCAGGATGGCCTGGTGCATGTGAGCCAGCTGGCGCACAAGTTCGTGAACGATGCGCGCGAGGTGGTCAAGACGGGCGACATCGTGAAGGTCAAGGTCATGGAAGTGGACGTGGAGCGCAAGCGCATCGGCCTGTCGATGAAGCTGGGCGATGCGCCGCCGCGCCAGGGCGGTGACCGGGGCGCGCCGCGTGACAACCGCTTTGAGGGCGCAGGCCGCGGCTATGCGCAGCCGCAGCGCCGGGCCCCTGAGCCTGCGCAGCAGTCGGCCATGGCATCTGCCTTTGCCAAGCTGCAACAGACAAAGGGCAGGTGACCCTGCCAGTGGGCCTTGGCATGCATCGAAGGGCACGCGTGCGCTGCACACCGCCCGAAGCCATCGATGCACGCGGCATGGTGATTCGTGCTGAGGCTCTATAGTGCCAACCCTTGCGATGCAGGCTGGCGCGCAGGGTCATAATCGGCGACAGCGGGTCACTCCAGCACCATTCTGTTGGTGCTCGGGTCGTGGCCGAGGGTGGAAACCACCCGTCGGCAACGATCCGCGACCAGCCGCCGCGGGTATCGTGCAGCACGACCTCCCTCAAGACCCAACCATCCCTTGTCACGACGCCCCGAAACGATGGAGTTGAAAGCACTGCTGGCACACCCCGCGGCCCTGCCCAGCCTGCCGCGCGCCGTGGCGTTGCTGATGAGCGAGCTTTCGCAACCCGAGCCCAGCCTGCGCCGCCTCAACCAGTTCTTTGGTTCCGATCCGGCGCTGGCTGCGCGATTGCTGGAGCTGGCCAATTCGGCAGCCTTCCAGGTGCCACGCCAGATCGCAGGCATACCCGAGGCGCTGGCGTTGCTGGGCACGCCACAGCTGCGCTCCCTCGTCTCCACCGCGAAGCTGGGTACCACGTCGCGATCGGTGCCCGGCGTGAACATGCAGCAGTTCTGGCGCTACAGCCTGAACACGGCCAAGCTGGCGCGCTCGCTGGCCGGACTGGTGCGCCAGAACCAGATTGCCGCGTATTCAGCCGGCCTTCTGCACGCCGTGGGCGAGCTGGCCCTGCACCTGGCCAACCCCGATCGCACCCAGTCTGTGAACACGCTGGTGGCGCCCCTGGACCTGCGGCGTGCCAAGATCGAGCAGCGGCTGCTGGGCTACTGCTACGCAGACGTGACGGCGGGCCTGGCCCGGCGCTGGCAGTTGCCAGAGGTGGTCGTCGATGCGCTGCAGCACCAGAACGCACCGTTTGAAAGCAATGCCTACGAGCCGCTGGGCGGGGTGATCCACCTGGCAGCCTGGCGTGCCCGCGCCCGCGAAGCGGAACTGGGCGAAAAGGAACTGGCGGTGTCCTTCCCGGGCGAGGTAGGCCTGACCCTCGGGCTCGACATCGACATGGTGCTGCAGCAAGACCCCATCGACTGGTCCGCCCGGCCAGACAGCGACGACTACGTCGTTTGATCAGGGCCGGGGACCAGGCCCCTCATGGCCTTGCCTTGCCTTGCCTTGCCGTGCGGGAGGCTTTGCGACAATGACCGCCATGAAAGCACTGCGCATCCATGCGGGCCCGCGCGCCCGCCAGCACATCGCCGAACACGGGCTGCAGCCCTCTGACGTCGGTGTGATTCCGGCGGCTGCCGGCGGCCCCAAGGGGCTCATCCTCGGCCCGCTGGACCGGTACATCTTTGGCCAGTGGCTTGCCCGGTCCACCCAGCCTGTGCACCTGGTGGGCGCGTCCATCGGAGCCTGGCGCATGGCCACCGCCTGTCTCGATCAAGCGGTGGCCGCCTTCGAGCGGCTCGAGCACGACTACATCCAGCAGCAATACGAGATACCCCCCGGCAAAAAGCGGCCTTCGGCGGCCCATGTGAGCGAGCGGTTCGGGCACAACCTGCAGGCTTTCTACGGCGGCCGGGTGGATGAGGTGCTGGGCCACCCGCGCTTTCGGCTGCACATCGTCACATCGCGCGGGCGGCACATGCTGCGGCGCGAGCATGGGCTGGCTACGCCGCTGGGCTACCTGGGCGCGTTCGTGACCAACACCATGCACCGCAAGGCCATGGGTGCGTGGCTGGAGCGCGTGGTGTTTTCATCGCCCAGCCTTCCCTCCGAGATTGCTGGCTGCGCAGCCTTGCCGTTTGCCACCACCGACTACCGAACCCGGCAGGTGGCCCTGGATGCCAGCAACTTCATGCCGGCCCTGCAGGCCAGCTGTTCCATCCCGTTTGTATTGCAGGCGGTCCATGACATTCCCGGCGCACCGCGCGGCGCGTACTGGGACGGCGGCATTACCGACTACCACATGCACCTCGCGTACCGCACTGCCAGCGATGCGAAGGATGCTATCAATGTAATAGCTAAAGGTGCAATCAAAACGGAGGCTACAGGCCAGTTTGACCCAAAAACAGTCGGTGCGGCACCCCCGCCGGCCCCGGGCGGGCTGGTGCTGTACCCGCACTTTCAGCACCGGGTGGTGCCGGGGTGGCTCGACAAGGGCCTCAAGTGGCGCCACAAGGCCACGCCCGCGCTCGACAGCATGGTGGTGCTGTCACCCAACCCCGACTGGGTTCGCAGTCTGCCCAACGCCAAGCTGCCCGACCGCAACGACTTCACGCACTATGGCACCGACAGTGCGGCCCGTGCCAAGGCATGGCTGACGGCGACCCGTGCCAGCCAGCAGCTGGTAGACGAGTGGGCGCAATGGCTGGAGCGGCCCGACCTGGAGTCTGTGCACGCTTTGTAATGCCGCGGGCGCAGGTTGCGAGTGCCCGCGATGCAGGCTCAGGCCGCGGCTCAGGCGGCCGAGGTGGGGCGATGCAGGCTACCGGCTGGCAGAGGGGCCGGGGAGGGGGCGGAGGGCGTGGCAGCCAGGCCGGCATGGCGTGCCCGGGCCCAGCCCAGCACGTCGGCGGCGGGCATGGGCCGGGCAATGCCGAAGCCCTGGGCGCGCTCGCACCCCAGCTCCAGCAGCCGGGCCGCCTGCTCGGGTGTTTCCACCCCCTCGGCCAGCACGTGGCGCTTGAAGGCCTTGGCCAGCCCCACGATGGCGCTGATCAGCGTGGCGTCGTCCCCGCCTTGCAGCAGGCCGCGCACGAATGACTGGTCGATCTTGATCGTCTCTGCGGGCAGGCGCTTGAGGTAGGACAGCGACGAGAAGTCGGTGCCAAAGTCGTCCAGCGCAAAGCGCACGCCCAGATCCTGGCACTCGCGCATCACGCCGCGCATCTCCTCGATATCGTCGAGCGCCGCCGATTCGAGGATTTCAAGCTCCAGACGCCGCGGATCGATCTCGGGGCAGGCGAGCAGCAGCTCTTTCAGGCGCTCCACAAACCGTGGCCGGTGGAAGTGGGCGGCGGCCACGTTGACGCTGACTTCCCACTGCGCACCCGCCCGCGTCCACACCCGCATCTGCATCAGCGCTTCGCGCAGCACCCATTCGCCGAGCTCGGCTTCCAGGTCAGTGTTTTCGATCAGGGGCAGCACATGCTGGGGCCCCAGCAGGCCCTGTTCGGGGTGTTGCCACCGCAGCAGGGCTTCGACACCGATCATCGCGCCGGTGCGCAGGTTGACCTTGGGCTGGTAGTGCAAGACCAGCTCTCCTCGCAGCAAGGCCTGGGCGATGCGCGTCTGCCGCGTGTGGTGCGTCTGTACCGCATGGTCGCGCTGCACATCGAAAAAGTGCACCTGGTTGCGCCCCAGGCTCTTGGCCTGGCACATGGCCTGATCGGCATGGCGCAGCAGGGTGTCAGGGTTGGCGTCGTCGTGGGGGAACACGGCAGCGCCAATGCTCACGGTGGTGCGCACGGTGCGGTCATCGATGGCATAGGGCGTGGACAGCTGGGCCAGCAGGGCTGCAAGGCGTGCCTCGATGGAAGCCAGATCGGGCTGGTCGCCCAGCAGCAGCACGAATTCGTCGCCCCCCATGCGGGCGACCGTTTCCGAAGGCCCCAGGGCAAATGCCGAGAGGCGCTTGGCCGTTTCCTTGAGCAGGCGGTCACCCAGGCGGTTGCCGTACGCGTCGTTGACGGCCTGGAAATGGTCCAGGTCCAGCATGCATACCGCCAGCAGGGACTGGCGGTTGCGGGACACGAAGATGGCATGCGTGAGGCGCTCGGCCATGGCCGACCGGCTGTACACGCCAGTCAGCGGATCGTGCCGGGCGTGCCAGGAGATCTGGTGACGCAGGTTGCGCGTCTCGGTCACGTCGCGGAACACCAGCACGCAGCCGGCTGCGCTGCCGTCGGCCTCGCGGATGGCCGAGGCCGTGTATTCGATGGCGTACCGCTCGCCAGATCGGTGCAGCAGCACGTCGGGCGCAGGCAGTTGCAGCGCGCCGCTGATGGTGTCGCGTTCACCGCCCGGATCCACGTTGCGGCTCACCGGCTCGTCGCTGAGCCGGAACACCTCGTCGATGTGCTGGCCCAGCGCCTGTTCCATGGTGAATCCGGTCATCAGCTGCGCGGTTTCGTTGATGGACTCGACATGACCCGACGCATCGGTGGTGATCACGCCATCGCCGATCGATGCGAGCGTGATCTCGGCACGGTCCTTCTCGGCGCGCAAGGCCTGTTGTGCATGGTTGCGCTCGGTCACGTCCACCAGCGTGCCGATGGTGCCTGCCAGGACGCCGCTGGTGCTGGTGAACGAGGCCTGGTAGTACGCCATGTCCCTGTCGGTACCGTCTGCCATCCGCACGCGGATCTCGTTGGCTTGCGCACCCGCCAGCTGGGCCGACAGCGGGACTGTGCGCAGTGCGCCAGCGCGGCGGGCGCCCGCCGCAATGCAGCGTCTGCCACGCCGGACGAATCCACCAGGCGCTGCCATGCGCGGTTGGTCTCCACCGGGTTGCCGCTGGTATCGCGCACCAGCACGGGCAGCGGCAGCGCGTCGATCAGCTGGCGTTGGAAATGCAGTTGCTCGCTTTGCTGTCGCTGGGTGTCATGCAGCGACACCACCAGCGACTGCACCTTGCCCGCCATGTCATTGAACGCCTCGGCCATGGCGCGGGATTCGAGGGTGCCCGTGACCTCCATGCGCGTGCCCAGGTGACCGTTGCGGAAAGCCTCGGTAGCGCTGGACAGGCGCCGCAGGGTGCGCATGTTGGCGCGCAACAGCAGCGTGAGCAGGAACAGGGTGGTGAAGATGTTGAGCGCAGAGATGCGCATCTGCACTTCCACGGCCTTCCAGACCTTTCCCGCCAGCGGCTCTGGATGTAGTGTCATGGTCAGCCGCCCGGTGCGCCCGTTTCCCAGGTCCCGGCCAAACTGCTTGACCGGCGGCGTGATGGTGACCCAGCCCAGAAACCATGCGGGCGCGGCCACCGGCGCAGGAGGCTCTGCCAGCTCGACCGGGTCGGCGTCGCCGACCTGCCAGCGCAGGCTCGCCCAGGCCTCGCCCAGGCCGGCGGCTCCATGCTGCAGCACCTCGGCAGCGGCGTTGACATCGCCTTCGGGCATCGCGGCGAGCAGGGGAAGCATCGTGTCGCCCACCCTGCGCATTTCGGCCTCGGCCAGCCGCGTGATCTCTGCCGTTTCAGAACCGATGAGGAAGTGGTAACGCACCCCGCTGGCCAGCAGGATCATCAGCAGCACCGGCACATACAGCCGCGGGTAGGTGCCTTGCACAAGCCATTTGCCAAGATTCCCGCTGCGCATGTGTTCTTGCTCCCAGCACAAAGTAATGAACTGTAATTAATGCGATGAGTCTACAGCGCGCTGACGCGGGCGCCGCCCACCAGACGTGCACCGGCGGGGCCGCGCCGTGGCCCTTGGCCACCGCGGTCGGGCCGGCAGACTGACAGCGCCGCGAAAACTGGTGTGCTGAAGCGTACTGCAGCCCGCACACGGCCAGCGATTTCACAGGCGATTCGGCACCGGTTTCGGGACAGGCGGGCCTGGGCCAACGCCGAACAGGTCTCGCGCGCAGCGCATTCCTGGCGCGAGCCATGCCCGCCCACGGTGGCGTGCGGGCCTTGCGCCGGGATGAGCACGCCCGGATGACCGGTGCAGAAGGTGCAGTGCAGGGGCAGGCAGCCAGGGGCGCTTTCGTGCACGCCGCCACGCACCGCCGTTTCGCCTACAGCGACTGCGTCAGCATGTCCCTGTACTCATCGGCCGTGGCTACGCGCGGGTTGGTCTTGTGGCAATGGTCTGCCGTGGCACCCTTGATGATGTCGTCGAACATGTCGGCCGTGACACCCATCGCGGCCAGGCCCGAGGGCAGGCCCAGGCGGGCGCTCATGTCGCGGATCGCATCGGGGATGTCGGACGCCGACGCCAGGCCCATGGCGTGCGCCATGCGTTCCAGCCGCTGGTCCTTTTGCACCGATTCAGCCGTGGCGTTGAAGCGCACCACCGCTGGCAAAAACATCGCGTTGAGCGTGCCATGGTGCAGGCGCGGGTTGACGCCGCCCAGGCTGTGGCTGAGCGAGTGCACTGCGCCCAGGCCCTTCTGGAAGGCCATGGCACCCTGCATGCTCGCGCTCATCATGTGCAGGCGGGCATCGCGGTCGCTGCCGTTGCGCGTGGCGCGCTCGATGTGCGCCCAGCCGCGGGTGAGGCCGTCCAGCGCGATGCCGTCGGCCGGCGGATTGAAGGCCGCGGACATGAAGGTTTCCATGCAGTGGGCGATCGCATCCATGCCGGTGGCCGCGGTGAGCATGGGCGGAAGGCCCAGGGTGAGATCAGGGTCGCAGATGGCGGCCTTGGGCACCAGATGCCACGAGTGAAAGCCCAGCTTGCGGTGGTCGTCCACGATGATGATCGCGCCGCGGGCGACTTCGCTGCCGGTGCCGCTGGTGGTGGGCACGGCAATCAGTGGTGCTGCGCGCTCGGTGATGCGGGGCGAGCCGCCTTCGATGGTGGCGTAGTGCGTGAGCGGGCCTTCGTGTGTGGCGGCAATCGCAATGCCCTTGGCGCAGTCGATGGCCGAGCCGCCACCCACCGCAATCAGCCCGTCGCAGCCCTGAGCCTTGTAAACGGCCACAGCGGCGCGCACGGCGGCCTCGGTGGGGTTCGACGGGGTTTCATCAAACACGGCCACCGTCAGCCCTGCCAGCGCATCCAGCGCCTTTTGCAGCACGCCAGCCGCGCGCACGCCGGCATCGGTCACCACCAGCGGCCGGGTGATGCCAACGCGTTCGCACTCCTGCTTCAGCAGCGCAACAGCGCCAAACTCGAACTGGATCTGGGTCACGTAGTAGATGAAGGCCATGGTCTTGCGAAAGGTTGGGTTTACGATTCCTGCCGCGAACTCTACCCCTGGCGCACGCACATGACCACCACGCTGACCTGCAGACCGCGCGTGTAGCCCGTTGCTCCGTCACGTCTGCGACAGCGCAGTGCGCGGGCCCGCCAAGCGATGCCGGAAGATGACGCGCACGCACTGCATCGCCAGGCCGCCCCGATGGACCAGCCCTCCCACCCATGACCTCTTTGAATCTGCACCGTACGCGGCTCACGCCGCAAATGCACAGCGTGCTCGAACGCATGGCGCGCGCCGGGCACCCGCCGCTGCACACCCGCTCGCCAGCCGATGCCCGCGTGGCCTACGAGGCCGGCTCGGGCGTACTCGAGGTGCCCAAGGCAGCGCTCGCCCGTGTGGAAGACTTCACCATCCCGGCGCGCGATGGCCATGCGCTGCCCATGCGGCTGTATGCGCCGTCGGCCGATGCGGGCCTGCCCGTGCTGCTGTACCTGCACGGTGGCGGCTTCACGATTGGCTCCATTGCCACGCACGACATCCTGTGCCGCGAGCTGTCGCGGCTGGCGGGTTGCATGGTGGTTTCGCTCGACTACCGGCTCGCGCCCGAACACCGGTTTCCCACTGCCAGCAACGACGCCTGGGATGCGCTGGCCTGGCTGGCCGCCAACGCTGCAAAGATCGGAGCAGACCCTGCGCGACTGGCGGTGGGCGGCGACAGCGCAGGTGGCACGCTGGCCGCCGTCAACGCGATCCTGGCGCGCGATGCGGGCTTGCCGCTGGCGTTGCAGCTGCTCGTCTACCCGGGCTGCGCGGCGCACCAGGACACACCTTCACACGCGCTTTACGCCCAGGGCCTGGTGCTGGAGGAGCCCGCCATCAGCTGGTTCTTTGGCCACTATGTACAGACCCGCGCCGAGCGCGAGGACTGGCGCTTTGCGCCGCTGCTGGCCCCGGATGTGGACGGCGTGGCGCCCGCCTGGATCGGCCTGGCCGAGTGCGACCCGCTGGTGGATGAGGGCGTGGACTACGCCGACAAGCTCCGGCTGGCGGGGGTGGCGGTCGACCTGGAGATCTACCGCGGCGTGACGCACGAATTCATCAAGATGGGCCGCGCCATCCCCGAGGCGCGGCAGGCCCATGCCGACGCGGCCCGCGCGCTGCGCAATGCTTTCCATAGGGAGTGACTTCGACATGCAACGTTCCGACTTCCGCTGCTTTCACCGCCTGCGCGTGCGCTGGGCCGAGGTGGACATGCAAAAGATCGTGTTCAACGGCCATTACCTGATGTACATCGACACCGCCATGTCGGACTACTGGCGGGCACTGGCCTTGCCCTACGAAGCCAGCATGCACGCGCTGGGCGGAGAGATGTACGTCAAGAAGGCCACGGTGGAATACCACGCATCGGCCCGGCTGGATGACACGCTGGATGTGGGGCTTCGCTGCGCCCGGGTGGGCAATTCGTCGTGCCTGTTTCAGGCGGGCATCTTCACGGGCGACCGCTTGCTGGTGACCGGCGAGCTGGTCTATGTGTTTGCCGACCCGGCCACGCAGACCTCGCGCCCGGTGCCGCCTGCGCTGAGAGCGATCTTCGACAGCTTTGAGGCCGGTGCCGAAATGGCCGAGGTGCGTACGGGCGACTGGAATGCGCTGGGGCGCGATGCGGCCAGGCTGCGCACGGCCGTGTTCGTGCAGGAGCAGGGCATCCCTGCCGAGATCGAGGCCGATGCGCTGGACGCCACGGCCCGCCACGCCGTGGTTTTCAACCGCCTGGGCATGCCCGTCGCCACGGGCCGACTGCTGCAGGCTTCGCCCGGCGTGGGCCGCATTGGCCGCATGGCCGTGGACCGCTCGGTGCGCGGCTCGCAATGGGGCCGCCGGCTGCTCGATGCACTGGTGGACGCCGCCCGTGCCCGCGGCGACCGCGAGGTGCAGCTGCACGCCCAGCGCAGCGCCGAGGATTTCTACCGCCGTGCCGGGTTTACAGCGACGGGCGAGCCGTGGAAGGAAGCGGGCATCGACCACATCGCGATGCACCGGGCGCTGCAGGGCTGAGAGTTGCCATGATGGGCCGGGCTGCCGTGCGGCCAGGCTAGTGTGGCGTCCCGAGCGCCTCTACCAGGGCTTTTTTGGGCATTTTGAAGCGTTTTTGGCCTGGGGTCCTTTGTTTGATTGCCTTGTTTGCTATTATAAATATAGCAAAAAGCCACCTTGTGCGCAAGGTGGCGTGGTCTGGTCACGCGCGCAAGGGGCGCGTCAGATGTCGTCGAGCAGCGGGTAGGGCAGGGGCAGCAGAGTCAGGGGCACACCGTCGGGGGCGCCCACCTGCAGTGGCCCTTCGGCGGCGCTGATCTGCATCGATACGATCAGGTCTGCGCCACCATCAGGTGCGTTGGCGACCTGCACCACGGTGCCACAAGGCTGTTCGAGGTCACTGGCAGAAAACACCTCGGCCGCCACATTGACCCCCTGCACGGACGCATGGGCAACGTACGCCCGGCGCTTGAGCGTGCCGCGGAACTGGCTGCGCGCCACGACCTCCTGTCCGGGGTAGCAACCCTTCTTGAAGTTCACGCCATCCACCGATTCGTAGTTCAGCATCTGCGGCACAAACGCTTCCAACAGCGGGGTGGTCAGCGTGGCGATGCCGCTGCGCACCTCGCTCCAATGCCACAGCGCAGAGTCGAGCGCGGCGCCCGCCGGAGCGGTGGAGCCAGCAGACCCGACCCACAGCGCCCGTGGGTATCCGTCTGCAGGATATAGGCGGACCACGCTGGCAGTGCCTTCGTCAGCCTTGGACCATGGAGCGGCGGGGAGATCAGGAACGGCCGCCGCATCGCCCGCCAGGCCGTACAGCGCGCACTCGGCCGTGGCATCGGTCAGCTTGACCTTGGAGCGCAGCACAAACATCGATAACCGCTTGAGCGTGGCGGGCAGCACGTCGGCGCTGCAGACCAGCAGCACCTCGGTGGCGCTGCGCTTGAAGCCGATGAAGGTCGCCTGCATGCGCCCCTTGGCCGAGAGAAACGCGGCCAGGCGGGCTTCGTTCATGCCCAAAAGGGCAAAGTCCTGCGTGAGCTGGCCATGGAGGAATTTGGCGGCGTCTTCGCCTTCAGCGCGAATGACACCAAGGTGCGACAAAGGGGCAACGCCGTTCAGGGAGTAAGTCATCGCTGAATTATGATGCCCGCTCAGTTTCAAGGACCCCTTTGGCGGGGCCACACACATACAGGCAGCAGGGTTGTGCGACGTTTACTGGCTTTGATGGCTTTGGTCCTGATCGGGACGGGCGGCGCGGCGTTCTGGTGGCTGCACCAGCCCATTGTGGGCGGCGATACCCCGCTGGAGCTGGCCATCGAGCCGGGTACCACGCCCCGTGGCGTGGCCCGCGATGCGGTGGCCGCCGGGGCACGGGCAGACGCCCGGCTGCTGTATGCCTGGTTCCGCTTTTCGGGCCAGGACCGTGCCATCAAGGCCGGCAACTACGAGCTGCCCCCCGGCACCACGCCGCGGGACCTGCTGCAAAAGCTGGTGCGCGGCGAAGAATCTCTGCGCGCCCTGACCCTGGTGGAGGGCTGGAACTGGCGCCAGGTGCGCCAGGCGCTGGCCAGGGAAGAGCAGCTCGAGCCCGACTCTGCCGGCCTGACCGACGAGGCGCTGATGGCCCAGCTGGGCCGTCCGGGCGTTCGGCCCGAGGGGCGGTTTTTTCCGGACACCTACACCTACGCCAAGGGTTCCAGCGATATGGCCGTGCTGCGGCGCGCCCTGCACGCCATGGACCGCAAGCTTGAGGCAGTGTGGGCCCAGCGCGCGGCCGACACGCCGCTCAAGTCGGCCGACGAGGCGCTCATCCTGGCCAGCATTGTCGAAAAGGAAACCGGCCGCGCCAGCGACCGCGCCACCATTGCCGGCGTGTTCACCAACCGGCTGCGCATCGGCATGATGCTGCAGACCGACCCCACCGTGATCTACGGCCTGGGCGAGCGGTTTGACGGCAACCTGCGCCGCCGCGACCTGCTGGCCGACACCCCCTGGAACACCTACACGCGCAACGGCCTGCCGCCCACGCCGATTGCCATGCCTGGCAAGGCATCGCTGCTGGCGGCCGTGCAACCGGCGCAGACGCGGGCCCTGTACTTTGTGGCCAAGGGCGACGGGGCCAGCCATTTCAGCGAGTCGCTGGAGGAGCACAACCGCGCGGTCAACCGGTACCAGCGCGGCCAGCAGTAAGCTCGCGCAGGACGACCGGGCAGCGCCGGCGTCCCGCACCGAGCATCACGCAACACCTGAGGTTTCCATGTCCCGACCCGGTCTTTTCATCACGTTCGAGGGTATCGACGGTGCCGGCAAGTCCTCGCACATCGAAGGGCTGGCCGAGGCGTTCCGCACGCAGGGCAGGGCGGTTACCGTGAGCCGCGAGCCCGGCGGTACGCCGTTGGCCGAAAAGCTGCGCGAGCTGGTGCTGAACGACGCCATGGATGCGCTGACGGAATCGCTGCTCATCTTTGCCGCCCGGCGCGACCACCTGCGCAACGTGATCGAGCCCGCACTGGTGCGCGGCGACGTGGTGCTGTGCGATCGCTTCACCGATGCCACCTTTGCTTACCAGGGGGCGGGGCGCGGCTTTGACCTCGAAGTGTTATCGAATCTGGAGCGCATGGCGCAGACGGGGCTTGCGCCCGATGTGAGTCTGATGCGTGAACCCGACCTGACGGTATGGTTTGACCTGGCCCCCGATGTGGCGGCGCAGCGGCTGTCCACGGCCCGCGTGCCCGACCGGTTCGAGTCGCAGCCCGCCGAGTTCTTTGCCCGGGTGGCGCGCGGCTATGCCGACCGCGCCGCGGCCGCGCCCCAGCGGTTTGCGCGCATCGACGCTGCGCAGGAGCGCCACAAGGTGTGGCAGCAGCTGACCAGCGTATTCGTGCGCCGCGGCTGGCTGGCCATCATGGTGGCCACGCAGGGGGGGCCGCGATGAGCAGCGGCGCAGCAGCGGTGGCGCTGGCCCCGTGGATTGCGGCGCAGCGCACCCGGCTGCTGGCCCAACGCGGCCATGCGTGGCTGCTGCAGGGGCCCTCGGGCCTGGGTCAATACGCCCTCGGGCTCGAAATGGTGCGTGCATGGCTGTGTGATGCGCCTACCGCGGATGGCGCTTGCGGCCATTGCGCCAGCTGCCACGCCATCGAGGTGCGCACGCATGCCGACCTGTGCGTGCTGATGCCCGAGGTGCAGATGATGGCGCTGGGCTGGCCCCTTTCGGAAAAGGCCCAGGCCGACATTGACGACAAGAAGCGCAAGCCTAGCCGCGAGATCCGCGTGGAAGCCATGCGCGATGCGGTGGAGTTTTCGCAGCGCACATCGGCCCGTGGGCGCGGGAAGGCGGTGCTGGTGTACCCGGCCGAGCAGATGAACCACATCACCGCCAATGCGCTGCTCAAGACGCTGGAGGAACCGCCGGGCGATGTGCGCTTTGTGCTGGCGAGTGAGGCTGCGCACCAGCTGCTGCCCACCATCCGCAGCCGCTGCCTGGGCCACCCCATGGTCTGGCCCGGGCAGGCCGACATGCTGGCCTGGATGCAGTCGCAGGGTGTGGCTGCCGATGCGGCAGCGGCTTTCCTGCGCGCTGCAGGCGGCCGGCCCGACGATGCCCTGGCGCTGGCCCGCTCGGGCCGCAGCCCGGACGCCTGGGCCGCGTTGCCGCAGGCCGTGGCCAAGGGTGATGTGACGGCGTTCGGCGACTGGGCGCCCCACCAGGTGATCGATGCCCTGCAGAAGCTCTGCCACGACCTGATGGCGGCCAGTGTGGGCGCTCCGGTGCGCTACTTTGCCCCGGCCGACCTGCCCAAGGCGCTGCCCTCCATCGGCGCGCTGTCCCGCTGGTCGCGCGCGCTGTCCCGCGAGGCCCGCACGGCCGAGCATCCCTTCAACGCAGGCCTCATGCTGGAGGCGCTTGTCGCCCAGGCGCGAAACACCCTACACTCGCGCAACTGAGCCGCAACCCCCTGATTCATGAGCAGTCCATCCACCGCACCCCGTCCCAGCGTCATGCAGCTGGCGATCAAGGAGAAGGCGGCCCTCTATGCGGCCTACATTCCCTTTTTCGCCGAAGGCGGTATCTTTGTGCCCACCCAGCGCGACTACAAGCTCGGAGATGACGTCTACGTGCTGCTGACGCTGCCCGATGACACGCAGCGCTATCCGGTGGCCGGGCGCGTGGCGTGGGTGACTCCCGCCAGGGCCGCTGGCAACCGCACGCAGGGTGTGGGCATCCAGTTCCCCAAGGACGACAAATCGCGACAGCTCAAGGCCAAGATCGAGGAGCTGCTCGGTACGGCGCTGGGGTCTGACCGGCCAACGCAAACCATCTGAGCCAGGTCGCTCCCGCAGGCCGACACGCGGTGCGAGTCGGCTTTTTCATTGGAGCAGCCGTTTCGCGGCGAAGATCTGGCCATATCCGTCGCTGAGCGCCTTGCATGCGGGAACGGCCGGCAACCGCGTTGGCGTAGCTTCGGCGGCGGCTTGTTCCCGCCTCGTTATATTGAAACGACATGTTCACCGATTCCCACTGCCATCTGAACTTTCCCGAGCTCTCGAGCAACCTGCCAGCCATCCGCGAAGCCATGGCACAGGCACAGGTGGAGCGTGCGCTGTGCATCTGCACCACCATGGAAGAGTTTGGCGACGTGCACCGCCTGTCCACCACGCACGACAACTTCTGGAGCACGGTGGGCGTGCACCCCGACAACGAAGGCGTGACCGAACCCAGCGTGCAGGACCTGCTGGAGCGCGCGGCGTTGCCGCGGGTGGTCGCCATTGGCGAAACCGGCCTTGACTACTACGGCATGGAAGATCGCAAAGGCGGGCGCTCGATCGCCGATCTCGAGTGGCAGCGCGAGCGATTTCGCACCCACATCCGTGCGGCCCGTGCGTGCGCGAAGCCGCTGGTCATTCATACGCGCAGTGCGTCTGACGACACCCTCGCCATCCTGCGCGAGGAGGGCGAGGACGGCCCGGGCAACCTGGCAGGCGGCGTGTTCCACTGTTTCACCGAGTCCATGGAAGTGGCGCGCGCCGCGCTGGATCTGGGCTACTTCATTTCCTTTTCGGGGATCATCACCTTCAAGAGCGCCAGGGAGCTGCGCGATGTGGTCGCCTTCGTGCCGCTGGACCGGATGCTGATCGAGACCGACAGCCCCTATCTGGCTCCCGTCCCTTACCGCGGCAAGGTCAACAATCCATCGTATGTGCCCTATGTGGCGCAGCAGATATCCGAAACGAGGGGTATCCCTTTGGCCGCCGTGGCAGAGGCAACAAGCCGCAACTTCGAAGTTCTTTTCAAGGGGGTCACGCCATGACGGACGCCATCAGCCGCCGTAGCCTGTGCACGGCTGCCTTTGTAGTCACACTGGCACCTGCCGTTTGGGCGGGCGCGTACGAAGATTTCTTCAGCGCAGTGCAGCGGGATGACCCGGGTGTCATCGCCGACCTTCTGCGGCGCGGCTTTGACCCCAACACCCTCGACCCGAAGGGCCAGCCCGCCCTGATCCTCGCGTTGCAGAACGGCTCGGAAAAGGCCTTTGGGGCGTTGCTGGCCTCCCGGCAGACCCGAGCAGAGATGCGCAACCCCAAGGACGAGAGCCCGCTGATGATCGCGGCCATCAGGGGCAACGTCGATGCGGTGAAAGCGCTGATCGCGCGTGACGCCGATGTGAACAAGCCGGGCTGGGCGCCGCTGCACTATGCAGCCTCGGCCGGTAGCCCGAGACACACCGAAATCATTTCACTGCTGCTAGAGCACCATGCGTTCATCGACGCCACGTCACCCAATGGCACCACGCCGCTCATGATGGCGTGCCACTACGGCTCTGGGGATGCCGTGCAGCTCCTGCTGAACGAAGGGGCTGATCCGACCATGCGCAACCAGCTGGGCCTCACGGCAGCGGATTTCGCGCTGCGTGCGGGTCGCACTGAGGCTGCCGAGAAGATCGCCGCTGCCATCCGCAAGCGCCAGCCCAACCGCGGCAAGTGGTAAGAGCGCGCGCATGGCGCGGTGTAGCGCCGTGGCGCGATGGCCCGTGACAGGCAGGGCAGCATGGGCGTGCGCCTTCGATGGGGTCTGGTCTCAGCCTTGCGCCGCAGCGGTCGCCGGGCGCGTCTGAAGCCGCGCATACAGCCCGCCCTGGGCCATCAGTTGCGCGTGTGTTCCCTGCTCCGCAATGCGCCCGCGTTCCATCACCACCACGCGGTCCGCATGCTCGATGGTGGACAGCCGGTGCGCAATAACCAGCGTGGTGCGGCCCTGCATCAGGCGCTGAAGGGCATCCTGCACGAGTCGCTCTGACTCGGTATCCAGCGCCGAGGTGGCCTCGTCAAGGATGAGGATGGGGGCGTCCTTGTAAAGCGCGCGGGCGATGGCCAGGCGCTGCCGCTGCCCTCCGGAAAGCTGGGTGGCGTTATGGCCGACCAGGGTATGGATGCCACGGGGCAGGGCGCTGATGTGCTCGGCCAGGTTGGCGGCTGCCAGGCACTGGCGCACACGATCTTCGTCGACCTCACCGCCCAGGGCCACATTGGCAGCAATGGTGTCGTTGAACATGACCACGTCCTGGCTGACCATGGCGAATTGCGAGCGCAGCGCACCCAGATCCCATTGGGCCAGGTCGTGCCCGTCTACGGTGGCTGTACCCGATGCGGGCAGCACAAACCGTGGCAGCAGATTGACCAGCGTGGTCTTGCCTGCGCCCGAAGGTCCGACCAGCGCTACCACTTCGCCAGGCGCTACCTGCAGGCTGACCCGTTCAAGCGCCGGCGCGTGGTCGGGGCCAAACGAGACCGTCACGTCGTGCAGCGCCAGCGCGCCGCGCACCCGCTCGGCCTTGTGGCTGCCGCTCGTCTCCGCGCCTGTCGTTCCCATCAGCGCCAGCCCGCGTTCCAGCGCTGCCACCCCGCGGGTGACAGGGCTCGCCACATCGGCCAGGCGCCGTATGGGTGCGATGAGCATCAGCATCGCGGTGATGAACGACACAAAGCCACCCACGGTGACGTCCTTGCTGTCGACCGCGCCACGGCTTTGCCACAGGGCAATGCAGATGACTACCGACAACGCCGCTGCCGCCAGCAGCTGCGTCAGCGGCGTCATCGCGGCCGAGGCAATCGTCGACTTGATTGCCAGGCCACGCAGGCTCTGACTCAGGCGGGCAAAACGGCTGGCTTGCGCCTGCTGGGCTCCATGCAGCCGCACCATGCGGTGTGCCAGCACGTTTTCTTCCACCACATAAGCCAGCTCATCCGTGGCCTGCTGGCTGCTCTTGGTCAGGTGGTAAAGCCGCCGCGACAGCGTCTTCATGATCCAGGCCACGCCCGGAACCACCACTGCCACGATCAGCGTCAGCTGCCAGTTGAGGTACAGCAGGTAAATCAGCAGCGCAACCAGCGTGAATCCATCGCGCGAAAGCCCCAGCAGTGCCTGCACCAGCAGCGTGGCGCCCGTCTGCACTTCGTACACCACCGTGTTGGACAGCGCACTCGCTGATTGCCTGGAAAACAGGCCCATGTCTGCTGCCAGCACCCGGTCGAACAAGGACTTGCGCAGGGTGAGCATGCCTTCGTTGGCAATGCGAGCCAGTGCATATTGCCCCACGAATTGCGCAACACCGCGTACGAAGAACACGCCAAGGATGGCCAGCGGCACCATCCACAGTTCCAGGGTGCCTTGCGTGAATCCCTTGTCCAGCAGGGGTTGAAGCAGAGCGGGGATAAGCGGCTCGGTCACCGCGCCGATCAGTGTGGCGGCGATGGCCACGGACCACGCTGCGCGCTGGTTGCCAAAGTACACCGCCAAGCGGCGCAGTCTCTGCAAAAGGGTATCGGTCTGGGACGGGGCGGTTGGCGGTGTGTCGACCGGTGGGGTGTCTTGCATTTGGGCCCGATTTTAAGTGGCACCCGCCGAGAGCCCGCGTGGGCTGCGTTGGTGCCACCGGAGTCTGCCCAAATGCACCCGCAGTTTGGCCCTACTCCTACACAGTTTGTCACAGGGCGCGCTTGCCAGTGTGTAACATTCGCGTTTGCCCTAGCGCCCATCTTGCAGGAACGCCGGACGTCAATGACTACAGACCGTAATCCCTACATTCCCTTTGCCGCGGCCACGCCGCACATCTCGCGCCGCCTTCTCATGGCCGCCTTCGGTTCAGTCACCGCGCTGCCCGCCCTCGCACAGTTCAAGGTAGAGGTCACGGGCGTCGGGCTCACCCAGCTTCCCATTGCGATTGCGCCTTTTCGCGGCGAGGCCCAGGCGCCGCAAAAGATCAGCGCCATTGTCCAGGCCGACCTGGAGCGCAGCGGGCAATTTCGCGCGATTGATGCCGCGGGCTCGTCGCTCGACGAAACGACCCGCCCGGACGTGGGTTTGTGGCGTCAGAAGGGCGCTGATTCGCTGGCTGTGGGTAGCGTCACCCGACTGGCCGATGGCCGCTTTGATGTCCGCTTTCGCCTTTGGGACGCCGTGAAGGGCCAGGACCTGGGCGGACAAAGCTTTGTCGTCACGCAGGCCGACCTGCGCCTGGTGGCCCACCGCATTGCCGATTTCATCTTCGAAAAGCTCACCGGCGAACGCGGTGTGTTTTCGACGCGCATCGCGTACGTCACGAAGTCCGGCACGCGCTACAGCCTGTGGGTGGCCGATGCGGATGGCGAAAACGCGCAGTCCGCGCTGTCGAGCCCCGAGCCCATCATTTCTCCGGCATGGTCGCCCAACGGCGGTCAGCTGGCATACGTGTCGTTTGAATCGCGCAAACCCGTGGTGTACGTGCACGATGTGGCGTCCGGTCGTCGGCGCCTGATCGCGAATTTCCGGGGATCCAACAGCGCGCCTGCGTGGTCGCCGGATAGCCGCACCTTGGCGGTGACCCTGAGCCGTGACGGCGGCTCCCAGCTCTATACCATTGACGCCAATGGTGGAGAGCCCCGCCGTCTCATGCAGTCGACCGGTATCGACACCGAACCGGTGTTCTCCAGCGATGGGCGCAACATCTTCTTTGTGAGCGACCGCGGCGGCGCGCCGCAGATCTATCGCGTGTCCACCTCTGGCGGCAATGCCGAACGGGTCACCTTCTCCGGGTCCTACAACATTTCGCCCACGCTCAGTCCTGACGGCAAGTGGCTGGCCTACATCTCCCGCGTATCGGGCGCCTTCAAGCTCCACGTCATGGACCTGTCGACCGGAACCGTGAATGCCATCACCGACAGCGCTGCCGACGAAAACCCCAGTTTTGCCCCCAATGGCCGCCTGATCGTCTATGCCACACAGCAGCAGGGGCGCGATGCGCTCATGACCACCACGCTCGACGGCAAGATCAAGGCGCGCCTTGCTGGACAAGGCGGTGACATCCGCGAACCCGACTGGGGTCCGTTCCAGAAGCAGTGAATGAACTTTCCCGTCTTTTCAGTTTCAGTTATCAAGTCTCAGGAGATTTTTGGATGAACAAGCTCAAATTCAAGCGCATCACTCTCGCGCTCACGGTGGTCGCCCTCGTCGCGGGCTGTAGCTCGGGCGTCAAGCTCGACGATGTGCCGGTGGAAGACAAGAACGCCACCTCTACCATGGGTGCTGGTGCCGGTGGTGCAAACTCTGGCTCCACGGGCCAGAGCGGTGTGGCGCCGGTTGATCTGGGTCAGTCTGGTCGCGACGGTGCCGGCCCGGTGGGCGTGGCGCGCATCGTCTACTTTGATTACGACAGCTATGTCATCAAGCCTGAATTCCAGTCGTTGCTTGAAGCGCATTCGCGCTTCATCAGGGCCGTACCGAATCGCAAGGTCATGATCGAAGGCCACACTGATGAGCGTGGCGGTCGTGAGTACAACCTGGCGCTGGGGCAAAAGCGCGCCGAAGCTGTGCGGCGTTCGCTCGGCTTGCTCGGCGTGCCCGACAGCCAGGTCGAAGCGGTGAGCTTTGGCAAGGAAAAGCCAGCGGCGCAGGGCGGCACTGAGTCCGTGCACGCGCAAAACCGCCGCGCTGAACTGTCCTATCGCTGATGCGCGCCGCGAAACCCTTTGGGTTCCGCATGAAGGCCGTGGCGGCGCTTGCGTTCGCCACCGCGTTCATGCTCCCGGCTGGCGCGGCCATCTTCGAGGATGGCGAGGCGCGTCGCGCCATCTTGGAGATGCGACAGCGCGTGGATGCCCTCCAGGTGTCCGGCCAGCGCTCTGCGGATGAAGTCCGGCGGCTGACTGACGAGAATGCCCAGCTTCGCCGCAGTCTCCTTGATCTGCAGACGCAGATTGAGGCATTGCGCGCGGAGGACGCCAAGATGCGCGGGCAAAACGAGCAGCTGCTTCGGGATGTGAGCGAGTTGCAGCGGCGCCAGAAGGACATGGCACAGGGCGTGGAAGAGCGCCTCAAGCAATTCGAGCCGGTCAAGGTCAACCTCGACGGGCTGGAGTTTCAGGCGGACCCGGCAGAAAAACGCGACTACGAGGCTGCTCTGGCCGTGTTCCGCTCGGGCAAGTTCGCAGAGGCGACTTCTGCCTTTGGCGGGTTTGTGCGGCAGTACCCGCGCAGTGGCTTTGTGCCTTCGGCGCGTTTCTGGCTGGGCAATTCGCAGTACGCCACGCGCGAGTACAAGGAAGCTATCGGCAACTTCCAGCGCATGCTGTCGGACGCACCCACGCATGCGCGCGCCCCTGAGGCAGCCCTGTCGATCGCCAATTGCCAGATCGAGCTCAAGGACACGCGCGCCGCCCGCAAGACTCTGGAGGATCTGGTCCGTTCGTATCCCCAATCCGAAGCTGCGCTGGCAGCCAAGGAGCGACTGTCGCGGCTCAAGTGATACACGGGGAAATGCCGGCAGGTGTGGGCGATCTGCCGGATGAAGCCGCCATCGTCGTGGCTGACGACTTCGACGCTGCACGTCGGTTTGGTGGGCTCGACCGGCTCTATGGAGGATCTGGTGCGGCCCGCATCAAGGCAGCCCATGTGGTCGTGATTGGTATTGGCGGGGTAGGTTCGTGGGCCGCGGAAGCGCTTGCGCGCAGTGGTGTCGGTTCCCTCACGTTGATCGATCTGGACCATGTGGCAGAGTCGAACATCAACCGCCAGATCCATGCCTTGACGGAAACAGTGGGGCAGGCCAAGGTCCTGGCAATGCGCGACCGGATTCGCCGGATCAACCCTGCCTGCCGGGTGACTTGTATTGAAGAGTTTGTCGAGCCGGACAACTGGCCCGCCCTCATTCAAGGCCACTCGGTCGATGCCGTCCTTGATGCCTGCGACCAGATGAAGGCCAAGCTGGCGGTGGCGTTGTGGGCACAGCGCGCGAAGGTGCTTCATGTTGCGGTCGGCGCCGCAGGCGGCAAGCGGCTCGCCCACAAGGTCGATGTGGACGATCTCGCCTTCACTACGCACGACCCGTTGCTGTCTCAGTTGCGTTACCGTCTCCGCAAGCACCATGGTGCCCCGCGCGACGGCAAGAAGATGGGCGTCAACTGCGTGTTCAGTCGTGAAGCTGTTGCGGGGCCCGACCCTTCATGCGACATGCAGGGCGATGGTTCTCTCAACTGCCATGGTTATGGATCGGTCGTTGCTGTGACCGCTACCTTCGGTCAATGCGCGGCAGGATGGGTTCTCGACAAACTGGCCAGCACACCGAAAGCATCTGGGGTGCAAAAATAACGCTATAATCCAAGGCTTTGCAGTCGATGGCATTCGACAATTGCAATTGTTGGGACGTTAGCTCAGTTGGTAGAGCAGCGGACTTTTAATCCGTTGGTCACAAGTTCGAATCTTGTACGTCCTACCAGACACAAAAAGGCCCTGTAGAGATACAGGGCCTTTTCTGCTTTTGGGAGCCAACTAAGTCGAGCAGCCGACGATGGCGGCCGATTTCAGCGCTCGCGGTGTGCCCTGTCAGTGACAAACAAGTCCCAGCTCGCAATAAACAGCGCTGCGATGACCGGACCGATCACAAATCCCGTCAGCCCGAACAGGGCCATGCCACCAAGCGTGGAGATGAGCACCACGTAGTCAGGCATCTTCGTGTCTTTGCCCACAAGGATGGGCCTGAGCACGTTGTCGACTAGGCCGATGACCAAAATGCCATACGCCGTGAGCGCAACGCCTTGCACAACAGCCCCTGTGGCGAGGAAGTAGATCGCCACCGGCACCCAGATAATTCCTGCGCCCACTGCTGGCAAAAGCGAGAGAAAGGCCATCAGGACGCCCCATAACACGGGTCCCTGGATGTCCAGGATCCAGAAGATCAGTCCGCCAAGCGCGCCCTGCGCCGCCGCAACCACGATGTTTCCCTTCACCGTCGCCCGGATCACCGTGGTGAACTTGCTGACGAGTTGTCGCTTGTGTCCGTCTTCCAGTGGAGTGGCTTCGCCGATGCGCTTGCCAAGAGCGGCCCCGTCACGCAGCAGGAAGAACAGCAGATACAGCATGATGCCGAAGCTCACAATGAACTCCAGCGTGTTCTGCCCGATGTTCAACGCCTGCGTGGCCACAAACTGACTGGCCTGCACCGCTACCGACGAGAACCTGGCCTGGATGTCGCTCAACGATGTGAGCTCGAAGCGGTCGAGCAGGCTGATGGCCCATGAGGGCAGTGCGCCGATGACCTGTTGCAGATAAAGGCCAAAGTTGAGCTGACCTGTTTTCACGCGCTCGTAGATGGTGGAAGCCTCTTGAACCAGCGATATGGAAATGGCCGTCATGGGCAGGATCACGATGACCAGGCACAGGCACAGCGTGCAGAGTGCTGCCAGGTTCCGGCGTTGCGGCATGCGCGCCAGCAGCCGCCGGTGCAGCGGGGCAAACAGGATCGCGAGGATCACGCCCCAGAACACGGCGCCGTGGAACTGCCACAGGATCGCTCCGAACGCGAGGGTGACCAGCGAAAGAAGCAGCAGAAAAAACTTGTTTTCAATCTTGTGAGATGTCATGGGTATGCGGGTGGCAGATCAATCCGGGAATGTACGCGAGTGGCCCATCCCAAAGGGTGTCGCAGCGATCGTTCGTTACCTTTAAGGATCATTTTTGCCGGGTCGGGTCGGTTCGGTGGCACAATTGCGCCCGCAACCCCAGGCCCTTCCCCAGCCACAGTCGCATCCGCCAATCGGTTCAGCCGTGTCGCGGAAGGTTTCTCAACCAGCTAATGCTTTCCCAAGGAAAGCGGAGGTCAGCGGAATATGAGCGATACGACATCCGTCTATCAAGCCTATCAAGGCAACACCTATCTCTTCGGCGGCAATGCGCCCTATGTCGAAGAGATGTACGAAAACTACCTTGCCAACCCTGGCAGCGTGCCTGACACCTGGCGCGAGTACTTCGACGCCCTGCAGCACGTGCCTGCCGTCGATGGCTCGAATGCCAAGGACGTTCCGCACCTTCCGGTCATCAACGCCTTTGCCGAGCGTGCAAAGCAGGGCGGCACGAAGGTGGTGGTTGCAACAGGTGCCGATTCGGAGCTGGGCCGCAAGCGCACCGCCGTACAGCAGCTGATCGCTGCTTACCGTAACGTTGGTCAGCGCTGGGCTGACCTGGACCCCCTCAAGCGCACCGAGCGCCCTGCTATCCCTGAGCTGGAGCCATCGTTCTACGGCTTCAGCGATGCCGATCAGGAAACCGTGTTCAACACCAGCAACACGTTCTTCGGCAAGGAGTCGATGACGTTGCGCGAGCTGATCAACGCGCTGCGCGAAACGTATTGCGGCTCCATCGGTGCCGAATACATGTATGCCACCGACCAGAACCAGAAGCGCTGGTGGCAGCAAAAGCTTGAAGCCATCCGCAGCAAGCCCAGCTTTGGCGCTGAAAAGAAAAAGCACATCCTTGACCGCCTGACGGCAGCCGAAGGCCTCGAGCGCTTCCTGCACACCAAGTACGTTGGTCAAAAGCGCTTCTCGCTGGAGGGTGGCGAGAGCTTCATTGCAGCGATGGACGAACTGATCCAGTCAGCCGGTGCCACGGGCGTGCAGGAAATCGTGATCGGCATGGCTCACCGCGGTCGTCTGAACGTGCTGGTGAACTCGCTGGGCAAGATGCCCAAAGACCTTTTCGCCGAGTTCGACCATACGGCTCCCGAAGACCTGCCTGCCGGTGACGTGAAGTACCACCAGGGCTTCAGCTCGGACGTGACCACCCCCGGCGGTCCGGTGCACCTGTCGCTGGCGTTCAACCCGTCCCACCTTGAGATCGTGAACCCGGTGGTTGAAGGCTCGGTGCGTGCCCGCATGGATCGCCGTGCCGACCCCTTGGGCAAGCAGGTGCTGCCCGTGCTGGTGCATGGTGACGCGGCCTTTGCCGGTCAAGGCGTGAACCAGGAAACCCTGGCGCTGGCCCAGACCCGCGGGTATTACACGGGCGGTACGGTCCACATCATCATCAACAACCAGATCGGTTTCACGACCTCGGACCCACGCGACACCCGCTCGACGTTGTATTGCACCGACATCGTGAAGATGATCGAGTCGCCCGTGCTGCACGTGAACGGGGACGATCCTGAGGCCGTGGTCCTGGCCACGCAGCTTGCGCTGGAGTTCCGCATGGAGTTCCGCAAGGATGTGGTGGTCGACATCATCTGCTTCCGCAAGCTGGGCCACAACGAGCAGGACACGCCTTCGCTCACGCAGCCGCTGATGTACAAGAAGATTGGCCAGCATCCCGGCACACGCAAGCTTTACGCCGACAAGCTGGCTGCGCAGGGCCTGGGCGAGTCGCTGGGCGATGACATGGTCAAGGCCTACCGCGCCGCCATGGACGCCGGCAAGCACACGGTCGACCCGGTGCTGACCAATTTCAAGAGCAAGTACGCAGTGGACTGGAGCCCGTTCCTGGGCAAGAAGTGGACGGACGCTGGCGACACCGCCATCCCGCTCGCCGAGTGGAAGCGTCTGGCCGAAAAGATCACGACCATCCCTGAAAGCGTGACCCCGCACCAGCTCGTCAAGAAGGTGTACGACGACCGTGCAGCGATGGGCCGTGGCGACATCCCCGTGGACTGGGGCATGGGCGAGCACATGGCCTTTGCATCGCTGGTGGCCAGCGGCTACCCGGTGCGCCTGTCGGGTGAAGACTGCGGACGCGGCACGTTCACGCACCGCCACGCCGTCATCCATGACCAAAAGCGCGAGAAGTGGGACATCGGCACATACGTGCCTTTGCAAAACGTGGGTGAAAACCAAGCCCCGTTTGTCGTCATCGACTCCATCCTGTCCGAAGAGGCTGTGCTGGGCTTCGAGTACGGCTATGCCTCGAACGACCCCAACACCCTCGTCATCTGGGAAGCCCAGTTCGGCGACTTCGCCAACGGTGCACAGGTTGTGATCGACCAGTTCATTGCGTCGGGCGAAGTCAAGTGGGGCCGTGTCAACGGCATCACGCTGATGTTGCCGCACGGCTACGAAGGTCAGGGCCCTGAGCACAGCTCGGCGCGCCTGGAGCGTTTCATGCAATTGGCTGCCGATGCCAACATGCAGATCGTGCAGCCGACCACGGCCAGCCAGATCTTCCATGTGCTGCGTCGCCAGATGGTGCGTGACCTGCGCAAGCCGCTGGTCATCATGACGCCCAAGTCGCTGCTGCGTAACAAGGACGCGACCTCGCCGCTGTCCGAGTTCACCCGCGGCAGCTTCCAGACGGTGATCCCCGAGCAGGACGAAGGCGTGATCAAGAAGGCCGCCAAGGTCAAGCGCGTGATCGCGTGCTCGGGCAAGGTGTACTACGACCTGGTGAAAAAGCGTGCCGAGAAGGAAGCGGACGACGTGGTCATCCTGCGCGTGGAGCAGCTGTACCCGTTCCCGCACAAGGCATTTGCTGCGGAACTGAAAAAGTACCCCAACGCTACCGACGTGGTGTGGTGCCAGGATGAGCCGCAAAACCAGGGCGCCTGGTTCTTCGTGCAGCACTACATCCACGAAAACATGCTCGAAGGCCAGAAGCTGGGTTACTCCGGCCGTGCTGCATCGGCATCGCCGGCAGTGGGCTACTCGCACCTGCACCAGGAACAGCAAAAGGCGCTGGTGGATGGCGCGTTTGCAAAGCTCAAGGGGTTTGTTCTGACCAAGTAAGGCCAGCTGCTACCCGCTACAGAACGAACAGTACAGAACACACCCCATTCAGAAAGAATTGATATGGCTATCGTAGAAGTCAAAGTCCCCCAGCTGTCCGAATCCGTGGCCGAAGCCACCATGCTGACGTGGAAGAAGAAGGCCGGCGAGGCCGTGGCCGTGGATGAAATCCTGATCGAGATCGAGACCGACAAGGTCGTGCTGGAAGTGCCTGCGCCTGCCGCTGGCGTGCTGGCAGAGATTGTGCAAGGCGACGGCGCCACCGTGGTGGCCGAACAGCTGATTGCCAAGATCGACACCGAAGGCAAGGCCGGTGCTGCTGCTGCAGCACCAGCAGCCGCAGCGCCTGCAGCAGTGGCACCCGCTGCAGCCGCCGCGGCACCTGCCGCTGCTGCCGGTGGCTCCAAGGGTGACGTGGCCATGCCTGCAGCTGCTCCTGTCGGTGTCGGCCGTGGCCGGCACCGGCAAGGATGGCCGCGTGACCAAGGGCGACGTGCTCGGCGCAGTGGCTGGCGGTGCCGCCAAGGCTGCCGTGGCGCCCAGCGCGATTCCAACCGGCGTGCCCACCAAGGCACTGCCACAGGTGTCGGCCCCGGCCTCCAAGCAGGATCTGGGTGACCGTCCGGAACAGCGCGTGCCGATGAGCCGCCTGCGTGCCCGCGTGGCCGAGCGCCTGCTGCAGTCGCAGTCGACCAACGCCATCCTGACCACGTTCAATGAAGTGAACATGGCGCCCGTGATGGAAATGCGCAAGAAGTTCCAGGACTCGTTCACCAAGGAACACGGTGTCAAGATTGGCTTCATGAGCTTCTTCGTGAAGGCCGCGGTGCACGCCCTGAAGAAGTTCCCGGTGCTGAACGCGTCGGTCGATGGGAACGACATCGTCTACCACGGCTACTTCGATATTGGTATCGCCGTCGGCTCGCCCCGCGGTCTGGTGGTGCCCATCCTGCGCAATGCAGACCAGATGAGCTTTGCCGACATCGAAAAGAAGATCGCCGAGTTTGGCAAGAAGGCCGCTGAAGGCAAGCTGGGCATTGAAGAGATGACCGGTGGTACCTTCTCGATCTCGAATGGCGGCACGTTCGGCTCGATGATGTCTACCCCCATCATCAACCCGCCGCAGTCGGCCATCCTGGGCGTGCACGCAACCAAGGACCGCGCTGTGGTTGAAAACGGCCAGATCGTGGTCCGCCCGATGAACTACCTTGCCATGTCGTACGACCACCGCATCATCGACGGTCGCGAAGCCGTGCTGGGCCTGGTAGCGATGAAGGACGCGCTGGAAGACCCTTCGCGCCTGCTGTTCGACATCTGATCTTCTGAATGAATCGACCCACCCGCGTGGCCTGGCCTCTGGCCGTGCCCGCCGGTGGGTCTTTCTCCAACTGACTGAACGAGATTTCCCATGAGCAAACAATTTGATGTGGTCGTCATCGGTGGCGGCCCCGGTGGCTACATCGCCGCCATCCGCGCAGCCCAGCTGGGCTTCAATGTGGCCTGTATCGACGAATGGAAGAACGAAAAGGGCGGCCCTGCACCCGGCGGCACCTGCACCAACGTAGGCTGCATTCCATCCAAGGCGCTGCTGCAATCGTCCGAGCATTTCGAACACGCCAACAAGCACTTTGCCGACCACGGCATCACCGCATCCGACGTGAAGATCGACATCGCGAAGATGATTGGCCGCAAGGACACCGTTGTGAAGCAGAACAACGACGGCATCCTGTACCTGTTCAAGAAAAACAAGGTCAGCTTCTTTCACGGCCGTGGTTCTTTTGTGAAGGCCGCTGAAGGCGGTTACGAGATCAAGGTGGCCGGTGCCGCCGAAGAGACGGTGACCGGCAAGCAGATCATCATCGCCACAGGCTCCAACGCCCGCGCGCTGCCCGGCACGCCGTTTGATGAACAGCTCGTGCTGTCCAACGATGGCGCATTGCGCATCGGTGCGGTTCCCAATAAGCTGTGCCTCATCGGCTCCGGCGTCATCGGTCTGGAAATGGGCTCGGTATGGCGTCGCCTGGGTGCCGATGTCACCATCCTCGAAGGTCTGCCGACCTTTCTGGGTGCGGTCGACGAGCAGATCGCGAAGGAAGCCAAGAAGGCTTTCGACAAGCAGGGCCTGAAGATCGAGCTGGGCGTGAAGGTTGGCGAGATCAAGACCGGCAAGAAGGGCGTGAGCATTGCCTACACCAACGCCAAGGGCGAGGCCCAGGCGCTGGACGTGGACAAGCTCATCGTCTCCATCGGCCGCGTGCCCAACACCATCGGTCTGAACACCGAAGCCGTGGGCCTGCAGCTCGATGAGCGCGGCGCCATCGTGGTGGATGCCGACTGCAAGACCAACCTGCCCGGCGTGTGGGCAGTGGGTGACGTGGTGCGCGGCCCCATGCTGGCGCACAAGGCCGAGGAAGAAGGCGTGGCCGTGGCGGAGCGCATCGCCGGACAGCACGGTCATGTCAACTTCAACACCATTCCGTGGGTCATCTACACCAGCCCCGAGATCGCGTGGGTGGGCCGCACGGAGCAGCAGCTCAAGGCTGACGGCGTGAAGTACAAGGCGGGCAGCTTCCCTTTCCTGGCCAACGGCCGCGCACGTGCGCTGGGCGACACCACCGGCATGGTCAAGATGCTGGCCGATGCCGAAACGGACGAAATCCTGGGGGTGCACATCGTGGGCCCACAGGCCAGCGAACTGATCGCAGAAGCCGTGGTGGCCATGGAGTTCAAGGCCAGCAGCGAAGACATCGCACGCATCTGCCACGCACACCCATCGCTGAGCGAAGCCACCAAGGAAGCAGCGCTGGCTGTGGACAAAAGGACGCTCAATTTCTGATTTTTGGGTCAAATCGGGCTCCAGTGCATGATTTACATGCACTGGATGCTATTTAATTCATAGCATCAGGACATTCCACCGTGACCGTCAAAGAGGCCTATCTGGCCGAGCTGGCCGCCAAAGGCTACCAAAGCGATCCGGCCCAGCTGCGCGCGGTGGAGGCGCTGCAACGCTGCGCTGACGACTGGGCTGCCTACAAGGCCCAGCGTTCCAACGCCCTCAAGAAGCTGATCAACCGCCCCGATATTCCCCGCGGCGTGTACATGTACGGCGGCGTGGGCCGTGGAAAAAGCTTCCTGATGGACTGCTTCTTCAACGCCGTACCCCTTCGGCGCAAGGTGCGTCTGCATTTCCACGAGTTCATGCGCGAAGTGCACCGCGAACTTGCAGGCCTGCAGGGCACGGTCAACCCGCTGGATGTGCTGGGCGCACGCATTGCCAAGCGCTACAAGCTCATCTGCTTCGATGAGTTCCATGTGGCGGACATCACCGACGCAATGATCCTGCACCGCCTGCTGGATGCGCTTTTTGCCAACGGGGTGGGGTTTGTCACCACCTCGAACTTCATGCCGGACGAGCTCTACCCGGACGGCCTGCACCGCGACCGCATCCTTCCGGCCATCGCACTGCTCAACCAGAAGCTGCAAGTGGTCAATGTGGACAACGGCACCGACTACCGGCGGCGCACGCTGGAGCAGGTGAAGCTCTATCACACGCCGCTGGGGCCGCAGGCCGATGCAGAAATGCGCGAAACCTTCGACCGGCTGGCCGAGGTTCACGACGAGGATCCGGCCCTGCACATCGAGGCGCGCGAGATTCGTGCACGGCGCAAGGCGGGCGGGGTGGTGTGGTTTGACTTCCGCACCCTGTGCGGCGGGCCGCGCTCGCAAAATGACTATCTGGAGATCGCGACGCAGTTCCATACGGTGTTGCTGTCCGACGTACCCCACATGCCGGTCAGCATGGCATCGCCAGCGCGCCGCTTCACCTGGCTGATCGACGTGCTGTATGACCGGCGGGTCAAGCTAATCATGTCGGCAGCGGTACCGCCCGAGCAGCTGTACACGGAAGGGCCTCTGGCGCACGAGTTTCCGCGCACGGTGTCGCGGCTCAATGAAATGCAGTCCAAGGAATTCCTGGCCCTGGAGCGACGTTCGGTGGATACGGGGCTGACATGACCGTGAATCGTGCCGTGAGCGTTCGGACAGCCCTGTCGCTGTCGCTGGCTTTGGCCACTGCCTGGGTTTCAACCGGCTCCATCGCCTGGGCGCAGGCACAGCCGACAATCGCACTGGCGGCTGGTGCGGATACCGCCCCGGTTGGGAGCACTGCAGCCCAGCGCGATGCAGCCCTGGAGCGGATCCGTCAGGAGCGCAATGCGCTGCTGACCGACCGCAAGGCGCAAGAAGCCGAGTGCTATCGCAAGTTTGCTGTCGAGGACTGCTTGCGCGGGGTGCGCGCCTCCACGCGCGGTGCCGAGGCGTTGCTGCGCGCCCAGGAGATCGATATCAAGGACGCCGAACGCAAGGAAAAGGCTGCCGAACGCCAGCGCGCCATTGCCGAAAAGCTGGGTGATGGTGGTGATGCCACATCCACAGGCAAGGGTGGTACAGGGGCTGTTGCAGGCTCCGCGCCGCGCAAAGCGCCAGCCGGCAAGGCACCCACGCTCACACTGCGCGACGCCGATGCAGCCCGCCGGGCGCAGGAGCAGCGCAGCAAGTTGCAGGAACGCAGCCAGGCAGAGAACGCCGTTGCTGCCGGTGCTGCGGCGCGCGAATCAAAGGCGCGTGCCGAATACGCAGAGAAGCTGCGTGCCGCAGAGGAACGCCGCAGCCGGTTAGCCCGCTCTCAGGCCGAGGAGCAGGCAGCGGGAAAGACGCCGGGCGCGCCGCTGCCGGAAAGCCCGGCGTCCCGATAGCCTCGGGACTGGCATGAGGAAACGCGTCTGGCCTGGATTGCGGGACGCGCCTGGGGTGCCATCATGGCTGCGAGGCATTTGCCGAAACCCGGGCCTCAGATGCGCCCGGCTTCCAGTGGCGTGAGCGGGATGAGTGGAGCCACCTTCTTTTCCTCAATCAGCGCCTCGATCTTGACGATCACCAGCGACAGGTTGTCGCCGCCCCCGCGGGCGCGGGTGCGCGCTTTTTCGACGAGGAACTCGGTGGCTTCGCGTGGTGAAAGAGAGTCGACGACGGAGCCGAGTTCGGTGGGCGAGAAATAGTGCCAGACGCCATCGCTGCAGGCCAGCAGCACATCGCCCGGCTGCATTTGCGGGATGATGTGTGTGGTGATGGGCGGATCGCTCTCGGTGCCCAGGCAGCCCACCAGAATGTTCGAATGCGGGTGGTTGTTGGCCTCGGCCTCCGTCAGCTCGCCGCGGTCCACCAGGGCCTGCACGTAGGAGTGGTCGCTGGTGCGAGACACCATGCGGGAGCCCTGGAAATGGTAAATGCGCGAATCGCCGGCGTGCACCCAGTGGCAGTCGCCCCGGGGGTTGATGAGGAACGCTGCAATGGTGCTGTGCGGCTCCTGCTCGGCGGAGATGGCCGTCAGCCTGATCACGATGTGGGCTTCCTCGACCATGCTGCGCAGCATGGTGACCGGGTCATCCGTGTCCGGCGAGTAGCGCTCAAAAAGCTGCCTCGCGGTCATCATGACCTGGTCAGACGCCTTGCGTCCGCCGCTACGCCCCCCCATGCCGTCTGCAACCACGCCCAGCACACAGCCGTTGTGGCGTGGATGGGAGATCAGGATGACCTGGTCTTGCTGGTATTCCCGGTCACCCTTGTGGATGCCGGTGGACGCGATGAGGCGAAACGCTTTGGTCATGCTGGTGATTGTGTGGGCGCAGATGCGCGCGGCAGTCGCCGAAGGTCGAACCGACGCGTATTATCGGCCCGCCTGTGGCATTTTTGCCATCTGCGGTGTGCACCTGCCTTGATCTCCCACATCCAACCTCCCCACCCATTGCGTATCGTCGCTTGTTGGGTTGGCGCGTGCCCGTATCGCCTGCGCATGCCAGGGGCACACGCACACGCTCCGGGCGCGCGTCGGTGTGCCACCCGATGACGCTGGCGCAACTGGTTCAGGAGGCGTTTGCCGATGGCGGTGTGCTGTCGCGCGCGGATGCGCATTTCCAGCCGCGTGAAGGCCAGACGGAGATGGCCGTGGCCGTAGCGGAAACCGTCGCGCACGGGGGGGCGCTGGTGGTGGAGGCTGGCACCGGCGTGGGCAAGACTTTTGCCTACCTGGTACCTGCGCTGCTCAGTGGCGAACGCGTGCTGATTTCCACGGCCACCAAGGCTTTGCAGGACCAGTTGTTTGCCCGCGATCTGCCCCTGCTGGTGCAGACGCTGGGACTGCCCGTGCGAATGGCACTGCTCAAAGGCCGCGCGAGCTATCTGTGCGTGCACCGCCTGGAGCTGGCACGGCAGGATGTGCTGGCGCAGGAGCGTGGCATAGCGCGGGTTCTGGCCAAGGTGGAGGAGTGGTCGCGTGGGACGCGTTCCGGAGACCTGGCGGAGCTCACCGGGCTGGATGACCGGTCGCCGGTCATCCCGCTGGTGACGTCCACTCGGGAGAATTGCCTAGGCTCGCAGTGTCCGCGCTTTCGGGATTGCCACCTGCATGCCGCGCGGCGCAGTGCGCTGGCAGCCGACGTGGTGGTGATCAACCACCACCTGTTTTTTGCCGATCTGGCCGTGCGCGAATCGGGTATGGCCGAACTCCTGCCTACGGTTCGGGTCGTGATTTTTGATGAGGCGCACCAGATCAACGAGACCGGAGTGCAGTTTCTTGGCTTGCAACTGTCCACCGGGCAGATCACCGACCTTGCGCGCGACGTGCTAGCCTGCGGCATGCTGCATGCGCGGGGCCTGGTGGACTGGCTGGCGGTATCAGCGCGGCTGGAATCAGCAGCACGCCAGCTACGGCTGGCCGTGGGGTCGGATCACGCAAGCGCGCGCCTCCGATGGGCCGACGCTGCGCCTGATGGCGTTGAGCCTATCGCGTGGGATGCCGCGCTGAACGGCATCTGCGCCAGCTGCGCCGAGCTGCAGGAATCGCTGGACTCGGTCAGTGAAATCGCCCCCGATTTCCAGCGTCTTTACGAGCGCTGCACTGAATTGCTGGCGCGCGCCGCCCGGTTTTCGGGCGCCGCCAGCCCCGCCCAGGTGCGCTGGCTGGACGCCGGGGGACAACAGGTCCGGATGGTTGAGTCTCCGCTCGACATTGCCGAGTCGATGCGGTCGCGGGTGCTTTCCGCGCCGTTGCCTGCGGAGCAGGACGAGGACGACGGCGGATGGCCCGCACCCGCGTCGGGGCCCGGCCGGGCCTGGGTGTTCACGTCGGCCACGCTGGGCACCGACGAGGCTCTGAGCTGGTTTACCGAACGCGCTGGCCTCCAGGGTGCGCGGGTGCTGCGGGTTTCAAGCCCGTTTGACTACGCCAGCCAGGCCGCACTGTATGTCCCGCGCCACCTTCCCGCACCCGCGGATCCCGCGCACAGCAGTGCGCTGGCAAGCTGGCTTGCACCCGCTGCACAGCAGCTGGGTGGGCGGACGCTGGTGCTGACGACGACGCTCAAGGCACTTCGCACGATTGGCGACGCGCTGAAAGCACGGTTTGAAGGATCACAGGCGCTGGAAATCCTGGTGCAGGGCGACTGGCCCAAGCGCCGCCTGATGGAACGTTTTCGCGAGGGAGCAACCCATGGCCAGCCGGGTTGCGTGCTTGTCGCGTCTGCAACGTTCTGGGAAGGTTTCGATGTGCCTGGCGACGCGCTCCAGCTGGTCGTGATCGACAAATTGCCGTTTCCGCCGCCGGGCGATCCACTGGTGGAGGCCCGGACCACCCAAATCGAACGTGCGGGAAAAAAGCCGTTCACTGCTTACGCTTTGCCGGAAGCCGCCGTGGCACTCAAGCAGGGCGCCGGCCGGTTGATCCGCCGCGAGACGGACCATGGCATCCTCGTGGTCGGCGATACGCGCCTTGCGACGATGGGCTACGGCAAGCGGCTGATTGCCGCTCTGCCGCCGCTGGCACGCCTGGAATCAGAGTCGGACTTCGACGAAGCGCTGCTGGCTCTTACCAGAGCTTCCACCACGGATCAGCCTTGCCCTTGAAGCCGCTGCGCACGTACTCGCTCTGCGGGTAGGACTTGTCCATGACGCGGCGGGCATCGTCGCGCAGCTGAGTCATGCCCAAGGCATCGTAGGAACGCATCAGGATGTACAGGGCTTCCTCCAGCGCTGGCACGCCCTGGTAATCGGCCAACGCCACCTGTGCACGGCCGATGGCCGCTACATAGGCGCCGCGCTGGTAGTAATAGCGGGCCACATGCACTTCGTACTGGGCCAGCGAGTTGACGATGTAAGTCATGCGCTGGCGGGAGTCCTGGGCGTAGCGCGAATCCGGAAAGCGCGTGACCAGTTCGCTGAACGCTTCAAATGAATCCTTGGCGGCCTTTTGGTCGCGTTCGGAGAGGTCCTGGCGCGATATGAACGAGAACAGCCCCAGGTTATCGTTGAAGTTGACGAGGCCCTTGAGGTACAGCGCGTAGTCGAGGGCGGGGCTGGCCGGGTGCAGCTTCATGAAACGGTCCAGCGTGGCCACAGCCTGGGCCTTTTCGCCCGCCTTGTACTGCGCATAGGCCTTGTCGATCTGCGCCTGCTGGGCCAGCGGGGTGCCTGCGGCCCGGCCTTCAAGTTTTTCGAACAGCGGCACCGCCTTGTCATAGGCGCCGCTGTCCATCTCGTCGCGAGCCTCGGCATGGATGCGGTTGGGGCTCCAGCCGGCCGTCTTGTCCTCGACAGTGCTGGAGCAGGCTGCCAGGAGACCGGCGACGAGCAGGGCGGAAACGAGGGGCAGTGGGGCACGCAACATTGCAAGCAGCTTTCAGCAAAGGAAATACAGGACGCCTCGGGAGCGCGTTCCGCGGCTCCTGTGGCCAGCCATGGGACACGATCGCGGATTGTACGGCGGGCGTACAGCCACGAGGCCCTTGGGCGTCAGTGCTGGCCGGCAACAGGCGACCGCCTTTCTACAATGCAGGAATGTTTGTTCACTTGCGCCTGCACACCGAGTTTTCCGTCGTTGACGGCACCAACCGTATCGATGAGGTAGCCAAAGCCGCTGCCAAGGATGGCCAGCCCGCCCTGGCCATTACCGATCTCAACAACCTTTTTGGCGCCATCAAGTTCTACAAGGAGGCACGTGGCAAGGGCGTCAAGCCCATCCTGGGGGCGGAAGTTTTCGTGGAGGGAGAGGCCGGGGCAGCACCTGCCCGCTTCATCCTCCTGGTGCAAGGTCGGCAAGGCTACCTGAATCTGTCGGAATTGCTGGCACGGGCCTGGACACGCAACATCGTCAAGAACGTGGCGGTGTGCACATGGGCCTGGATCGAGGAGCTCAGTGAAGGTCTTGTAGCCCTGGCCGGCGCGCAGGCCGGGCCGGTGGGGCAGGCGCTGCTTCGGGGGGACGATCAGGGCGCCACCGAAGTGGCACTTCGCATGGCGGGGATTTTTCCTCACCGCTTTTACATCGAGCTGCAGCGTGCCGGGCGTGTGGACGACGAAAGCCACGTCATCGCCGCGGCCCAGCTGGCGGCACGTCTGAACCTTCCGGTCGTGGCAACGCATCCGGTGCAGTTTGCGACGGCTGACGACTATGAGGCGCACGAGGCCCGGGTCTGCATTGCCGAAGGCGAGATCCTGGCCAACCCTCGCCGCGTGCGCAAGTTCACGCGCGACCAGTATTTCAAATCAGCCGCCGAGATGGAGGCGCTCTTTGCCGACGTGCCGTCTGCGATCGCAAACACCGTTGAGATTGCCCAGCGCTGCAACCTGACGCTGGTGCTGGGCAAGCCACAGTTGCCAGACTTCCCGACGCCCAACGGCATGCCCATTGATGAGTATTTTCGGGTGGCATCGTTCGAGGGACTGGAAGAGCGCCTTGCGCTGCTTTTTCCAAACCCTGCGGAGCGCGATGCCCAGCGGCCCCGTTACGTGGAGCGCCTGGAATTCGAGATCGGCACCATCCTCAAGATGGGTTTTCCCGGCTACTTCCTCATCGTGGGCGATTTCATCCAGTGGGCCAAGAGCAACGGCTGCCCCGTGGGGCCCGGCCGGGGTTCCGGTGCGGGATCGCTCGTGGCTTATGCGCTCAAGATCACGGATCTGGACCCGCTGCAGTACAACCTGCTGTTCGAGCGTTTCCTGAATCCGGAGCGGGTGTCGATGCCCGACTTCGACATCGACTTCTGCCAGTCCAACCGCGACCGGGTAATCGATTACGTGAAGGACAAGTACGGCAAGAACGCCGTGAGCCAGATTGCCACTTTCGGCACGATGGCCGCCAAGGCCGCCATCCGTGACGTGGGCCGGGTGATGGACATGAGCTACACGTTCTGCGACGGTATCTCCAAGCTGGTGCCGGGCAAGCCTGGCATGTCATACACGCTGGCGTACCCGCCTGCCGTCAAGAAGGACGGCGACAAGAACAACTACGCGCTGGAGCTGGAGCCCCTGCTGGCCGAACGCGTACAGAAGGAAGAAGACGTCAAGACCATCATCGAGATGGCGCAAAAGCTCGAGGGCATGACGCGCAACATCGGCATGCACGCCGGCGGGGTGCTGATTGCTCCGGGCAAGCTCACCGATTTCTGCCCGCTGTACCAGCAGCCGGGCAGCGAATCGGCGGTGAGCCAATATGACAAGGATGATGTGGAGGCCATCGGCCTGGTGAAGTTCGACTTTCTGGGTCTGGCCACGCTGACCATCCTGGAGATCGCGCGCGAATTCATCATGAAGCGCCACAAGGGTCAGGAGAACTTCACGTTCGAGGCCATTCCGCTGGACGATGGTCCGACGTACCGGCTGTTCTCCGAAGGCAAGACCGAGGCGGTATTCCAGTTTGAAAGCCGCGGCATGCAAGGCATGCTCAAGGAAGCACGGCCCAGCCGGCTCGAAGACCTGATTGCGCTGAACGCGCTGTACCGGCCAGGCCCCATGGACCTGATCCCCAGCTTCGTGAACCGCAAGCACGGCAAGGAGGTGGTCGAGTACCCGCATCCATTGGTCGAGAAAGTGCTGTCGGAAACCTACGGGATCATGGTCTACCAGGAGCAGGTGATGCAGACCGCCCAGGTGCTGGGGGGCTACAGCCTGGGCGGTGCCGACATGTTGCGCCGGGCCATGGGCAAGAAGAAGGCCGAGGAGATGGCCGAGCACCGCGAGATCTTTCGCGCCGGTGCGGCCAAGCAGGGCATCAGCCAGGAAAAGGCCGACGAGGTCTTCGACCTGATGGAGAAGTTCGCCGGCTACGGCTTCAACAAGTCGCACGCGGCTGCGTACTCGCTGCTGGCGTACCACACCGGCTGGCTCAAGGTCCATTACACGGCCGAGTTTTTCTGCGCCAACATGACGGTGGAAATGGACGACACCGACAAGCTCAAGGTGCTGTTCGAGGATGCCCACAAGATGGGGCTGTCGTTCGAGCCCCCGGACGTGAACCGCGGGTTCTACCGGTTTGAGCCCGTCACCGACAAGATCATCCGCTATGGCCTGGGGGCCGTGAAGGGCACCGGCCAGCAGGCCATTGAGGCCATCGTGGCCGCCCGCGAAGGGCGGGGTGATGGCCCGCAAGGGTCCACCAAGGGGCCATTCAAAAGCCTGTTTGACTTCTGTTTGCGGGTGGACAGGGCCCGCCTGAACAAGCGCACGGTCGAGGCGCTCATCAAGGCCGGCGCGTTTGATTCGCTGAACATGAACCGTGCCTCGATGGTCGCCACGATTGACCGGGCCTTTGACTTTGCTGCCGCCACGCTGGCCAATGTGAACCAGGGCGGGCTGTTCGACATGATGGGTGACGATGCCCATGGGTCGAGCACACAGGAGCCAGGTCTCGTCGAGGCCGTCCCGTGGGGCATCAAGGAGCGGCTCACGCAGGAAAAGACCGCCGTGGGCTTCTACCTGTCGGGCCACCTGTTTGACGAAGTGGCGGGCGAGGTGCGGCGATTCGTCCGCACGTCCATTGATGAGCTGCTCGACAGCCGCGAGCCCCAGATCCTCGCGGGCATCGTCAGCGACTTTCGTGTCATCAACGGGCAGCGCGGGAAACTGGCGCTGTTCAAGCTCGATGACAAGTCGGGGGTGATCGAGGCTTCGGCCGACGAAGCGCTCCTCAATACGTATCGCAACCAGCTCAAGGAGGATGAGTTTGTGGTCATGCTGGGCCGGCTGCAGCTCGACCACTTCAGCGGCGGGTTGAGGGTCAAGGTGCAGCAGGTGTGGGACCTGGCAGGGGCGCGTTGCCGTTTCGGGAAGTACCTGCACGTGGTGGTGGGTGACCGTGGCCCGGATCTGCAGCGCCTGGTACGTGACTTTCCGCCTCGGCGCGAAGAAATCGCTGAAGGCGAATTGCTGCACGGCCTGAAGGTGCGGATGGGGGTGCGCTGCAAGGCGGATGACGCAGCCGCCACGGCCGAGCTGCAGCTGGGCGAAAGCGCCAAGTTCTACCCTACCGATGCCGCCCTGGCCGCCTGGACTGCCCAGGCCGGCACGGGCTCTGCCACGGTGGTCTACGAGTAATCCGAAAACATGTAAATATCCACAGATGCGCGCCTTGAAAAATAGACGGGGAACATCAAGTTTCTCCCGAGGCCCCCGGGCTGCGGATCGCTAGAATGATTTTCATGGCAACTAAACCCCCTTCAGCCCCCAAGGTGCCGCCGGTGATCCGGCCTTCGCAGGATGACGGCGGTTCGGTCGTGCTGGAGCGCCGCACCCAGAAGACCCAGCCCCCCCAGATGTACCAGGTCGTCATGCTCAACGACGACTACACCCCGATGGAATTCGTCATCGTGGTCCTTCAGGAGTTTTTCAGCAAGGACCGCGAACAGGCCACCCAGATCATGTTGAAGATCCACCTGGACGGCAAAGGCGTGTGCGGCGTTTATTCGCGCGACGTGGCAGCCACCAAGGTGGAGCAAGTGCTTGACGCCGCCGCGAAGGCGGGCCACCCACTGCAATGTGTGAGTGAACCTGTTGCATAACAGGTTTTTGATCCCCATCTACAGTCATCTTTTCCACGCAAGCACAAAGGAGTTCACATGATTGCCCAGGAACTGGAAGTCAGCTTGCACATGGCCTTTGTCGAGGCCCGCCAGCAGCGCCACGAATTCATCACCGTGGAGCATCTGTTGCTTGCACTGCTTGATAACCCCAGCGCAGCAGAAGTGCTGCGCGCGTGTTCGGCCAACATCGATGACCTGCGTTCATCGCTGGCCAACTTCATCAAGGACAACACACCCCAGGTGGCCGGCACTGACGAGGTGGACACACAGCCCACGCTGGGTTTCCAGCGAGTGATCCAGCGCGCCATCATGCACGTGCAGTCCACTGGCAACGGCAAGAAAGAGGTGACGGGCGCCAACGTGCTCGTGGCCATCTTTGGCGAGAAGGATTCGCACGCCGTGTACTACCTGCACCAGCAGGGCGTTACGCGCCTGGATGTGGTCAACTTCATCGCCCATGGCATCAAGAAGGGCGAGCCGCCAGAGCCGGCCAAGCCTGAAAGCCAGGCTGAAGGGGAAGAGGGCGGCGCGTCAGAGCGCAACGAGAAGGCCTCGCCGCTGGAGCAGTTCACCCAGAACCTGAACCAGGCAGCCAAGGACGGCAAGATCGATCCGCTGATCGGCCGCCACTACGAAGTGGAGCGCACGATCCAGATCCTGTGCCGCCGCCGCAAGAACAACCCGCTGCTGGTGGGGGAAGCCGGCGTGGGCAAAACCGCCATTGCCGAAGGCCTGGCCTGGCGTATCACGCAGAACGACGTGCCCGAGATCCTGGCCGAGGCCGTGGTGTATTCGCTGGACATGGGCGCACTGCTGGCGGGCACCAAGTACCGCGGCGATTTCGAGCAGCGCCTCAAGGGCGTGCTCAAGTCGCTCAAGGACAAGCCCAACGCCATCCTGTTCATTGACGAGATCCACACCCTCATCGGTGCCGGGGCAGCTTCGGGCGGTACGCTGGATGCGTCCAACCTCCTGAAGCCTGCGCTGTCCAGCGGCCAGCTCAAGTGCATCGGTGCCACCACGTTCACCGAATACAGAGGCATCTTCGAGAAAGACGCCGCCCTGTCACGCCCCGTGGCCGAGACCATCGACATCCTCAAGGGTCTGAAGTCGCGCTTTGAAGAGCACCACAGCGTGAAGTATGCCGCTGCGGCCCTGCAGGCGGCTGCCGAGCTGAGCGCCAAGTACATCAACGACCGCCACCTGCCCGACAAGGCGATTGACGTGATCGACGAGGCCGGTGCGGCCCAGCGCATCATGGTGCCCAGCAAGCGCAAGAAGACGATCGGCAAGACCGAGATCGAAGAGATCGTGGCCAAGATTGCGCGCATTCCGCCCGCCAACGTTTCCAACGACGACCGCGGCAAACTGCAGACGCTGGAGCGCGACCTCAAGAGCGTGGGGTTCGGCCAGGACAAGGCCCTGGAAGTGCTGGCCAGCGCCGTGAAGATGGCGCGCTCGGGCCTGGGCAAGGGCGACAAGCCGATCGGATCGTTCCTGTTCAGCGGCCCCACCGGCGTCGGCAAGACCGAGGCTGCAAAGCAGCTGGCCTACATCATGGGGATCGAGCTGA
>LNEG01000177.1 GCA_001464865.1 Burkholderiales bacterium Ga0074133
GCCGAAGGAGCGCGCGGCCACCTGGGCAAGCAGCTGATCGCCCGCTACAAGCTCGACGAAGGCCGCGACCCGCAGAGCTTTGGCATCGGCATCAAGGAACTGTGGGAGATCGACCCCAAGCGCCACCAGCCCGGCTTTGTGATGCACACCGCCGGCTGGCCCATGGAGAACGACACCTACGGCGGTGCCTTCCTGTACCACCTGGAGGGCAACAAGGTGGCCGTGGGCTTCGTCACGGGCCTCGGTTACGCCAACCCCTACCTCAGCCCGTTCGAGGAATTCCAGCGCTGGAAGACACACCCGAACGTCCGCTACTACTTCGAAAACGAAAAGGGCGAAGTCACCGCCAAGCGCCTGTCGTATGGCGCACGCGCCATCAATGCCAGCGGCATCAACGCCCTGCCCAAGACGGTCTTCCCCGGCGGCGCACTGGTGGGCTGCAACGCGGGCTACCTGAACGTGGGCCGCATCAAGGGCAGCCACGCCGCCATCAAGACCGGCATGCTGGCGGCGGAGGCCGCGTACGACGCCATCGTGGCCGGGCGTCAGCACGATGAGCTGACCGCCTACCCCGAGGCCTTTGAGAACAGCTGGCTGCACACCGAGCTGAACAAGGACCGCAACTTCAAGAACTGGTTCAAGTACGGCCTGACCACGGCCACGCTGATGAACGGTTTCGAGCAGTTTGTGCTGCGCGGCCACATCCCCTGGACGCTGCACCGCGACAAGCCCGACCACGCGTACCTGAAGCCCGCGGCCGAGTGCAAGCCCATCGTGTACCCCAAGCCCGATGGCAAGCTCACGTTTGACCGCCTCTCCAGCGTGTTCATCAGCAACACCAACCACGAGGAACACCAGCCCTCGCACCTCACGCTGAAAGACGCGAGCGTGCCGGTCAACATCAACCTGGCCAAGTACGCTGGCCCCGAGGCGCGTTACTGCCCTGCCGGCGTGTACGAGTTTGTGCCCGACGAAGCCAAGGGCGCCGGCGCCCAGCGCCTGCAGATCAACGCGCAAAACTGCGTGCACTGCAAGACCTGCGACATCAAGGACCCCACGCAGAACATCGTGTGGGTGACACCCGAAGGCGGCGGAGGCCCGAACTACGCGGGCATGTAATCAAATTTGATAGCATTCCAGCCAATTAAGGCCTGCACTGCAGGCCTTTTTCATTGGTTTTTACGCTTTCAGGGCTTTTCCAGGCTCAGGCGGCGGCGCCCCGCACCAGCTGAAACTGCCCCATCGCTCCGGCCAGCCGGTGGGCCTGGTCCTGCACGCAGCAGCGCCCTCTTCCACCAGGGCGGCGTTCTGCTGGGTCATGTGGTCAAGCTGGTCCACCGCCTGGCTGACCTGGCCGATCTGGCTGCTCTGCTCGGCGCTGGCGTGGTTGATCTCAGACATCAGCGTGGTCACGCGCTGCACGCTGTCGACGATGTCGCCCATGGTGGAGCCCGCGGTGACGACGAGCTTTGCACCATCGCTCACCTTGCCCACGCTGGCCGAAATGAGCGCCTTGATCTCCTTGGCCGCGTTGGCACTGCAGCCCGCCAGAGCGCGCACCTCGCTGGCCACCACGGCAAACCCGCGGCCCTGCTCGCCTGCGCGGGCTGCCTCCACTGCCGCGTTCAGGGCGAGGATGTTGGTCTGGAACGCGATGCCGTCGATGATGCCCACGATGTCGGCAATCTTCTTGCTGCTGGCGTTGATCTCATCCATGGTCCTGACAACCTGGTTCACCACTTCGCCGCCTCGGGTAGCCACCTGTGTGGCGCTCAGCGCCAGTTCGTTGGCCTCGCGGGTGCTGTCGGCGTTGGCGGCCACCATCTGGGCCAGCTGGGCAATGCTGGCGGCTGTCTGTTGCAGGTTGCTGGCGGCGTGCTCGGTGCGGGCGCTCAGGTCGGCGTTTCCGGCCGCTACTTCCGAGCTCGCCACATGGATCGATTCGCCCGAGTCACGCAACGATTCCACCATCTTGTTGAGTGCCGTCAGCAGCTGGCCGATCTCGTCGCTGCGCTGGTGGTCCAGCCGCACCGTGAGGTCGCCGCTGGCCACCACCGCCGCAGCTTCCGAAGCCTGCCGAAGCGGCATCACGATCGAGCGGCGCAAAAGCCATCCGAACAGGGCCGACAGGCCCACCACCACCGTAACGGCAATGGCGCTGATCCACTGCGCGCGTGATGCATCGCTGATCATGGCGTCCGCTGCAACACGCGAGGACTGCTCGGACGCTTCCAGCAAGTGGTCAATGGCTTCCAGGTATTTGGCCAGCGCCGCTGCATGCTCCTGCAGCTCTTTCTGGCTGATGATCTTGGACTCCAGCGCGCCCTGCATCAGGTTCTCGCGCAGCGCTGCATACCGCTGGCGCTGCTGCTTGGCCTGTTCCCACAGCGGTGCCGTGCTGGCCGAGGTGGATGCCGATGACAGCGCTGTTTCTATTCGCTGATACAGCTCGCCTTCGGCTGCGAGCAGCTTGCGCATTTCGGAGACCAGCGGGAAGACATCGGTCGATATCGTGGCGCGCAGGGCAATCTGCCCCATGTGGACCGACTGCGTTTTCCAGTCATGCACCGCGCGCTCGATGGGCAGTTGCTCGCTGGCCAAAATGGCGGCCTGCCGGCTGGTGCTTTGGCCCGTAAGCCAGGTGGTGGTGCCCAGCAGGGCCACCGCCACGCCCAGGACGGCAAAGCTGGTCGCCAGCTTCTGGCCCACGGTCAGGCCCCGCGTGGCAGGCCCACCTGCAGAACGGGTATCCCGGGCCGACCGGGTGGATCCGCTCGCCGCCTCGGGTGCGACCGCCGGGTCAGGGCCGGAAGTCCGGTTTGAGGCAGGGAGCGCGCGGCGCACTGCGGCAGGAAGGTGGTTCATGGCAATTCCTTTTCATTCATCGAACAGGCGGGCGATCACCCGGAGCCGTGACCGCCCGGAAACGCACATGGCGTGCTGCTGCGCACCAGAACAGCGGGGGCGCTCGCCGATCCGGTGCGCGCCTGCGCCGCTTTCAGTCGGCCGTGGTGACGAGCTCGGGTCGGCCATAGCCCCCGCCGCCGGGTGTCACGATCTCGAACACGTCGCCGGGCTCCATCAGGGCAGCACCGATGTGGCCCAGTTCTTCCACCGCACCCGTGACACGCAGCACACGGTTGGCACCCGGATGGCCAGGATGGCCACCCGCCATGCCAAAGGCAGGGTTCAGGCGCCCGTTCGACAGGATGCTGGCGGTCATTGATTCCAGGAAGCGAACGCGCCGCACGCCGCCGTCGCCGCCTGCCCATCGCCCTGCCCCACCCGATCCGCTCTGGATCTCGTAGCTCTCCAGCACCACAGGGAATCGGAATTCCAGCACCTCGGGGTCGGTCAGCCGCGAATTGGTCATGTGCGTCTGGACCACGCTGGTGCCGCTGAAACCACGGCTGGCCTGCCCGGCGGCATCCAGCACCACGCCGGCACCGCTGCCACCGGCAATGGTTTCGTAGTACTGGTATTGCGCGTTGCCAAAGGTGAAGTTGTTCATGGTCGGCTGGCTGCCCGCCATGACACCCAGTGCCCCGAACAGCGCATTGGTGATGCAGGTGGAGGTTTCCACGTTGCCGGCTACCACCGAAGCGGGCGGGTTGGGGTTGAGCATGCTGCCCTGCGGAATGATGACCTGCAGGGGCTTGAGGCAACCCGCATTGAGCGGAATGTCGTCGTCCACCAGCGTGCGGAACACATAGAGCACCGCCGCCATGCACACCGCGCGCGGTGCATTGAAGTTGTTGGTCTGCTGCGCGCTCGTCCCCGCGAAGTCGATGACTGCGCTGCGCTCGGCTGCGTTGACCTTGACCGACACGCTGATCTGCGCGCCGTTGTCCAGCGGCAGCGTGAAGTGGCCGTCCTTGAGCTGCGTGATCACGCGGCGCACGGACTCTTCGGCGTTGTCCTGCACATGGCGCATGTAGGCCTGCACGACCTCCAGGCCAAACTGCTCCACCATCTTCGACAGCTCCTGCACGCCCTTTTCGTTGGCAGCAATCTGCGCCCGCAGGTCGGCCAGGTTTTGCTGCGGGTTGCGGCTGGGGTACGGCGTGGTGCCGCCCCCGGTAGACAGAAGTGCCAGCACCGATTCTTCTTGCAGGATGCCGCGGTCCACCAGCTTGACGTTGTTGATCTGCACGCCCTCTTCGTCGATGCGCTGCGAGAACGGTGGCATCGAGCCCGGCGTGGTGCCGCCAATGTCGGCGTGGTGGCCGCGACTGCCCACGTAGAAGGTGGGCTCGCGGCCCTCCTTCACGTACACCGGCGTGATGACGGTCACGTCGGGCAGGTGGGTGCCGCCGTGGTACGGATCGTTGAGCATAAACACGTCACCAGCCTGCATGCGGCCCGCGTTTTCGGTGATCACCGTCTTGATGCTTTCGCCCATGGAGCCCAGATGCACCGGCATATGCGGCGCGTTGGCAATCAGGTTGCCTTGGGCATCAAACAGCGCGCAGCTGAAGTCCAGGCGCTCCTTGATGTTCACCGAGTACGCCGTGTTCTGCAGCTGCAGCCCCATCTGCTCGGCGATGTTCATGAACAGGTTGTTGAACACCTCCAGCAGCACCGGATCGACGCTGGTGCCTGCGGCGTACTGCACCTTGCGGGCCGCCACGCGGTCCAGGATCAGGTGGTCCAGGTCGGTCAGGCGGGCCGACCAGCCCGGCTCCACCACGGTGGTCGTGTTCTTTTCGGCAATGATGGCCGGGCCGGGAATCACATCGCCCGGGCGCAGGTCTTCACGCACGACCAGCGCCGCGGGGTGCCATTTGCCGCCCGAATACATCTGCACGGTTTCGCGCTGCGGGCACTTGCGGTGCGCATGCACGGCCAGCCGCGGCTCGGCGGGCGCGTCGCCCGCAATCACGGCCTCCACCGACACGGCTTCCACCACCAGCCCCTTGCCCTGCATGAGGAAGGCGAACCGCTGGCGGTAGGCGGCCTCGAACGCCTCCGTGATGCCAGCCACGTCGCCAAACGGCACCACCAGGGCAGAGTCTGTTCCTTCGTAGCGCACATGCACGTTATGCCGTACCTGCACCGGGCTGCTGCTGACCTGTGCGCCTTCCAGTTCGGCCTGCGCGCCGGAGCCCAGTGCATCCAGGCGCTCGGCAATCAGTGGCAGCACATCAGCCGCCAGCGGCATCTCCAGCGCCTGCTCGCGGATCACGGTCTGGTCGGCCAGACCCATGCCGTAGGCGCTGAGCACACCGGCCAAAGGGTGCACAAACACGCGCGTCATGCCCAGGGCATCGGCCACCAGGCACGCATGCTGGCCGCCCGCGCCGCCAAAGCATTGCAGGGTGTAGCGCGTCACGTCATACCCGCGCGCCACGCTGATCTTCTTGATGGCGTTGGCCATCTGCTGCACGGCAATCTGGATGAAGCCTTCGGCCACCTCTTCGGGCTTGCGCTGCGTCTGCTGCGCAATGGCATCAAAGCGCGCGCGCACGGCATCGGCGTCGAGTGTTTCATTGGCCGCCGGGCCGAACACGCTGGGGAAATAGCGAGGCTGCACCTTGCCCACCATCACGTTCGCGTCGGTCACGGCCAGCGGGCCGCCGCGGCGGTAGCTCACGGGGCCGGGGTTGGCACCCGCGCTCTCGGGGCCCACGCGAAAGCGTGCACCGTCGTACGCCAGAACCGACCCGCCACCCGCCGCCACGGTGTGGATGCTCATCATGGGTGCGCGCATGCGCACCCCTGCCACATGGGTTTCGAACTCGCGCTCGAACTCGCCTGCGTAGTGGCTGACATCGGTGCTGGTGCCACCCATGTCAAAGCCGATCACGCGGGCCTGCCCGGCCAGGCCTGCGGTGCGCGCCATGCCCACGATGCCGCCTGCGGGGCCCGACAGGATGGCGTCCTTGCCCTGGAAGTTGCCCGCATCGGTCAGGCCACCGGACGACTGCATGAAGAACAGCTTGACGCCCGGCATCTCGCTGGCCACCTGCTCCACATAGCGGCGCAGGATGGGAGACAGGTACGCATCCACCACGGTCGTGTCGCCCCGGCTCACGAACTTCATCATGGGGCTGGTTTCGTGCGAGGTGCTGATCTGCGGGAAGCCCACCTCTTTAGCAATGCGCTTGGCCGCCTTCTCGTGCGCGGTATAGCGGTAGCCGTGCATGAACACGATGGCCACGCTGCGCAGGCCGCGCGCATAGGCCGCCAGCAGGTCACCGCGCAGGCTGGGTTCATCTAGCGTCTGCAGCACGTCGCCATGTGCGCCCACGCGTTCGCGCGCTTCGATCACCTCGGTGTAGAGCAGCTCGGGCAGCTGGATGTGGCGGTCAAACAGGCGTGGGCGGTTCTGGTACGCAATGCGCAGCGCATCGCGAAAACCGCGGGTGGTGACCAGCAGGGTGGGCTCGCCCTTGCGTTCCAGCAGCGCATTGGTGGCCACGGTGGTGCCCATCCCGGCGTGACGGGCTCACCTGGTGTGAGACCCAGCAGATGGCGAATGCCGGCCACAGCGGCGTCCTTGTACTGCTCGGGGTTCTCGGACAACAACTTGTGCGTGACCAGGCTGCCATCGGGACGCTTGCCGACGATATCGGTGAATGTGCCGCCCCGGTCGATCCAGAACTGCCAGCGGCTGGCGGCGGGCGCGGCGTGGGATGAGGTGCTTGCTTGCATGATGGAAAACTCGCTCACGGATTAACGTTGGAAATAAAACGGGATGAAAACCTTGTTGGCCTCGTTGCCTACCGACTGGACCCACTCGCGCGAGAAGCGCTCGCCCAGGCGTTTGAGTTCGGTATCGAGCTCGGCATTCGCCCGCTCGACCTTGATGCCCTTGCGCTGCAGCTCCGCCACCGACTCTTCGGAGATCGCCTCGCTCATGGCCCAGCCGCGCGCCTCGGCATCGGCAGCCGCCTTGACCACTGCCTGCCGCACGGGCGGGGAAAGCGCGTCAAACGCCCGCTGGTTCACGAACACGATATTTTTCGGAAACCAGGCGTTGATGGGGTAGTAGTGTTTGATCTGGCCCCACACCTGGTTCTCCACGCCCGTGAGAGCCGAGGTGATCATCGAATCGAGCTTGCCACCCGACAGGGCCTTGTTCACCTCGACCATGGGTACGTCCACGGGTGCTGCGTTCAGAAGCTCTGCGATGCGCACCGTGGCGGGGTTGTAGGTGCGCATGCGCGTGCCCCTGAAGTCGGCTGCAGAGCGCAGTGGAACTGTGGAAAACAGCCCCTGCGGCGGCCACGGCACGGCGTACAGGGCCTTCATTCCCTTGCCCGCGAAGTGGGTGTCGATCAGCGGGCGCTGCAGGTCCCACAGCCGCCGTGCATCGGCAAAGGTGCGCACAACGAACGGTACCGAGTCCGCGCCGGCGATCGGCAGTTCGCGTACGAGGCTCGTCATGATGGTCTCGCCTGCCTGCGCCTTCCCTGCCTCCACCGCTGCAGGAATCTCGGCGAGCCTGAACAAAGCATTGTTGGGCTGCACGTCAATGCGCAATGCACCGGCCGAGGCCCGCTCGACGTCCTGCGCGAACTGCACGATGTTGCGGGTGTGGAAGGACTCGGCGCGGTAGCCCGTGGCCAGCTTCCACTGCGATTGGGCGTGCGCCACCGGGGCCACGGCAAGCGCGGCCAGCATAAGGACTCTGATCATGGTTGCTCCGAAGATGGGGCGGGGCCGGGCGTCCGGTTCCGCTACATGCGGTTGGGAAGCCAGAGAACGATGTCCGGCATGAAATAGGTGGCAATCACCGCAAAAATCATGAGCACGAACAAGGGGAACGCAGTGCGCGCAATCCACATGATTTCCCTGCGGGTGAGCCCCTGGATCACGAACAGGTTGAACCCCACCGGCGGCGTGATCTGCGCCATCTCCACCACCAGCACGATGAAGATGCCGAACCACACCAGATCAAAGCCCGCGGCCTCCACGGTGGGAAGCAGCACAGCGATGGTGAGTACCACCATCGAGATGCCGTCCAGGAAGCAGCCCAGTGCAATGAAGAACACGATGAGCAGCAGCATGAGCGCGAAAGGCGAGAGCTGCAGCGAGCCGATGAATTCGGCCAGATGGCGCGGCAGGCCGATGAAGCCCATCGCGAGCGTCAGGAAGGCTGCGCCCGCCAGGATGAGACCGATCATGCAGTACACACGGCAGGCGGCGACAAGCCCTTCCTTGAACTTGCTCCAGTTCAGCGAGCCCTCGATCTTGGCAAGGACCAGTGCTCCTGCCACCCCCAGCGCTGCAGCTTCCGTCGCTGTGGCGATGCCGCTGTAGATGCCGCCCAGCACCAGGACGATCAACGCCACCACCGGAATCAGGTGGCGCGATGCATAGACCATCTGGCCAAAGCTCATCCTAGCGTCTGGCGCAGGAATCTTGTCCTTGTTCAGCAGGGCCCACACAGCGATGTACCCCATGAACAGCGCAGCGAGCAGGAGACCCGGAATCACCCCGGCCAGGAACAGCTTGGAAATCGACACGTTGGCGGCCACCCCGTACACGATCATGATGATCGAAGGTGGAATCAGGAGACCCAGCGTGCCAGCTCCTGCCAGCGTACCCACCGAAATGTTTTCAGGGTAGCCGCGCTTCTTCAGCTCGGGGAGGGTCATCTTTCCGATGGTGGCGCAGGTGGCGGCCGATGAGCCCGAGATGGCAGCGAAGATGGTGCAACCCACCACGTTCACATGCAGCAGGCGGCCGGGCAGGCGCTCCAGCCAGGGGGCCAGCCCCTTGAACATGTCGCTCGACAGCTTGCTGCGAAACAGGATTTCGCCCATCCACAGGAACAAGGGCAGCGCCGTCAGGGTCCAGCTGGAGGTATGGCTCCAGATGGTCAGCATCATGCTGTCCCCTACGGGGCGGCTGGTGAACAACTCCATTCCGACGAGCGCCACTGCGAGCAGTGACAAACCGATCCACAAGCCTGAACCGAGCACTGCGAACAGCGCCAGGATCAAACCCAGGGCAATGACAATTTCCATGACGATTTCTCCGGATTCTGGTTATTCAAAACTGGCTGTCTCGGAGACCGCCATCAAAGACGAGCCCTGCCAGCGCAGGATCAATGCGTGGGCAAATGCGAGGGCAAAGCCGATGCAGCCCATTGCCATGCTGATCTGCGGAATCCACAGCGGGGTGGCGTCGGCAGCGGGCGAGATGTCGTGCGTGATGTAGGAGATCCACACTGCGCGCACGGCATAAAAAGCGATGTAGAGCGTCAATACCAGGGCAGCAGACAGGCAGAACCACTCCATGAAGTTGCGGGCACGGGCGGGCAGCCGGTCGAGCACCAGCGTCACGCGGATGTGGTCACCGTTTTGCAGCGTCGCAGGCAGCGCAAAAAACAGTGCGGCGGCAATGGCATAGCCTGCGTAAGCATCCAGGCCATTGATGTTGATGTGGATGAATTCGCGGGCCACCACACCCAGCGCGACCGCGCCAAATGCTGCCAGCATCGAGAGACAGGCCAGCAGCATCAGCAGCCTGTAGAAATTGCGGACGAGTTTGTCCATGGCGTACTCCAGTAACGCTTGAAAAGTGAGGGGATGGCAACAAGAGTGCTGCGGAGGGGTAGCGCTGCGCCATGCACTACCCCGGCCCCGCTCCGGGAGCGGCGGGGCCAGGAGGAAGGATTACTTCTTGCGGTAGGCGTCGATGATGGCCTGGCCTTCAGGGCCAGCCGACTTGATCCAGTCGGCAGTCATCGACTCGCCGATGCTTGCCAGCTCCTTTTTGACGCTGTCGCTGGGCTCGGCCACCGTCATGCCCTTGGCTGCAAGTTCCTTGACAAACTCCTTGTCCAGGCGCTCGCTGGTGGCCCAGCCGCGCTCTTCAGCTGCTGCAGCCGCCTTGAGCACCGCGTCCTGCAAAGGTTTTTCCAGCGCATCAAATGCTTTCTGGTTCACCACGGTGGCATTGCGCGGCAACCAAGCGCTGACCGGGTAGAAAAACTTCACCTGTTCGTACAGCTTGGACTCCACGCCGCTGGCGCTCGAGGTCAGGAAGTTCTGCACCGTGTTGGTGGCCAGCGCCTGTCCCAGCTCCGACAACTGGATCGTCACAGGCTGGGCTTTCAGAAGCTGCGCAATGCGTGTGGTGGCCGGGTTGTAGGCGCGCATCTTGGTGCCCGCAAAGTCGGCTGGCGTGCTGATCGGCTTGAGCGAATAGAGCGACTGGCCCGGCCACGGCACGGAAAACAGCACTTTCATGCCTTGCGATGCCAGCAGTTTCTCCTGTGCCGGTTTTGCAACCTGGTACAGCTTTCTGGACTCTGCATAAGTGGTGGCCAGGAAGGGGATGGAATCCACCCCGAACAGTGCGTTTTCGTTCGTTGCACCGGAAACGATGAATTCAGCCGTAGGCACCTGCCCCGTTTGCACTGCCCGCTTGATCTCGTTGGCCTTGTAGAGCGAGCCGGCAGGGTGCAGCGTGATCTTGAGCTTGCCACCTGTGAGCTTGTCGACTTCATCGGCAAACTGCTGCACGTTTTGCGTCTGGAAGCTGTTGGCGCTGTAGCCCGTGGGCAGATCCCACTTCACCTGCGCGTTGACCGCGCAAACGCTGAGGGCCGCCGTGATGGACAGGGCAAATTTCTTCATCGTGATCTCCTGGTGATAGCCGCTTAGAAGCTGGCAAGCTGGTGGTTGAAAAGGTCTGTGATCAACATGCAGCCCGGCGCGTGCGTGATGCAGAACGCGGGCTGTGCATTGAGGATGGCGGACTGCGGCGTGACGCCACATGCCCAGAAAACAGGGATTTCGTCGGGCAGCAGCTCGACGGCATCCCCATAGTCCGGCGCGGCAAGGTTGGCAATGCCGATGAGCGATGGGTCGCCGATGTGCACGGGCGCGCCATGCACATCCGGGAAACGCGACGTGACCTGCACCGCGCGGATCACGTCCGCGGCGAGCATGGGCCGCATCGACACGACCATGGCACCGCCGAAGGGACCGGCGGTTTCGGTCTGGATGCTGGTGCGGTACATCGCCACGTTCTTGCCTTCGTTGATGTGGCGCAGGCTGATGCCGGCCTCCTGCAAGGCGGCCTCGAACGAAAAAGAGCAGCCCAGGACAAACGTCACCAGGTCGGGGCGCCACAGGTCGCTCACGTCGGCAACTTCCTGCGCAAGCTCGCCATGGCGCCAAACGCGATACATCGGCAGGTCGCTGCGGATGTCGATGCCCATTCCGAGCGATGGCAGCGCGGTCTGGCCGGGTTCGCTCACTGCCAGCACCGGACAGGGTTTCGGGTTGCGCTGGCAGAACCGCAGGAAGTCACCGGCCAGCACTTCTGGCAGGATGACCACATTGCCTTGCACGCGATTGCGCGCCAGGCCGCTGGTGTGCGCTGTCCATTGGCGCTGGCGAATGACGCTGCGCACATGCTGGGGGTCGTCCAGCGCCTGTGCTCCGAATACCGCGACTGCGTTTTGCTGATTTGCCTGCACCTTGTTCTCCGCCGATCTGGGATGTCACTTCTGTGACGTTGGGCGGATTGTGTTGGCGGGTAACAGGTTGTGGCAAATTCAAAAATTTTTGCTTACGTCATCGATTTTTTCGATGCACCACAGAGGGGAAAACAAAATTCTTCGGCGCCACTTTGGTGCTAGTGGTTAACCCTTGATTGCACCATTCGGGTTATCCCTGAGCCACTGCATCCGGGTTTGCATCGGCCGAAGTAGCCCCCAATCCAAGTGTCTGCTGACCGGCGCCTTGGACACCACGGCGTGCCGGCTGGACCACGGATTGCGGTGACGAGGCATTGCACCGCAAAGACGCTGTGGGCGCTACGGGAGTTCTGCCGCGGGCGCAGATTGCTTCACATCCTGCGCGTCCATGAACGCCATGGCCGAAGCCACCAGCCCTTCCATCGCCGGGGACGACGGGTCCTCGCGGTAGCTCACATGGATCGGAAGCGGCCTGAGGGCGATCTCGCTTTCCAGGGCGCGCAGGTGCGGAAACGCCAGCATCCGCTGCACGGCTAGCCGCGGCAGCGTGGCAATGCCGAACCCGCCCTGCACCAGCTGCACCATGGCCGAGATCGACGAGATCGTGTGCACGCAGCGCGGCTCGGCCTGGGCTTGCCGCAATGCATCAAGCAGGTACACATGCGGCTGCGATCCGCGCTGGAAGGTGAGGATGTCTGCGCCCGCGAAGTCGGACGCCAGGTAGTGGCGCTTGCGGTGGATCTTGCGGTTGCCCACAAACACCATTTCCATCGTCGTCAGTGCCTGGCTACGGAGCCCGTCGCCTGAAGCTGGCAACGCCGCAAACACGGCATCCAGCGTGCCGCGCCGGATCTGGTCGATCAGCACGGGTGTCGATTCCACCGTCAGCTCAAGCTCCAGCAGCGGGTTGTCCTTGCGCAGTTGCTCCACCCACGGGATCAGCCACGAGTGCAGTACGGACTCGATGGCCCCCAGGCGCATGGAGACCTCCACCGGCCCGCCAGAGCCCATCTCGGACTTGAGCTGGCGCTGCAGCTCCAGCATGCGCTTGGCGTAGGTGAGGAAACGCGTGCCGGCCACCGTGAGCCGAAAGTGCTTGTCGCGACGATCCAGCAGCAGCACGCCGAGCTCGTCTTCCAGGGCCGCAATCCGGCTGGACATGGCCGACTGGGTAAGGAACAGTTTCTCGGCGGCGCGGGTGACACTCTTGAGGGACGCGACCCAGTAAAAGGCCTCGACAAAACGCAAGTTCATGGGGATTCCTGGACGCGGCGCGGGCAGCCATGCAGACGGGCTCCACCATTACCGCGACCGCATTTTGCCGCCCGGCGCAAGCGCTTGGAGAACACACGGTCCGCCCGGCCAGCATCGCTCGAACTCAGGCAGGGCCCCCACGCGACCGCGATCACAAGGCCGTGTGCAACCCCGGCAACGTGTGGCGAGCAGAACGCCGCGGCTCTTAGAATCCCACCACCACTGGAGCACCCCCGATGAGATACCTCCTGTGGCTGCTCAAGGCAGCCATTTTTTTTACCCTGTTCGCGTTTGCGCTGAACAACCAGCAAGACGCCACCGTGCACTTCTTTTTTGGCACGCAATGGCGCGCACCGCTGGTGCTGGTGGTGCTGACTGCCTTTGCGGCAGGACTCATCGTGGGCGTGCTCGGGATGGTGCCGCGCTGGTGGCGCCACCGCACCGCCGCGCGGCGTGCCGAAGCCGCAAGCCCGGCCACCGCCACCCCGGACAGCCCGGCTTCGACCGCGGCTGCGGGCACCGCCACCCCTCCTCCCCCTGACCTGCCCTCGATCCATGGAATTTGACCTGACCTGGATCCTGCTGGGCCTGCCGCTGGCATTTGTGCTGGGCTGGGTCGCATCTCGGTTCGACCTGCGGCAACTGCGGGCCGAGAACCGCCGGGCGCCAAAGGCGTATTTCAAGGGCCTGAATTTCCTGCTCAATGAACAGCAGGACCAGGCGATTGACGCTTTCATCGAAGCGGTGCAGAACGACCCCGACACCTCGGAGCTGCACTTTGCGCTGGGCAACCTGTTTCGCCGCCGCGGCGAATACGACCGAGCCGTGCGCGTGCACGAGCACCTGCTCTCGCGCGGCGACCTGAGCCGTGTAGACCGGGAGCGGGCCCAGCATGCGCTGGCGCTCGATTTCCTCAAGGCCGGCTTGCTGGACCGCGCCGAAGATGCGCTGCAGCGGCTGGAGGGCACGCCCTTTGAGGCGCAGGCGCGCATGGCGCTGCTGGCCATTTACGAGCGTTCGCGCGACTGGCCCCACGCGGCCACCATTGCCCACAAGATGCACCAGGCCGACCAGGGCGACTTCAGCACGCGGCAGGCGCACTACCTGTGCGAGCAGGCCCAGGCCCTGACCACGCAGGGCGACCTGCCAGCCGCGCAGGCGTTGCTGGAGCAAGCCATTGCCGCCGCTCCGCAGGCAGCACGCGCCCGCATCGAGCTGGCCCGCCTGCAGCATCTGATGGGCCGGCCTGCAGCGGTGCTCGATACGCTGCAGGTGCTGGCAGAACAGAACCCGGCTGCGCTGCCCCTGGCAGCCCCGCTGCTGGTGGAAGCCGCCACAGCCACGGGCCGCGTGCAGCAGGCGCAGGCGCTGCTGGCTGCCCACTATGCAGAGGCGCCGTCGCTGGACGTGCTCGAAGCCCTGGTGTCCATCGACGCCAACGATGCCGCCACCCGCCCTGCGGCACGGCAGCGCTACGTGCAGCACCTCGACAAGGAACGGTCGCTGGTGGCAGCGTCGAAGTGGCTGGCCGGCGAGAAGCTGGAACACGAAGAATTCCACCCGCAGATCCAGCGGGCGCTGGAACACGCCGTCAAGCCCCTCACGCGCTACCGCTGCGCGGCCTGCGGCTTCGAGGCGCGCCAGCACTTCTGGCAATGCCCAGGCTGCCAGACCTGGGACAGCTACCCGGCGCGCCGTGTCGAGGAACTCTGATCCCCAGGGACCCTCTGCACCCAGCAAGCCTGCGGGGATGGCGCCCATACCGTACCCATACACCACCTACCGGAGTCTGCCCATGCTCAAGCGTTTTCTGTTCACCGTTCTGTGCCTGCTGTCATTCGCGTCTTTCGCCGCCGTGGATGTCAACCAGGCCACTGCCGCCGATCTCGATGGCATCAAGGGCATCGGCCCCGGGCTGTCCGGCCGCATCATCCAGGAGCGGGACACGGCCCCTTTCAAGGACTGGGCCGATCTTGTGGGCCGCGTCAGCGGCGTGGGCGAAAAGACGGCGGCGCGGCTCTCCAGCGAAGGCCTGCGGGTGAACGGAAAGAAATTCAGCGCTGCAGCGTTTGCCAGGGCCGAGGCGCGCCAGAAGAAGGCGGATGCCAAGGCAGAGGGCAAGGATGCCGGCAAGCCCGCCGCAAGCCCTGGCGCTGCACCCGCAGCACAGCCACAGCCCAGCGCCAGCCAGACCAGGTAACCCCGCCAGCCCGCGCCATCCGCCGGCGCGTTCCCGCACCCCGCCCTGCGCGCCGTCGAGGCCTGGGCCGAGTGCCGGCGGCCCGCTCGCACCCCTTGTCGGGCCCCTGCTGGCGACGCGCCGAATCGCGCGCATCCACCGCAGGGACACCGCCCGCCAGCCCCGTCGTCCGCACTGCCGCCCAACGGCCGCACGGGTGCAAGGCCATTGGGAACGCCCCTTAGAATCGACCAAGCATGCCCCTGGTCACCCTCCTCCTTCTTCCCTTCATTGGCAGCCTGCTCGCAGCGGTGCTACCCACCAATGCGCGCAATACCGAGTCGACCCTGGCAGGGTTGATCGCGGTGTTCTGCACCATCCAGACGGCCCTGTACTTTCCGGACATCGTGGACGGCGGCGTACTACGGGAAGAGACCGCCTGGATACCCGCACTGGGCCTGAACTTCGTGCTGCGCATGGACGGCTTTGCCTGGATGTTCTGCATGCTGGTGCTGGGTGTGGGCAGCCTGGTGGTGCTGTATGCGCGCTACTACATGTCGGCGGCCGACCCGGTTCCGCGGTTTTTTGCGTTCTTCCTGGCGTTCATGGGGGCCATGGTGGGCGTGGTGCTCTCGGGCAACATCATCCAGATCGCGTTTTTCTGGGAGCTGACCAGCCTCTTTTCCTTCCTGCTGATCGGCTACTGGCACCACCGCAAGGACGCCCGGCGCGGCGCGCGCATGGCGCTCACCGTGACCGGCACGGGCGGCCTGTGCATGCTGGCGGGGATGCTGGTGCTGGGCCACATCGTGGGTAGCTACGACCTAGACCAGGTGCTGGCCGCAGGCGATCTGATCAAGGCGCACCCGCTGTACCTGACGGCGCTGGTGCTCATCCTGCTGGGTGCGCTGACCAAGAGCGCGCAGTTCCCGTTCCACTTCTGGCTGCCGCACGCCATGGCCGCGCCCACGCCGGTGTCGGCGTACCTGCACTCGGCCACCATGGTCAAGGCGGGCGTGTTTTTGCTGGCACGCATGTGGCCTGCGCTGGCGGGCACCGAGCAATGGTTCTGGCTGGTGGGTGGTGCCGGGCTGTGCACGCTGCTGGTGGGCGGCTACGCGGCCATGTTCCAGAACGACCTCAAGGGGCTGCTCGCCTACTCGACCATCTCGCACCTGGGTCTCATCACGCTGCTGCTGGGGCTTAACAGCCCGCTGGCTGCTGTGGCCGCCGTGTTCCACATCATGAACCACGCCACCTTCAAGGCGTCGCTCTTCATGGCGGTGGGTATCGTGGACCATGAAACCGGCACGCGCGACATCCGCCGCCTGTCGGGGCTGCGGCGCATGATGCCCATCACGTCCACGCTGGCCATGGTGGCCAGTGCGGCCATGGCGGGCGTGCCGCTGCTCAACGGTTTCCTGTCCAAGGAAATGTTCTTTGCCGAGACGGTGTACGTGAATACGACACCGATGCTGGAGTGGCTGCTTCCTGTGGCAGCGACGCTGGCGGGCATGTTCAGCGTGGCCTATTCACTGCGGTTCACGGTGGATGTGTTCTGGGGCCCGCAGGCCGACGACCTGCCCCGCACACCGCATGAACCGCCCCACTGGATGCGCGTGCCGGTCGAGCTGCTGGTGCTGGCCTGTCTGGTGGTGGGCACACTTCCGGCGTGGTCGGTGGGGGCCT
>LNEG01000178.1 GCA_001464865.1 Burkholderiales bacterium Ga0074133
CAGAACTCAAATGCCTGCAGCAGCGCCAGCCAGTCGCCGCGCAGTGGCACAGCCTTCAGCGGCTCGGCATGCTCGCCCGCATGGGCGGCAATCACCTCGCCTTCCGACAGGCCCAGGCTTTGCGCCGCGTCGCGCGCACGCAGGCCGCTGGCGCGGGCGGTGGCAAAGCGGGCGCGGATGCCGGGTGCGCCCTGCAGCGCCGCGCCGGGGCGCGGGGTCAGCAGCGCGGCGGTCATTGCACCACCTCCGGGGCGGGAACCCACAGTGCGCGGCGCTGCTCTGCCGCCGACAGTGTGCGGCCTGGCGCGTCATGCGCTGCACCGGCGTCGGGCCGCGCATTGCACGCGAGTGCACTCCAGCGGTCCTGCAGATTGCGCAGCATGGTGCCAAAGTGCGGCGTGAACATGCCCGTGTGCGCCAGCATCTGCAGGTTGGACACGATCTTGCGGCCCATGGCCTGGCGGTGCGTGTCGCAGCAGGCCTGGGCGTGGCCCGTCATCAGTGCCAGCGTACCGGCCAGCAGCGCTTCGGCGCGCGGCAGGCTGTATTCCTCGTCGGGCAGTGCGTCGTGCACGTCCGGTGCGCCGGTGGGCGCCAGGGGTTGGGTCATGGTGTGGTCTCCCGGGGTCAGAGTGAAAAAGATGCAGGCATGGGGCCTGCCGCTTACCGTTGGGGCTGAGGCTGTCGAAGCCCTGCGCAGCGCTTCGACGGGCTCAGCGTGAACAGCTGGTGCGTTTTTTGGAGGCGGCCAAGTCTCAGAAATCGGCCACCAGCGACACACGGACCGTGCGGCCGGGCTGGGTGTAGGCATCCACAAAGCTCGCGCCTGCGGCCAGCCCGCGCACATCGGCCCAGCGCCAGTGCTTTTTGTCGGTGAGGTTGTAGACGCCTGCGTTCAGGCGCAGGTCCTTGCGGATGCGCCACTGGCCCGCCAGGTCGAGCACCGTGTACGAGGGCGCCAGGAACTGCGATGCACCCGCGGCCACGTACACGTCGCTCCCCTTCTTGGCCGCGCTGTGCGTGGCGTCCAGCCGCACATGCCAGCCCGCGGTTTCATAGCGCACCCCGGCCATCAGGCGCTCTGGGTCCACCGAGTTGACGGGGCGGCCGGTGGCGGTGTCGCGCCCGCGTGTCTGCCCGTAGGCAAAGGGCGTGCTGATGCGCCCGCCGGCCCAGTCGCCCCAGTCCATGCGGCCCTTGACCTCGAAGCCGCTGAGCGTGACGCGGCCGATGTTGACCGACTGGAACACCAGCGGGTTGCCCGGCGCGCCGGTGCCCGCCACCTGCTGCAGGTCTTCGATGAAGTCCTTGTAGCGGCCGGTGAAGGCCGCAGCCTCGATCTGGAGCGCCTGCAGACGGCCGCGCACGCCGAGTTCCAGGTTCTGGCTCTTTTCGGGGCGCAGGCTGGCGTTGGGGATGGTGCGGTAGTTGCCCACCGGGTTCTCGAAGAACGCATTGACTTGGCCTGCATTGGGCGCACGAAAGCCCGCTGCGTAGTTGCCGAACACGCTCCAGGCATCGGTGGCGCGGTACAGCACACCCAGCTTGGGCGACGTGGCATGGCCCGACAGCGACACGGCCGTGGCGCCAAAGCCTGTCTGGTCGGCGCGGATGCGGTAGCTGTCAAAGCGCACGCCGGGCGTCACGCTCCAGACGCCGTGCATTACCTCGTCCTGCAGGTACAGGGCGGTGCTGGTTTCGGTGGTGTCGGGAAAGCGCTTCAACGGAAAGGCCTCGCCCGCTGGCGGCGTCACGCCCGTCTGCAGGTTTTTCACATCGGCCGACGTATGGTCGAGCCCGTAGGTGAGCTTGTGCACCCACGCGCCATCGCCCTGCCCCGTGCGCAGCAGCTTGCTGCCCTGCAGGTTGGCCTGCCAGGTGCGCTCGTCGTAGGTCACATCGCGCACGCGGTCGGCGGCGGTGTTGCGGTCCTCGGTGATGTACTCGCGCGAATGGGCGTCCTGGTAGCTGAGCACGGCCTTCACGTCGTCGGCCCAGGCGGTGTTCACGCGCCAGCTGCTCTCCCAGGTGCCGCGGGTGCGCTGCATGTCGGTGAACGACGTGGATGCCAGCGTGGAGGTGGCCGCCAGCGGCGGCTTGGCACGGGCCGACAGCAGGTCGTAGTCGGCGGTCTTGTCCACATGCTCCAAGGTGAACACATGACGCTGGCCGCCGCCGGGCGTCAGCACCACCTTGCCCAGCACGGCGCCGCTGCGGTCCTTTTGCGGGTTGGGCCGCGTGCGGTCCACGTTGGCCGCACCGTTGGTACCCATGTTGTCCAGCTCGCTGGAGCGCGAGGCGCTGGCGCCCAGCAGCCACTGCACCGTGTCGCCCGAACGGCCCGCCAGCGTGGCGCCCAGCCGGGCGCCCTGGTCGTCGCCGTCGTAGCCCACGCTGGCGCGACCACCGAAAGTCTTTCCCTCAGCAAGGAAGGCCGCAGGATCGGCTGTGATGAAGTTGACCAGCCCGGCCATGCCGTCCGACCCGTACAGCGCCGACGTGGAGCCGCGCACCACCTCGATGCGCTGCAGCAGGCCGATGTCGAGGTAGTCGCGCCCGAACGCATTGGCGCTGAAGGCGTAGCTGCGCGGCAGGCGGATGCCATCGACCAGCATCAGCACGCGGTTGCCCTCCAGCCCGCGGATGTTGAACCCCGCGTTCTGGTCGCGCCCGGTGGAGCCACTGGCCAGCGAGAAGCGCGCCGGCGAGCGCGTGACCGACACATTGGGCAGCTCGCGCGCGGCATCGCGGATGTCGCGCACCTGGCCCTCTTCCAGCGCCTGGCTGTTGATGACGTCGATGCTCATCGGCAGGTCGTCGGCGTGCTGCTCGCTGCGCGAGCCGCTGATGACGACCTCCCTGAGCGCGGGGCCGGCGGCGATCACCACCGGCGCATCAGCACCGGGCTGGGCGGCCATGGCCGCGTGGCCGCAGGCACAGGCGGCAAGCCATGCCAGCGGCCGCAGCGCAAAGCGCGCGGAGGCCGAAACCAACAAAGGGGGAAATGCAAAAACCTGCGCCACAGCAGCTGTCCTTCTTTTGAAACGACGGTGAAAAACCGAAAAGCAAGTGAGCTGGCTCGGTGTTCACGGACATCGCTTCTGCGGGGCAGAAGGCGCCGATGTAGCTGGCTGATGAAATTATTGTATGCGAATAATTCTCAATACGGTGACTATTTGACGCAGATCATGCGGGGCTTTCGGGCGCTCCACGCCCCGGCCTGTGTCCCCCAAACGCAAAAAGCGCGCAGCCACCGAAGTCGCTGCGCGCTCTTTATTTGATAGCTATCAGCGCTTTTAATTCATGCACTACAGCCCATTTGGATGCCAGATCAGGCAGGTTCAGCCACCCGCTCCGCTGCGGGCGCAGCCGCCGAAGCCGCGGGCATTGCCGGCTGGCGGATGAGGTGGTCGAACGCACTGAGCGCCGCCTTCGACCCGTCGCCCGCCGCAATCACGATCTGCTTGTACGGCACCGTGGTGCAGTCGCCGGCTGCAAACACGCCCGGCACGTTGGTGTGGCCCTTGGCATCCACCACGATCTCGCCAAACTTGCTCAGCTCTACCGTGCCCTTGAGCCATTCGGTGTTGGGCACCAGGCCGATCTGCACGAACACGCCTTCCAGGGGCACCAGGTGTTCCACGTTGGTGGCACGGTCCTTGTACTTCAGGCCATTGACCTTGCCGTCCGCACCGGTGATCTCGGTGGTCTGCGCATTGGTGTGGATGGTCACGTTGGACAGGCTCTTGAGCTTGTTGACCAGCACCGCGTCGGCCTTGAGCTGGTCGGAAAATTCGATCAGCGTGACGTGGGCCACCACGCCGGCCAGGTCAATGGCGGCCTCGACACCCGAGTTGCCGCCGCCGATCACGGCCGTGCGCTTGCCCTTGAACAGCGGGCCATCGCAGTGCGGGCAGTAGGCCACGCCCTTGTTCTTGTACTCGGCTTCGCCGGGCACGTTCACATTGCGCCAGCGCGCACCGGTGGACAGGATCACCGTCTTGGCCTTGAGCGAGCCGCCGTTGGCCAGCACCACTTCAGTCAGCCCGCCGGGCTGGGCCGCGGGGATGATCTTGTCGGCGCGCTGCAGGTTCATGATGTCCACGCCGTAGGAGCGGGTCTGGGCTTCCAGTGCGGCAGCGAACTTGGGGCCATCGGTTTCCTGCACCGAGATGTAGTTCTCGATCGCCAGCGTGTCGTTGGTCTGCCCGCCAAAGCGCTCGGCCGCCACACCCACGCGGATGCCCTTGCGGGCGGCATACACCGCTGCCGCAGCGCCAGCCGGGCCACCGCCGACGATGAGCACGTCGTACGGGTCCTTGGCAGACAGCTTGGCCGCTTCGCGGGCGGCAGAGCCGGTGTCCAGCTTGGCCACGATTTCCTCGATGGTCATGCGGCCCGAGCCGAACACCTGGCCGTTGAGAAACACCATGGGCACGGCCATGATTTCGCGGTCGGTCACTTCCTGCTGGAAGGCGCCGCCTTCGATCACGGTCGTCTTGACCTTGGGGTTGACGATGGCCATGAGCGACAGCGCCTGGACCACGTCCGGGCAGTTGTGGCAGGTCAGGCTCATATAGACCTCGAAATTGAAGTCGCCATCGAGCGCCTTGATGGAGTCGATCACGTCCTGCTCGACCTTGGGCGGGTGGCCGCCCGTCCACAGCAGCGCCAGCACCAGCGAGGTGAACTCGTGGCCCAGCGGCAGGCCGGCAAATCGCAGGCTGTTGGTGGCGCCTACGCGCTGCAGGCTGAACGATGGCTTGCGCGCATCGTTGCCATCGGTGCGCAGCGTGATCTTGTCGGCGCGCAGGGACTGGATGGTTTCGAGCAGCTCGCGCATGTCACGGGCCGTCTCGCTGTCGTCCAGGGAAGCCACCAGTTCAAATGGCTGCTGCACGCGTTCGAGGTAGGCAGAAAGTTGCGATTTGAGTTGGTCGTCGAGCATGGTGGCTTCCTTGATTGATATTCGAATGGTGATGCATCAGGGCGGTGGGCAGTTGTGCTGCAGGTCAACCCTTGCTGAATCTGTGGCCCGGATGACGGGCGAAAAAAAGCCGGACGGCATGGCGCACACGCGCCATGGCCCTGTCCGGCCGGGGAGCGCCGCACCGGGTGCGTGCGCTCAGCCGAAGCAGCGTGCTGCTTAGATCTTGCCAACCAGGTCCAGCGAAGGCGTCAGGGTCTTGGCGCCTTCCTTCCACTTGGCGGGGCAGACCTGGCCAGGGTTGGCGGCGGTGAACTGGGCAGCCTTGAGCTTGCGCAGGGTTTCCGACACGTCACGGGCGATTTCGTTGGAATGCACTTCCATGGTCTTGATCACGCCATCAGGGTTGATGACGAACGTGCCGCGCAGCGCCAGGCCTTCTTCAGCGATGTGCACGCCGAAAGCGTTGGTCAGCTGGTGCGTTGGGTCGCCAACCAGGGGGAACTTGGCCTTGCCCACGGCGTCCGACGTTTCGTGCCACACCTTGTGCGAGAAGTGCGTGTCGGTGGTCACGATGTAGACCTCGGCACCAGCGGCCTGGAAGGCAGCATAGTTGTCGGCAGCGTCTTCAATTTCGGTGGGGCAGTTGAAGGTGAACGCGGCTGGCATGAAGATCAGCACGGACCACTTGCCCTTCAGGTCGGCTTCGGTCAGGTCGATGAATTCGCCCTTGCCGGTGCGGTTGACGAAAGCGGTGGTCTTGAAGGGCTGGACTTGCGTGTTGATCAGGGACATGGTTGTTTCCTTTGGTGGTTTGTGAACAGAACGAAGCGAAGTTTAGGCCCTGCCAATTCATCAATCCAATTAATTGATTTGATGCAATTAATTGACTGTGGCTATTCAATACAGGGCCGGACGCTCAGACCCCACGCGCGTTCACCGTGTCTCCTGCGATGCCGGGGCCGCGCGAGGATCATGCAGGCCACTTCGGCAGATGAGGCCACCCCCGGCGCTCTCAAGAGCAGGCAACGCCCGACGCGACGCCGCTTGCCGCGGCGGTGGCGTGGTGGGTAACCAGCGCGCTGGCCAAGGCATGGGCCACGAGCCCACGGCGCCTGCACAGTGCAGGCGTGCCGCAGGGGCACCATGTGGCCGGATGCGAACCGCAATCAGCATCACACGCAGCCCGCCCGCGCCTGCATGGGATTGCCTTGCCTTCGTGGACTCACGTCACTGACAATCGGGCCCGAGTCAACACAACGAACAAGGAGTCCCCATGAAAGGCGACGCACAGGTCATCGGCCATCTGCAGGCCCAGCTCAAGAACGAGCTCACCGCCATCAACCAGTACTTTCTGCACTACCGCATGCTCAAGCACTGGGGCTTCGACAAGCTGGCCAAGAAAGAGTACGAGGAATCCATCGGCGAAATGAAGCACGCCGACTGGCTGATGGACCGCATTTTCATGCTCGACGGCCTGCCCAACCTGCAGGACCTGGCCAAGCTGCAGGTCGGCGAAGACGTGCCCGAGGTGCTGGCCTGCGACCTGCGCTCGGAACTGGGCGCGCAGGCCACCATCAAGGAGGGCATTGCCCACTGCGAGTCAGTGCGTGACTACGTCTCGCGCGACCTGCTGCAAAAGATCCTGGACGACACCGAAGAGCACATCGATTTTCTGGAAACCCAGATTGACCTGATCGGCAAGGTGGGCCTGCAGAACTACCTGCAGTCGCAGATGGGCGACGCCAGCTGAGCAAACGCGCGATCGAACCGCTGAACCCCGAATCCATGGAGAAGGCTGCCTCGGCAGCCTTTTTTCATGGGCCTCCCAGCGCGTGCGAGCCGCACCTTGGGGAGGTGCGTTTACGCGGCGCAGCACGCTGCAGCCAGGTCCGCTGGCAGCGCAGAGCCGCTGCAGGCTGCGCTGCTCAATGCCCGCCAAACGCGCCCACCTGACGCAGGCCACCCTTCAAGCCCCACAGCGAAATACACCAGCCGTCACAGCCCTCGGCGACCACCAGCCCGGGCACGTCGCTGCCATCGATGTCGACATAGCCGGCCGGCGTGCCGGGCACCTCGCCCATGTACGCGTAGGCAGTACGCGTACGCACAAACACATGGTGCCGCTGGGCCTCATAGAAGGCCGCGGCATCGCGCACCGTTTTGCCAGGAACCACCACGGTTGCCCGCTCCCCTTGCGGCTGCGTCACGCTGGTAGCGCCGCTCCATGCGAGCTGTTTCACAAAACCGCCGAAGCGCCGTGCATCCGACTGCAACCAGGCCAGCAAGGCGCGGCGCTCGTCGGGCGCTGTCGGGCGTACCTCCCAGCGCGGCGTGGCGGGTGGCGCAAGCGCAAAGAGGCGGTATTCGCGCCGATCGCTTTCGGGCACCGGCCCCTGCACGGTCACGCCCACGACGTCCGGGCCTTGTCCTGCTGCACCCGATGCGGGCACCTCCAGCCTGCACTGGTAGCGTGCCCCGCCCTGCAGCGCAAACACCGGGCGCCCCGCCCTGCAGTGCTGCACCAGTTGCTGCAGATGGGCGCTTTGATCGAACCGCGCAAACACGGCGCCATCGTCCGGCGACAGCCAGGCGAAGAACAACCCCGGGCGAGCGCTGTAACTCTCTTTTTCCGAGCCTGCGAACACGGGCAGGGCCGCAGCGAAAGCCATCAGAAACACCAACATTCGCAGCATGAAACCCTCCTCCAGCGTTCAGGTTGCCGGCAACACGCGGCGTGGCCGCAAAGCGTGGTGCGCGGCACCAGTGATCAGCCCCAGCAGGGCAATGCCCGCCCACATCATCCATTGCAGGTAAGCAGGGGGCTTCACCTCGATGTGCACAGCACCTGGCTGGCCTGCTGCAAACAGCGTGTTGAGCTGCTCCGCCGCCGCCTGGGCCTGCGCGTAGGCATCAGAGCCTTCAAACTCGGCGGCAAACACCTCGTGCGGCGCCGACACTAGGTAGAGCAGGATACGGTCGGTCCCGCGGCGCACGGGCTGCACGCGCACGTTGGCCCTGGCAGGCGAAGCCAGTGCAAACGCATGCGATGTGACCCCCGACGCTGTATCGCGCCCCAGGGTGCAGGTGATGCGGGCCTCTTTCGCGCAGCGCACGTCGTAGCCCCGCACCGGACCCCAGAACGCCAGTGCGGCCGCCCCCACCAGCAGCGGCAACAACAGCACCAGGGCCACATGGCGCATGTTCAGGCGCATCGCCCTCGGCCCCTTGCAGGCAGACACGGCATGCGCGTTGTAGCGTGCCCCACGGCAGCAGCCCGGGCTACACGTTCATGATGGACACGAGGCGCGTGTTCAGGTGCGCCTCGATGGCCTCGGGCCCGCCCTCCGATCCATAGCCCGAATCCTTGAGCCCGCCAAACGGCAACTCGGCTGCAGGCGCTGCGGCCTGGTTGATCCAGAGCATGCCCACCTCCAGCCGCTGGGCCAGCAGGTGCGCGTTCTTCAAAGACCGCGTAAAGGCATAGCCCGCCAGGCCGAACGGCAGGCGGTTGGCCTCGGCAATGGCGTCTTCGATCTTCTCGAACCCGCGCACGGCGGCCACGGGGCCGAACGGTTCTTCGTTGACGATGCGGGCCGACAGCGGCACGTTGTCGAGCACCGTGGGCTGAAAGAAGTTGCCTTCAGTGCCGATGCGCTCGCCGCCGGTGACCAGCGTGGCGCCCTGCTGCACGGCATCGGCCATCAGGTCGGTCATGGCGGTGATGCGGCGCGGGTTGGCCAGCGGGCCCATCTGCGTGCCAGCGGTCAGCCCGTCTCCCACCTTCAGGCCCTGTGCGTATTTGCCGAACGCGGCCACAAACTCGGCGCGCACGCTTTCGTGCACCAGGTAGCGCGTGGGCGAAATACACACCTGCCCGGCATTGCGGAACTTGGCGCCGCTGCCGATCTTGATGGCCAGCTCCAGGTCGGCGTCTTCGGCAATGATGACCGGTGCATGTCCGCCCAGCTCCATCGTCACGCGCTTCATGTGCTTGCCAGCCAGCGCCGCCAGCTGCTTGCCCACGGGCGTGGAGCCGGTGAACGTGACCTTACGGATGACGGGGTGCGGGATGAGGTAGCTCGAGATTTCAGCCGGGTCGCCATACACCAGGCCCACGGTGCCTGCAGGCACGCCTGCGTCTGCAAACGCGCGGATCAGCTCGGCCGGGCTGGCGGGGGTTTCCTCAGGCGCCTTGACGAGGATGGAGCAGCCTGCGCCCAAGGCTGCGCCCAGCTTGCGCACCACCTGGTTGATCGGGAAGTTCCAGGGCGTGAAGGCCGCCACGGGCCCTACCGGGTCTTTGAGCACCATCTGCGTGGCCTTGAGGTTGCGCGACGGCACGATGCGGCCATACACGCGCATCGACTCGTCGGCAAACCACTCGATGATGTCGGCCGACGCCATGGTTTCCACCTTGGCCTCGGCCAGCGGCTTGCCCTGCTCCTGCACCAGGATGGCGGCGATAGCTTCAGCCCGTTCGCGCATCAGGGCGGCGGCGCGGCGCATGGTTTTGGCGCGCTCGGCGGCGGGCATGTCGCGCCAGGCTTCAAAGCCCTTTTGCGCGGCATCCAGGGCACGGTCCAGGTCGGCCTTGCCGGCATGGGCCACACGGCCGATTTCCTTGCCGGTGGCGGGGTTGTGCACGGCAATGGTCTTGCCGTCGGCGGCGTCCTGCCATTGGCCTGCGATGAAAAGCTGGGTGTTGGGGTACGTCATGGATGGGTGGCTATGCGGGTGAACAAGGATGCTTTTGACTATACGCCCGCACGATTTTTTGTGCCGCCAACCGGCGACACCCCGCCGCGGTTCATAGGATGATGTGCACCATTGATCCCAAGGAGATTGCATGAGAGCCGTGGTCGAAAGCCTGGAAGAGTCCCGCATCCGAGAGGTGGCCAATGAGGGCCTGGGGCGCAGCGATGTGCTGAAGTTCTGGTTTGGCGAGAGCGACGAGGTCACGCCCGATTTCATCCGCGAGGCGGCCATTGCATCGCTGCAGCACGGAGAGACGTTCTACGCGCACAACCTGGGCCTGCCCGAGCTGCGCCATGCCATTGCCGGCTACATGCACGGCCTGCATCCCCAGGTGCATACCGATGCATGGTTTGACCGCGTTGCTGTCACCTCCGGGGGCGTCAACGGCCTGATGGTGGCCGTGCAGGCGCTGGTGGATGCGGGTGACGAGGTGGTGCTGGTGACCCCCGTGTGGCCCAACCTGGTGGCGCAGCCGCGCATCCTGGGTGCTCAGGTGCGCACCGTGCCGCTGGTGGCGGATGCGAGCGGTGCGTGGCGGCTGGACATGGACGCTTTGCTTTCGGCCATCACGCCCGGCACGCGCATGCTGATCGTCAACGCCCCCAACAACCCCACCGGCTGGACGCTCACGCGCGAAGAGCAAGCCACCATCCTGGCGCACTGCCGCGGCACCGGCACCTGGGTGCTGGCCGACGAGGTGTACGAGCGGCTGTACTACGCAGGCGATACGGCCAACGGGGCTGCCCCCAGCTTTCTGGACATGGCCGAGCCCGACGACCGTCTGATCGTGACGCACAGCTTTTCCAAGAGTTTCCTGATGACCGGCTGGCGTCTGGGCTGGCTGGTGCTGCCGCCCTCGCCGAGTTCAACACCTCGTGCGCGCCAGTGTTTGTACAGCGCGGGGCCACGGTGGCAATGCAGCGCACGGATGAGGTCACACCTGCGCTGGTGGCCCACCTGAAAACCTGCCGCGACACGCTGGTGCCGTTGCTGGCCGCCGTGCCCGGGGTGTCGGTGGCCACGCCGCTGGGAGGCATGTATGCGTTCTTCCGCATCGAGGGCCACGACGACTGCCTGACGCTAGCCAAGCGCCTGGTGCGCGAGGCGGGGCTGGGCCTGGCGCCCGGCAGTGCGTTTGGGGACGAGGCCTCTGGCTGGCTGCGGTGGTGCTTTGCCAGCCAGGACCTGGGGCGGCTGAAGGCGGGGGTGGAGCGTCTGCAGGGCTGGCTGGCCGCGCAGCGGTGAGCCGGGGCGCCGCTACCCAAGCCGCGCGAGGATGCGTTAGGTGCAGGTCGGGACACGCCGCAAGGCCGTTTCTGCGACCAGTAGCCACGCTATTGGCAACAGAAGCGACGCCGTGGACTGCCCACGTCCGCGCCAGCGCAGACCGCGGGGAGTCATCCAGAGCTTCCCCATGGGCACCAGGATGGGTGTCTGGGGGCTTTTTCAAGCGTTTTCAGCCTGTAGCCCCCGTTTTATTTGCCTAGTTAGCTATTATTTTTATAGCAATCTTCAAAGCACTGGGTAAACGGTGTCCCGCCGCTTCGCGGGCGGAGCGCAACCGACGCAGGCCTGCACTGCAGGGTGCGCACGGGGCGGGGTGGGAAGCGGGCCGCAATGCACTGCAAGCGCCTGTGGCCCGCCTTACCCGAACGCCTGCACCGGTCCTCAGGCTGGTTCGGCCGTGCGGGTGGATTCAAAAAACAGATCGAACTGGGCCTGGGCTGCGCCTGCGCACGGGCATCCCGCCGGCGCGGGCTGCTGCTGCAGCAGCGCGTCGGGCCAGGTGGCGTTTTTGCTGAAGACGTGCTGCGTGACCGGCAGGCCCGCCGCGCGCAGCCGGGCCGCATAGGCCAGCGCCTCATCGCGCATCGGGTCGGTGTCGCCGACCAGGATCAGGGTGGGCGGCAAGCCGGCAAGCCGCTGCGCGGCCGCGGGCACGGCATAGGGGTGCTCGGCATCGCGGGGGCTGCGCAAGAACTTGCGCCAGCCTTCGGCCCACTTGCAGCCCGTGGCGTCACCCGTGGCCTCGCGCAGCGATGCGGTACCCGCGCAGGGATCCAGCATGGGCGACAGCAGAATCTGCCCGGCCAGCGGTGGGTGCGACTGGTCGCGTGCCATCAGCGAGACAGCGGCGGCCAGGTTGCCGCCCGCCTCTTCCCCCGCGAGGTACAGCAGCGCGCCCTGCCCGGCCAGCCGGGCGCGGTTGCGGTACGCCCACTTGAGCACGCCGTAGCCAGTGTCCACCGGCTGTGGAAACGGGGTGAGCGGGTACGCCACCGACACCACCAGCGCACCCGCGCCCTCCAGCAGCGCGGCCACGGTGCAGCCGTTGTCCAGCCCGCCCGAGGTGAAGGCGCCGCCATGGAAATGCACGACCAGCGGCAGGCGCTGCCCCGGCTTCTTGCGGCCATACAGGCGCACGGCCACTTCCTGGCCCGGCGCCACCTCAATGGTGGAATCGCAGGGCTGCGAGGCTGCCGCGCCAGGCGCGGCCTGCGGCAGGGAGTCAGAAGGCAGGGACAGGGAATCGGGCGGCAAGGCCATGGCAATACCCAGGTGGGTGGACGATGGAGAGACTGTAGTGCCTGCCGGCAGCGGAATAAAGCCTTGCCCGGGCCCTGCAGTGTTTCCAAAACGCCAACAATGGAAGCATGGCCGCGTGTGAGAATTCTTCGGCACCCACTGGTGGGTGCCGAGATTCAAGGAGAAGCCATGGACCAGATACAGGCCATGCGCATATTCGTGCGGGTGGTAGAGGCCGGCACGTTCACCCGCGCGGCAGATTCGCTGTCATTGCCCAAGGCCACCGTCACCAAGCACGTGCAGGCCCTGGAGGCACGCCTGCGCGTGAAGCTTCTCAACCGCACCACGCGCCGCGTGACGGTGACGCCCGATGGCGCTGCCTACTACGACCGCACGGTACGCCTGCTGACCGATCTGGACGACATCGAGGCGAGCATGACCAACGCCCGCGCCAACCCGCGCGGCCGCCTGCGGGTGGATGTGGGCACGGCCGTGGCGCAGCTGCTGATCCTTCCGCACCTGGCGGACTTCCATGCGCGCTATCCCGACATCCAGGTGGACCTGGGCGTGAGCGACCGTATGGTCGATCTGATCGGTGACAACGTGGACTGCGTGATCCGCGGCGGCGAGCTGGCCGACCAGTCGCTGGTGGCGCGTCGCATTGGCAGCCTGGAGTTCATTACCGTGGCATCGCCCGACTACCTGGCGCGCCATGGCACGCCCGCCCATCCGCTGGAGATCGAGCAAAAGCACATGAGCGTGATCTATTCGTCGCCCCAGACCGGCCGCCACTACCCGCTGGAGTTCCACCAGGGCGATGAATCCATCGAGATCACCGGGCCCTACCGGCTGAGCGTGAACGAAAGCAACGCCTACCTCACGTCGCTGGTGTCGGGCCTGGGCATTGGCCAGATCACCACGTTCCAGGCGGTGCGCCATTTCGAGGCCGGCACGCTGGTCCAACTGCTGCCGCAGTGGACGCAACCTCTGCTGCCGGTGTACGTGGTGTACCCGCCCAACCGCCACCTGAGCGCCAAGGTGCGGGCGTTTGTGGACTGGGCCGCCGAGCTGTTCGAGCGCGAGGCCAGGCGCCAGGGCATGCGCTGACCCGCAGCACGGCGCGCGGCAGCGATATGCTTGCAGCCATGAACCCATCGACCGAGCCCCCGGCCCCAGCGGCCCCAATGCCCGATGCGCCTCCGCAGGTCGAGGCGTCTGCCAATGCAGCGCCCGCGACCACGGCAACGCCTGCTGCCACCGGCATCACCAGCGGCCCGGCCCGCCGCAGCCAGCCCCACAACCCCCTGCACGGCGTAACACTGCAAGCCATGGTGGAGGCGCTGCACGCCTACTTTGGCTGGGAAGAGCTGGGCCGCCAGATTCCGGTGCGCTGTTTCCAGATCGACCCCAGCGTAGGCTCCAGCCTGAAGTTCCTGCGCAAGACCCCGTGGGCGCGCGAGAAGGTCGAGAGCCTGTACCTGTTCATGCTGCGCGACCAGCGGCGCAACGCAGGGGCCTGAGGCCCCCGCCCTGCGCAAAGCGCGGTCCGGGCGGTCCGGGCGATCAGTCGCCCGATGCCACCAGGAAGTCGCGGCTGATGCCGCCTCCCAGGTCGTTCACACGGTCCAGGAACTGCGTGAGGAATGCATGCAGCCCGGTGGCCAGGATCTCGTCGATGCGACCGTATTGCAGGTCGGCCAGCAGCCGGCCCGCGCGGCGCTGCGTCTCTTTGGACTGGTCGTTGGCGACCACGGCCAGGTTCTCCACCACCTCCAGCAGGCAGGCGTGCAGTGAGCGCGGCATGTCCCGCCGCAGGATCAGCAGCTCGGCCACGCGGCCGGGCGTGATCACGTCGCGGTACACCTTGCGGTAGATCTCGAAGGCCGACACGCTGCGCAGGATGGCGCTCCAGTGGTAGAAGTCGTTTTCCTGGTTGCGCTCGCTGGCGCGGCCGAAAAAGTCGTTCTTCACCGCGTGGAACTTCACGTCCAGCAGGCGTGCCGTGTTGTCGGCCCGCTCGAGGAACGTGCCCATGCGCAAAAAGTGAAAAGCCTCGTCCTGCAGCATGGTGCCCAGCACCACGCCGCGCGAGAGGTGCGAGCGGTACTTCACCCATTCAAAGAACTGCCCGGGGTCGCGCTCGAAGGCGCCGGCTTCGAGCTGGCGATGCAGTTCCAGCCAGGTCTGGTTCTGCGTTTCCCACAGCTCGGTGGTCAGCGCGCCGCGCACGGCACGGGCGTTCTCGCGGGCGGCGCGCAGGCACGACAGGATCGACGACGGGTTGTTGCCATCGCGGACCATGAACTCCAGCACGTTTTTTGGGGTGACCTCGCCGTGGCGCGCGGTGTAGGCCGGGATCAGCTCGCTGATGGAGAGCAGGCCTTCCCAGCCCTTTTGCGCGACGTCGGCAGACTGGGGCAGCAGCGATGTCTCGTAGCTCACATTAAGCATCCGGGCGGTGTTCTCCGCCCGTTCGGTATATCGGGACATCCAGAACAGGTGGTCGGCGGTGCGGCTCAGCATTTCAATATCCCCCCTGTGTTTGTGTCATCCCGCCCATCGACTGGCTTTGGGTCTGCGACTGCGGTGCCGCACTGCTGCCGTGTTCGCCCAGCACCCAGGTGTCCTTGGTCCCGCCCCCTTGCGATGAATTCACCACCAGCGAGCCCTCCTGCAGCGCCACGCGCGTGAGGCCGCCGGCCACCATCTGCACGTCGCGGCCGCTGAGTACGAACGGGCGCAGGTCGATGTGGCGGGGTGCGATGCCGCTTTCGACATACGTGGGGCAACTCGACAGGCTGAGCGTGGGCTGGGCGATGTAGCCCGCGGGGTTGTCCAGCAGCGCGCGGCGGAAGTCCTCGATCTCGGCGTGCGTGGCGGCAGGGCCGATCAGCATGCCGTAGCCACCGGCGCCGTGCACTTCCTTGACGACCAGGTCCTTGAGGTTGGCCAGCACGTACTGCAGGTCGTCCTGCTTGCGGCACATCCAGGTGGGCACGTTCTTCAGAATGGGCTCCTGGCCCAGGTAGAAGCGGATCATCTCGGGCACGTAGGGGTACACCGACTTGTCGTCGGCCACGCCGGTGCCCACGGCGTTGCAGATGCCCACGTTGCCGGCGCGGTAGGCTTCCATCAGGCCGTAGCAGCCCAGGGTGGAATTGCGGCGGAAAGCCTGCGGGTCCAGGTAGTCGTCGTCCACGCGGCGGTAGATCACGTCCACCCGCTGCAGACCGCGCGTGGTGCGCATGTACACAAACTTGTCCTTGACCACCAGGTCCTGCCCTTCGACCAGCTCCACGCCCATCTGCTGCGCCAGGA
>LNEG01000179.1 GCA_001464865.1 Burkholderiales bacterium Ga0074133
CGGTCGGCCGGGATGAGCGCGCGCTTGCCCTGGGCGTGCGCGCCCCACAGCATGAACACCACCGGCCGCGGGCCCTCGGCCACCTGGCGGATGACGGCGTCGGTGAGCTGCTCCCAGCCCTTGCCTGCGTGGCTGGCGGGCTGGCCCTCTTCCACCGTGAGGCCGGTGTTGAGCAGCAACACGCCGTTTTGGGCCCACTTCACCAGGCTGCCGCCGGGCTCGGGCCAGGCGGGCGGCGCGGTGCCCAGATCGCGCTGGATTTCCTTGAAGATGTTGCGCAGCGAGGGCGGCAGCGGCACCCCGGGCGCGACGGAGAACGCCAGCCCCTCGGCCTGCCCGCGGCCGTGGTACGGGTCCTGCCCCAGGATGACCACGCGCACCGCATCGGGCGGCGTGAGCTCCAGCGCGCGCAGCGGCCGGGGCGGGAAGATGACGGCCCCGGCATCGAGCCGTGATTGCAGGAACGCCAGCAGCCCCTGCCCCCGGGCGCTGGCAAAGAAGTCATCCACCAGCGGCTGCCAGCCCTGCGCCACCGGCCAGTCGGCGGGGTGGGCGCTGGCAAGCTGCGTAGCGGCTCCTGAAGCGGGATTTAGGGTCAAAATGGCCTCAAGCGCTGGATTTATTTGCCTCGATAGCTATTATTTCAATAGCAATACCGAATGGGAGTGTCAGGCGAACAGCTGGGCCAGCGCCATGCCCGGGTCATCCGCGCGCATGAAGGCCTCGCCCACCAGAAAGGCATGCACACCGGCGTCGCGCATGGTCCTCACGTCGGCGGGTTTGAGGATGCCCGACTCGGTGACCAGCAGGCGGTCAGCGGGTACTTCCTTGAGCATGGAGAGCGTGGTGTCCAGCGTCACGTCAAAGGTGCGCAGGTTGCGGTTGTTGATGCCCACCAGCGGCGTCTTGAGCTTGAGCGCCCGCTCCAGCTCGGGCCGGTCGTGCACTTCCACCAGCACGGCCATGTCCAGGCTGCGCGCAATGGCTTCAAAGTCGGCCATCTGCGCATCGTCCAGGCACGCGGCGATCAGCAGGATGGCGTCGGCGCCCATGGCCCGCGATTCGTAGATCTGGTAGGCATCGACCATGAAATCCTTGCGCAGCACGGGCAGCAAGGTGCTGGCCCGCGCCTGCTTGAGGTAGTCGGGCTGGCCCTGGAAGAACTGCCGGTCGGTCAGCACCGACAGGCATGCGGCGCTGACCTTGCCATCGCCCTCCATGTAGCTCTGGGCGATGTCGGCGGGCTCGAAATCGGCGCGCAGCACGCCCTTGCTGGGGCTGGCCTTCTTGATCTCGGCAATCACCGCCGCCTGGCCCTTGGCAATCTTGGCGCGCATGGCGCCTTCAAAGTCGCGCGTGAGCACGCGGCTTTCGGCGTCGGCACGCATGGCGGGCAGCGACAGGCGCTTTTGGGCGGCGGCCACTTCTTCGTGCTTGACGGCGACGATTTTGTTGAGGATGTCACTGCTCATGGGAGGCTGCCTTGTCGGTTGCATCGGGCGCCGGGGCGCCCTGTTTCAGGATGTGGGTGAAGACGCGGTGCATGGCGAACCCGACCACGATGAACAGGGCCGAAATGCCCACTGCAATCCACGTGCCGGGGTCGCGCCACATGGCTCGGGTCTGTCAGGCTGGCATGGCCAGCACGTGCGTGCGCGTGACCAGCTGCTCCAGCTTGGCCAGCGCCGCGCCGGATGCAATGGCGGCACGCGCCTTGGCAATGCCGTCAGGAATCGAATCGACCACATTGGCCGCATACAGCGCCACGCCGGCGTTCAGGCACACGATGTCCTGCGCCGCGCCGGGCTCGCCCTTGAGCACGCCGATCAGCATCTCGCGCGACTGCTCGGGCGTTTCGACCTTGAGGGCGCGGTTGCTGGCCATGGGCAAGCCAAAATCTTCGGGGTGGATTTCGTATTCGGTGATCTGGCCGTTTTTCAGCTCGCCCACCAGCGTGGCGGCGCCCAGGCTCACTTCGTCCATTCCGTCGCGGCCGTACACCACCAGCGCGTGCTCTGCGCCCAGACGCTGCAGCGCGCGCACCTGGATGCCCACCAGGTCGGGGTGGAACACGCCCATCAGGATGTTGGGCGCGCCGGCGGGGTTGGTCAGGGGGCCCAGGATGTTGAAGATGGTGCGCACGCCCAGTTCCTTGCGCACCGGGGCCACGTTCTTCATGGCCGGGTGGTGGTTGGGCGCAAACATGAAGCCGATGCCGACTTCGGCAATGCACTGTGCGATGGCCTCCGGCTTGAGGTTGATGTGGATGCCCAGGGCCTCCATCACATCAGCGCTGCCGCTCTTGCTCGACACACCACGGCCCCCGTGCTTGCTGACCTTGGCGCCCGCTGCGGCGGCCACGAACATCGAGCAGGTGGAGATGTTGAAGGTGTTCGCACCGTCACCACCGGTGCCCACGATGTCCACCAGGTGCTTGCTGTCCGGCACATGCACCTTGGTGCTGAACTCGCGCATCACCTGCGCGGCGGCTGTGATCTCGCCAATGGTTTCCTTCTTCACGCGCAGGCCGGTGATGATGGCCGCCGTCATCACGGGCGAAAGCTCGCCCTGCATGATGAGGCGCATCAGGTGCAGCATCTCGTCATGGAAGATTTCGCGGTGCTCGATGGTGCGCTGCAGCGCTTCCTGTGCGGTGATGGGCATGGAAACAGTCTCCTGATTTTTTAAACGGTGGGCTGGTCTGTGAGGGCCAGCTTGAGTCCGAAGCCGATGAACATGGCGCCCGCCAC
>LNEG01000180.1 GCA_001464865.1 Burkholderiales bacterium Ga0074133
TTGGGGTTGAGCACATTGGTCCAGAAGCCCCCCAGGAACACCTTGCGAAGCGGCGTGTGCGGCGCAGGGGCCGCCTGCGCAGCCGCCAGCGCTGCACCGTTGCCCCCATCGGCTCCGGGCTTGGACAACAGCATGCGCACGCCCATCCACATCAGGTACGCCGCGCCGATCCACTTGAGCACCGTGAACGCCGTGGCCGAGGTGGCCAGCAACGCGCCCACGCCCACCGCTGCCGCACAGATGTGCACAAAGCACCCGGCCGTGATGCCCAGCCCCGCCACGATGCCCGCGCGCGTGCCGGAGCGCAGCGCGTTGGTCACGATGTAGAGCACATCGGGGCCAGGCGTGAGGTTCAGCAGCCAGCCTGCGGCGATGAACATCACCAGCTGGTGGCTGTCGATGATCATGTGCGCTGCTCCAGAAAGTTCTTGAGCATGGCGTGGCCGTGCTCGGTCAGGATGCTTTCGGGGTGGAACTGCACGCCTTCAATCGCCAGCGCCCGGTGGCGCACGCCCATGATCTCGCCGTCAGCCGTCCAGGCCGTCACCTCCAGCACATCGGGGCAGGTGGCGCGCTCGATGGCCAGCGAGTGGTAGCGGTTGACCGTGAACTTTTCAGGCAATCCGGCAAACACGCCCTTTTGCGTGGTGGTGATGACGCTGGTTTTGCCGTGCATCAACTCTTGGGCGCGGATGATGATGTTGCCCCCAAACGCTGCGCCAATGCTCTGGTGACCCAAACAGACACCCAGGATGGGCAGCTTGCCCGCAAAGTGCTTGATCGCAGCCACCGAGATGCCAGCCTCGGCCGGTGAGCAGGGGCCGGGCGAGATGACCAGGCGATCCAGCTTGCCAGCATTGAGGCGCGCTTCGATCTCGGCCACGGTGATCTCGTCGTTGCGGAACACCTCCACCTCTGCGCCCAGCTCGCCAAAGTACTGGACGATGTTGTAGGTGAAGCTGTCGTAGTTATCGACCATCAAGAGTTTCATGCGGCGCTCCCGGCAGTGGCGGGCTCGCGCAGGCGGGCGAACTCGCGGTGTTCATAGGCAATGCAGGCTTCCATGAGGCTGCGGTAGATGGCTTCCATCACATCGGCGTCGCCGCCTTCGGCCAGGGTCTGCTCGCGCACGCGGTCCACAATGGCCTGGATGCGGGCTTCGTCACGCACCTGGGCAGGGTCTTGCTTGATGCGGGCGGCCTGGGTCATGTAGCCCACGCGCTCCACCAGCAGGGGCACCAGCACGTCGTCCAGCGCGTTTACTTCACGGCGCACATCCTGCATCGTTTGGCAGTGTTTGATTTTGTCGATTGCGCGGGTCATTCGAGGCCCTCCTCCACCAGTTCGGCCGCACGCAACAGTGCGCGGGCCTTGTGTTCAGTTTCTTTCCATTCCAGCTCAGGCACAGAATCGGCCACCACACCGGCAGCGGCCTGCACATACAGCGTGCCGTTCTTGATGATGCCGGTGCGAATCGCAATGGCCACGTCCATGTCGCCCGCGTAGCTGAGATAGCCGCAGGCGCCGCCGTACAGGCCGCGCTTGGTGGGCTCCAGCTGGTCGATCAGCTCCATCGCATGCACCTTGGGCGCGCCCGTCAGCGTGCCGGCGGGGAAGGTGGCCTTGAGCACGTCCATGCTGGTCATGCCGTCGTGCAGGATGCCTTCCACGTTGCTCACGATGTGCATCACGTGGCTGTAGCGCTCCACCGCAAAGGCTTCCGTCACTTTCACGGTGCCGGTCTTGGCGATGCGGCCGATGTCGTTGCGCGCGAGGTCGATCAGCATCACGTGCTCGGCGCGTTCCTTGGGGTCGTTGATGAGTTCGACCTCGGTGGCCTTGTCCTTCTCGGGCGTCGCCCCGCGCGGGCGGGTGCCGGCCAGCGGACGGATGGTGACCTTGGTGCCTTCGTCGGTCTTCTCCTGCCGCACCAGAATTTCAGGGCTGGCGCCCACCACATGGAAGTCGCCAAAGTCGTAGAAGTACATGTACGGCGACGGGTTCAGCGAACGCAGCGCGCGGTACAGGGAGAGCGGGCTTTCGGTGTAGCGCTTGTGGATGCGCTGGCCCACCTGTACCTGCATGAAGTCGCCGGCGGCAATCAGCTCCTTGGCACGGTCCACGGCGGCCAGGTAGTCGGCCTTGGCAAAGTCGCGCTGGGCGGGGTGGCTTTCGGTCGCCTTCACCACCGGGGCGCTCACCGAATACTTGAGCTGGTCCTTCAGGTCGCGCAGGCGCTTCTTGGCCTTGGCATACGCCTCGGGCTGGGCAGGGTCGGCGTAGACGATGAGGTAGAGCTTGCCCGACAGGTTGTCGATGACGGCCAACTCCTCGCACTGCAGCAGCAGGATGTCGGGGCAGCCCAGGGTGTCGGGCGGGCAGGTGGCTTCCAGCTTTTTCTCGATGTAGCGCACCGCGTCGTAGCCGAAGTAGCCGGCCAGGCCGCCGCAAAAGCGCGGCAGGCCGGGGCGCAGGGCCACCTTGAAGCGCTTCTGGTAGGCCTCGATGAAGTCGAGCGGGTTGCCCTCGGCGGTTTCGACCACTTGGCCATCGGTGACGACCTCGGTGCGTGCCGTCGCGCCAAAGCCGCTGGCGCGCAGCAGCGTGCGCGCAGGCAGGCCGATGAAGCTGTAGCGCCCAAAGCGCTCGCCGCCCACCACGGATTCGAGCAGAAAGCTGTGCTTGCCGCCGTCCTTGGTGTGCGCCAGCTTCAGGTAGAGCGAGAGCGGGGTTTCCAGGTCCGCAAAGGCCTCGGCCATGAGCGGGATGCGGTTGTAGCCTTCGCCGGCCAGGCTTTTGAATTCAAGTTCTGTGATCACGGGGATAGCTCCCAGCTGTCGCAGCGCGCATCCCTGTGCAGTGGATCAGGGGCGCTGCGGTTCATTCGATCGGCCTCTCCGCTTCAAGGAGGGAGGAGGCCACGGGTGGTGCACGCTGGGGCGTTGCTGCCCCGGTGCCATCAGGTGTTCAAAGCGACAGGCGACCGCCAGGGCCAGGCTCCCCGGTCGCTGCAACCTGTGATGAACACGTGGTGAATGAACATGGGGGCAAAGTGTAGCAAAGCCGGGGCCCGATGGCCCAAGTGCCGACGCCACGCAGGCCGTGCAGCGCAGTCCTAAGGCCGGACGGGATGCCCCCTCCGCTGCGGCGCATGCCGCACCCCGACACCATTGACCTGCAGCAAACCGGCAAAGAACGGTGCTCATTCCGTCTCCGCCGTGGGGACAAAACCCTCGAAAACCCTGTTGCGACCGCATCGGGTTGGGTTAACAATCTGAAACGAACGACCGTTCTTTTTTATCAGGAGCCCTACCAATGAACCTCATCCACCGATGCGTCTTGCTGGCCGGTGCCTGCCTGCTGGCCACCGGAGCCTTGGCACAACCCATGACCGTGGCGGATGTGAAGTACGCCGAAACCCTGCAGATGGCCGACGCCAACCTGCAGCTCAACGGCGCGGGTGTGCGCTACAAGGCGGTGTTCAAGGTCTACACCGCCGGGCTGTACCTGGAGAAAAAAGCCGCCACAACGGCCGAGGTAACGGCGCTCAAGGGGCCCAAGCGCATCAGCATCACAATGCTGCGCGAAATCGACTCCACCGAGCTGGGCAAGCTGTTTTCGCGCGGGATGGAAGACAACATGGACCGGGCAGCTTTCTCCAAGCTGATTCCGGGGGTGCTGCGCATGAGCCAGATCTTCTCGGACCACAAGAAGCTGGCCGCAGGCGACCAGTTCATGATTGACTGGGTGCCCGGCACCGGCACCATCATCACCGTCAAGGGCAAGCCCCAGGGCGAGCCTTTCAAGGAGCCAGAGTTCTTCAATGCCCTGCTGGGCATCTGGCTGGGCAACGCGCCGGCCGACTGGAAGCTCAAGGATGCCCTGCTGGGCAAGCCGGCCTGAGGCACTGCTGACCCGTGGCTCGCACACGGCCCATATGTGCCTGGCGACACGCGCCAGGTCACTGCTGTCGCCACACGGACAGCGCGTGACACCTGCCCGCCCTAACCTACCGGCAAGGCATTGCGCCAGCACCGCAGCACATGTGCCACGGTACTGAATGCGTTACCCGATCAGCCCAGCGAGCCTTCTGCTCCTTTCTTCCGTCACTGATTACCGAACCGCTTTCCCGCGCTTTTCACCATGCACATCAGCCGCCTTTCCGTGGGCCTGCGCCTCGGCATCTCCTTTGTCATCATCCTTCTCATCACGGTGCTGATCGCTGCCACCGGGATCTGGCGCATTGGCACCTTGCAGGCGGCCAGCGAGCGCGTGGCCACCCAGGAAATCGAGCAGCAGACGCTGGTGGAGGACTGGGCGTCTGACATCCGGCTGAACTGGGTGCGCACCGAAGCCTTCCTCAAGGCCATCGACCCGGCCTACATGGAAAAGCTCACGGCCGACACGCAGGCCACTGACAAGAAGAAACTGGACAAAGTGCGCCGCATCGAGGCCCTGGTGCAAAGCGACAAGGGCCGCAGCCAGCTGGCGGCCATTGCGCAGGCCAGCAAGGCCTACGACGACAAGCTCGCCGAGATCCGCGAACTGCACCGCGGTGGCGAGCCCAATGTGCCGACCATGGTGGACAAGGACCTGCGCCCGCTGGCAGACCAGTACCTGCAGTCGCTGGATGTACTGCGGGGCACCATGGCCGCGCAGCTGGCCCAGGGCCAGCAGGAAGCCTCGTCGCTCGCCCAGGCCAGCAGGATGCTGCTGGGCGTCGCGACGCTGGTGGCGGTGGCACTGGGCGCGCTGCTGGCATGGATGGTGACGCGTTCCATCGTGCTGCCGGTGCTGCGAGGAAAGCTGGCGGCCGAACGCATCGCCGACGGCGACCTCACCCACACCATTGCGGCGCAGGGCACCGACGAAACCGCACAGCTGCTGCAGGCACTGGCCGCCATGCAGCAGCGCCTGGCCAACATCGTGGGCAATGTGCGGCTGGGCGCAGAGGGCGTGGCAGCGGCCAGCGCCGAGATCGCATCGGGCAACAACGATCTGTCGGCCCGTACCGAACAGCAAGCCGGTGCACTCGAAGAGACCGCCGCCTCGATGGAAGAACTGGGCTCCACAGTGCGCCTGAACGCCGACAACGCGCGCACCGCCAACCAGCTGGCCATGACGGCATCGAGCGTGGCCGTCCAGGGCGGCGATGTGGTGGCCGAGGTGGTGGAGACGATGAAGGGCATCAACGCCAGCAGCAACAAGATTGCCGACATCATCAGCGTGATCGATGGCATCGCTTTCCAGACCAACATCCTGGCGCTGAACGCGGCGGTGGAAGCCGCCCGGGCGGGCGAGCAGGGCCGCGGCTTTGCGGTGGTGGCCAGCGAGGTGCGCAACCTGGCCGGGCGCAGCGCCGAGGCCGCCAAGGAGATCAAGACCCTGATCATGGCCAGCGTGGAGCGTGTGGAAAAAGGCACCCAGCTGGTCGACAAGGCCGGCGTCACCATGAGCGAGGTGGTCGGCTCCATCCGCCGCGTGACGGACATCATGGGCGAGATCAGCGCCGCCAGCGGCGAGCAGAGTCAGGGCGTGGCGCAGGTGGCCGAGGCCATCACCCACATGGACCAGACCACACAGCAGAACGCCGCGCTGGTGGAAGAAAGTGCCGCCGCTGCCGACAGCCTGAAATCGCAGGCGGCGCAGCTGGTGGAGGCAGTGGCCGTGTTCCGCCTGGCTGCGGGCAGCGAGGCAACGGCTGGTGCCACCGCCACCCCGCGCAGCCACGGCCCGTCGATCGGTCACAACCGCGGCGGCAGCGGCAACGCCGGTGCGCCGCGCCTGTTGTCGCGCTAGGGAGCCCCTGCATCAACCTCGCGCGGATGCGCTGGTGCGGACCAGGGCAGGCCGCAAGGCGGTTGTTGCAGCCCACAGCCGCGCCACTGGAAAAAATTGCACCCCTGTGGACTGCCCGAGGCCCTGCCAGTGCAGACCGCAGGGAGTCATGCAGGGCTTACTCCGCCCGGGCAAGCTCCGCCAGCGAATCCACGAACCCGTCAGCATCCACCGCGCGCACCGGCTGCCCGTGGTTGTAGCCGTAGGTGACCAGCAACACCGGGCAGCCGGCAGCCCTTGCGGCCTGCGCATCGTTGCTTGAATCGCCCAGCATCAGCGTGCGCACAGGCTCTGTGCCCAGTGCCTGGCAGGTGCCGATCAGCGGCAGGGGATCGGGCTTCTTGCGCTCGAAACTGTCGCCACCAAACACCTGGCTGAAGTAGAGGTCAAGCCCCTTGGCCTGCAGCAGCGGCCGCGCAAACGCCAGGGGCTTGTTGGTCAGGCAGGCCAGCGGCAGGCCGGCAGCCCGCAGCGCATCGAGCCCCTGCACCACACCGGGGTACACCGCCGAGCAGCTGCCATTGATGTCCAGGTAGTGGCGCTGGTAGCTGGACCATGCCGCCGGGAAAATCGCTTCTGTTTTCATAGCAACATCGGCAATATTTTCATGCGCCATCACATGGTTGAGCACGGACCTGATCAGGTGCTCCGACCCTTTGCCGACCATGCGTTCGATCTCTGCCGAGGCAATGCCGGGCAGCGCAAGCTCGTTGAGCATTCGGTTGAGCGCGGCGCTGAAATCGCCCATCGTGTCCACCATGGTGCCGTCCAGGTCCACGATCACCGCATCTACACGGGTCAGCAGGGTCGTCAGTTCGGCGGGTGTTGTCATGTCGGGCTCGCAAAGGGCGGGATGGCAAAGGCGACCGAGTGTAAGTGCGCCATCGGGTACGCCGAACAGCGCGGCGGCACGGACGTCACCCTCAACGCAGGCTCAGCGTCTGCTGCTTCCAGGCCGGGTCCTGCCAGCGCTGGAACAGGGGCAACGCCGATATGTCGCCCGTGACCCGCTCGGTTGTCAGGCCGTCCAGCCGCACCACCTCAAAGCTCTTGCGGTAGCGTCCCTGGCCGCGCGCCTCGCGGGCCACCAGCATTTGCTGACCGCCGGGCACCCACCCCGCCCACTCGGCCACACCCGTCTCGGGCGTGGCGGCAGTGGGTGGCAGTACATCGGCCAGCCAGCCGCCTGCGGTCTTGCGCAACACCCACAGCTCGCGCCAGCCTTCCAGGGGCTGCACCGCCAGGGCTACCGCCGTGCCTTCGCGGTTGGTGCTGGCCGATGCAGTCCACACCACGCCGTAGGTGCAGCGGCGCAGCAGCGGGGCCTTGGCGCTGTGCTGCGCGTCCACCAGCAGCACACAGGTTTCGCCGGGGGCGCCGGGTTCGGTCAGCAGTGTGGGGCGGACTCCGGCGGCGGTCGCGACAGGCGCAGCAGCAGGCACCAGCGCCCAGCGTACGGCGCTCACCCGCATGGCAGCGTCGTTGTAGGCGCTCTGGTCTTCATCGGGCAGGTCAGCCTTGCTCACGCCGGTGAATTCGGTCAGGGCGCGTGCGGCGGCAGCGGCCACCGCCGGGTCGGCAGCGTTTTTGCGGGCTTGCTGGAAGGCTGCAGCACCCCACACGCTGGCGCGCCGCATCTGCACGCGGTTGCGCAGGTAGCCAGGCAGGCCGGCCACGTCCACACGCTCCAGCACCTCGGCCTGCCAAGTGGTGACCTTGGCACGCTCGTGTGCGGGCAGGTCGGGGTTGGTGCATTCGGGGCGGGTCAGCGCCAGGACGGCACGGGCGCGCTGCTCGGCATCGGCCACGGGCATGGCCAGCAGGCGGCGAAAGGCCTCACCCTCGTAGCAGATCTGCATGCGGCCTTCGACCTCGTAGGTGGCAAAGCGCACGCCGTAGCCGTTGGCCACGTCCAGGTGTGCCGACAGCGTAGCGCCCGAGGCCTTGCCCGGCACGGCCACCGAGGCACGGCGCGCCAGGCGGTCGGCAAAGGTGCCCAGGGCATCGAAAGCCTGGGCACCCTCCACACCCGCCAGGGCCTTGGCGGGCGCGGCTTGCAGGTAAGCGGCGGTGAGGCCAATGCCCAGCGCTTCGGCACCCGGGGTGTCCTGCACAAAGCGCATCACGGCCAGCAGCGCGGAGCCTTCGGCCTCGGTCAGCGCCACGCGGCGCACATCGCTGGCGCGGATGAAGCCACCGCGCTCACGCTTGTGGTCCCACACCTGCAAATAGTCGAGGCGCTCGCCGCGCACTTCGAGCACTTCGCCCTGCCAAAGGCTGGCCTGCTGCTGGGCACCATCGCGCGGTGCAGCGCGCAGACTGGCCTGGTCTTGCACCACGATGGCGCTGCCCTGGGCGCTGGGCGATGGCTGGGGGGCGGCCTCGGCCGCCACAGTCACTGCAGCGCTGGCAACGGCTGCCAGCAAAGTTGCGAAGGTGGCGTTCATGTTCACTGCTCCACGGCTTGGGTGGTGGTGGCGTCGTCGGCCACGGCTGCAGCCTGTGCGGCCCCGGCCTGAGCATTGCGGCTACCGCCCAGCAGTGCGGCTCCGATGAAGTCGCCATTGGTGGGCGGCGGCGCGATGATCACCTGGATCTTGTCCGAGAGCTTGTCGGCCAGCGTCTTCTGGATGAGCAGCGGGTGTTTTGTCACCAGCGCACCTTCGCGCGCCATCTGCTCGGCGTTGACCTTGCCAATGCGGTCCATGCGGTAGGCCTCGGCCTCGGCCAGCTTCTGGCGAGCATCGGCTTCGCCGTTGGCTTCGATGCGGCGCGCCTGGGCATTGCCCTCGGCGGCTTTCACACGGGCCACGCGCTCGGCTTCGGCTTCGAGCTGGCGCTGCTCGATCTGGCGCTGCTTGAAGGGCAGCACGTGCTTCATGGCCTCTTCCTGCGCCTTGGCGGCAATCACCTGCTCGCGGGCAGCAGCCTCGGCCGCCACTTCGCGGCGCACCTTGTCGGCACTGGCATCGAGCTCGGTCTCCTTCACGCGCTTGTCTTTGAGCTCCAGCGTGTAGCGCATCTTTTCGGACGCCAGCTCTTCGGCCAGCAGGCTGTCCATGCCCCGGCGGTACTCGGAAGGCAGGTCCACCTTGCCAATCTGCAGGCTGCGCAGCGTGACGCCATCGGCCGCCAGGCGGGCTCGCAATTCGGTCTCCATGATCTGGGCGATCTCGGCGCGCTTGGACGAAAAAATCTCGCGCACCGTGTAGCGGGCAAACACCTTGTAGACCAGGCCCTGCACTGCGGGCTCCACGATGTCTGCGGCCACGTTGTCGGGCAGGTTGCCGGCCTTGACGGCGGGCGAGGCGGGGTCGAGGGCATAGCGCACGCTCAGGTCCAGCCCCAGCGAGAGGCCTTCCACCGACTGCAGCGGCGCGCTGCCGGTGGCCTGGCGCATGGCCTCGGGCCGGTAGCTCTGGTCACGCAGGGAGAACAGGCGCATGGTGTGCAGACCGGGCACCACCCACACGCTGCCGTCGCGCCACAGGCTCACCGCACCGGTGAATTGGTTCAGCCGCACGCCCAGATCGCCTTGCGCCAGGTGCTGCACCGGCGGGTTGCGGTACACCATCAGGCCCGCAGCAGCCACCACGGTACCGGCCACCAGCCAGCGCACGGTGGATGCGGTGGGCAGCAGGTAAGCCCAGTTCAGGCGCGGCGCCGCCTCCGCGGCGGCGGCTTGGGTATCGCGCGCTTCGGCTTGCCTACCGTCGTCCAGTCCTGCGTCCAGCACAGGCTCGACATCCGCTTGCGGCAACGGGGTGGAAGAGCGGCCCTTCAGGGTCTGCACGATGCGGTTCCAGGTGGCTTTCATGGGGTGGTTCTCTCTCTCGGTTGAGTTCGGTGTTGTTGTCGGTTTCTGAGCCGCCGCCATGGGTGGTTCATTGAGGACCGATTGTTCGAATCCACCGCGGAAGCAACAACGCAGCGCCATGCCCACTACCGTCACGCCAGCGGGGCAAGCCTTCCGGCCCCGGAAGAAAAACTCACACCGCCCGGGATGGGCGGCCGGGATAATCCACGCGACACACCACCCCCTCCCGCTGCCCATGACCCGCATCGCCGTGATCGAAGATGACCTGCCCACCAGCAACCAGCTGGCCGGGTGGATTCGCAGTGCCAAAAACGGCATCGTCATCGACCAGTGGTTCACCCGTGACGAAGCCGAGGCCGCCCTGGCACGCGAACGCTACGACGCCGTGGTGCTGGACATCGAGCTGGGCCGCGAACGCCACGCGGGCGTCGCGCTCATCAACGCGATCAACAAGCTCGGGCATGGCACACCGGTGCTGGTGGTATCGGCCATGCCAGCGGCCATCTACCGCAGCATCATGAAGGCCCTGGATGCGTGGGACTACCTTCAGAAAACCACGTTTGCAGAGGCCGACTTCATCGAGACTTTTCTGGACATCCTGCGCACCACACAACGTGCGGCGCCGGCTGCGACTCCATCGGTTGCGCCGACGCCCGGCGATGCCCTGGTGCTGGACCCGCTGTGGCAGCGCACCCCCACCTGGCGCGGCGAGCGCATCAACTTGCCACTGACGGCCCAGCGCATCCTCGCCACGTTGCACCAGCGCAGCGGCGAGGTGGTGTCGTACGACGATCTGTTCGAGGTGGTGAAAAGCGGGCGCAACCGCGACAACGTGCGCAAGCACGTCAGCACGATCCGGGAAGCGCTGCGCGAGGTAGCCCCGGGTTTCGAAGGCATCGAAAACGTGCCCATGCGCGGCTTTCGCTGGACGGGCCGATGAATACGCCCTGGGCGGTTGCGCGGCGGCCCTTGCCTGTGCCGCGCCAGTTTCAAGCGCCCCTGTATCGCGCTTGCACCACGAACCACTGACATGAAGCGCCTGCTGCGCCCCGCGCTCGACATTCCCCGCCTGGAGATACCGCGGCTGGGCCTGCCCGCGTTCCGCCTGCGCATTCTGGTGCGCGGGGTTTTCGTGCTGCTGGCCCTGGCCACCGTGGCGCTGGCCGTCGTCGTGCTCAAGGACGAGAAAGACCGCGCCTGGCAAGCCTACCAGCACGGCTTTGCACGCAGCCAGGCCGAAGTGATGGCCCGGCTGCGCCACCCTTCCGGCCAGCTCGCACTGCTCAACGCCGGGCATCTGGACCAGGCGGTCACGCCGCTGGCACCGCTGCTGCTGCCCTTTGCTGCGATTGACTTTGATGACCCGCAAAAGTCCCAGCAGGCCGTGGAGATGGCAGGCTGCTCGGTGCGGTACCCGGATGGCGCGTCGGTCTGCGCCGCGATCGGCAACAACCCCTATGCCGGCGGATTCATTTACCTGGTGGGAAGCTTCTACGCCGGTGATCTGACACCGCGCGAGCGCGGGGCGCTCGCGCCGTCGGACGCACACCGCGCGCGCATCTCCCTGGACATGCGCGGCACCAGCTACCGCTGGATCGCGCCGTATGAAGCGCTGACCGTGCCCGGCGGCGCAAGCGCTCGCGGCCGGCTTACCGGCTTTGTCGACAGCGGCACGCCCCAGCTGGACGTGCGCGCGCGGCCGGTGCGTGACTTCCGGGGATGGCTCTGGCAGAGCGGGCAGTGCCGCGAGCTGCCTCCGCCAGCCTCTTCCGGCAGCTCTGCCAGCAGCGTTGACCCTGCGGCACCCTGCCAGCGTCGCACCCAGTACTCGATCCGCCTTCCCGTAGAACTTTTCCGCGAAGCGCTTTTTCGCAAGGACGAGCGCGTTGTCTGGCCCCCGGCGGATCTGGCCAGCATGCGGCTGCGCGTTGAAATGCTGCCGCCTGGCGAAAACCCCACGCCGCTCTTTGACAGCGATGCGGCCGGAGCCCAGCGGAGCGCGACGCTTTCGGAGCTCTCGCGCAGCCTGCTGCCGGGGGAGCGGGTGCGCATCGAAAAACTCGGGGGTGATGCGGCCGGCACCGTCATCCTCAAGAGCCTCGATGCCCCGGCCGAGCCCTCGGCACCGTGGCTGCTGCGTCTCATCCGCTGGCTGCCGCTGGAGGCGGCGGGTGTGGGCGCGGCCACCACCCCACCGCCCGCGCCCACGGGGCGGGAGCTGCTGGAGACGCCAACCGGCACCTACGCCATCGATTTCGCCGGGCACCTACGCGGTGTGGAAACGGGCCTGGCGGCGGTGGCCACGCGCGTGTCGTGGTACCTGGCTGCCATGCTCGGAGCCATCGCTCTGGCATGGCTCATCATCGAGGTGGGGTTGATACGTCGCGTCACGGCGCTGACGCGGCGTGCTGCCGCCGTGTCGTACAACGTGCAGCCCGGGCACACCGGCCCGCGCCTGGGGCACCTGGACGTTTCGGACCTTCGCGGCTCGGATGAGCTGGGCATTCTGGCGGGCGGCCTGGCCGACCTGCTGCAGCGCGTGAAGGACGACATGCACCGCGAGCAGCTGCGCGCAGCGCAGGAACGCGACATGTGGCACGCGGTGGGCCACGAGATCATGTCGCCCCTGCAGTCGCTGATGGTGCTGCATGGGCCCGAGGACCCGGGACACCGGTATGTGCAGCGCATGCAGCAGGCGGTGCATGTGCTGTACGGCACCGCTTCGCCCGCCGAGGCGCTGCAGGCGGCCGACATGCCCCAGGGCCGGCTGGACCTGGATGACTTCCTGCGCCACGTGGCAGGCAACGCGCACTTCGCCGGGATTGGACAGGTGGTTTACAACGGCACGCCGTCACCGGTCATCGTGCGTGCAGACGAGTTTGCACTGGAAGATGTGGTCACGCACATCCTGCGCAACGCCGACCGCTACCGCCCCGCAGGTACGCCGATCAGCCTGGGCCTCTCGTCGTCGGAGTCCACGGCCTGCGCCACCATCCACAACCTGGGCTCCACCATTGAGCCGGGGCTTCTGGACCAGATCTTCGAGCTGGGCGTGTCCGGCCCCGACAGGCCGCAGGACGATGGCAATGGCATTGACAGCCACCGCGGGCAGGGTCTTTTTGTCGCCCGCACCTACATGACCAAGATGGGCGGCACCGTCCATGCCCGCAACACGGGCGACGGCGTGGAATTCCGGCTGATCCTGCAGCGGCTCGGGTAGGGCACGGCAGGCGCCGGACCGGTTCCTGCCGCTGCCGGTCCACGCCGCATGTTCAAGCGGCTGATCGACCCGCCGCGCATCGGTTTCCAGCCCCGAGCGGGCATCGCTGAAGTGCGCAACCTGGTGGGCAATGGGCACCTCACCGGCTGCGGAGCCCGTGCATCCCCCTCGCAAGGATGCGCTGGTGCGCATCCGCATGGGCTGCACGGCAAGCCATACAGGCGCCACAGGAGGACTGCGACCGTCCGCACTGTCCGACGCATGGCCGTCACGTGGCAGCCTACGCTGCAGGCAACCGTTCGCGTCCGTCGCCGTTCGGGTGAGTTACGACAGGAGTTCCCCCCATGAAGATTGCCATTCGCTTCGCCGTCCCCGCGCTTGCCGCTGCAGCGCTCCTTGCACCGTTTTCGGCGGTTGCGCAGACCACAGGTGCATCCACAGCCGAGGAGCGTCATGCCCAGGAGCGGCAAAAATGCATGACCGACAACACCCAGGACAGCAAGGCGACCTGCCTGCGCGAGGCCGGTGCAGCGCTGGATGCATCGCGCAAGGGGCAGCTCACCAGCGCTGCGGGCAACGAGGCGGCCACACAGCGCTGTGCCGTGTTCAAGGACGCGTCCGAGCAGGCCGAATGCGTGCGCAGGGTGCACAACGCACCGGCGAGCGGCTCGGTTCCGGGCGGAGGCCTACTGCGTGAATCGACCACGACGGTCACAGTTCCTCAATAAGGCACGCCGGATGCGAGGGGCATGCCAAGCACCCGCATGGGTGCCCGAATGGCCCCTGAGGTTTCAGCCAGCCAGCTGGGCACGCATCGCGTCGATGACGCCGCGGTAGTCCGACTTGCCAAAAATGGCGCTACCGGCCACGAAGGTGTCGGCACCCGCATCCGCCACGCGGCGAATGTTGTCGGTCTTGATGCCACCATCCACTTCCAGTCGGATGTCCTTGCCGCTGGCGTCGATGCGCTTGCGGACGGCCTCGATCTTGCGCAGCGCCGAGTCAATGAAGCTCTGGCCGCCAAAGCCGGGGTTGACGCTCATGATGAGGATCAGGTCAATGTCGTCGATCACCCAGTCCAGCACATCCAGCGGCTCGGCGGGGTTGAACACCAGGCCGGGCTTGACGCCCTTGGAACGGATGGCCTGGATGCTGCGGTGCACATGGCCCGATGCGTCCGGGTGGAAGCTGATGTAGTCGGCGCCCGCATCTGCAAAGGCGGCCGCCAGGGCATCCACTGGCTGGATCATCAGGTGCACGTCAATCGGAACGGCCTTGCCGTCCGCCGTTTTGGCGTGGGGCTTGAGGGCCTGGCACACCATGGGTCCGAAGGTCAGGTTGGGCACGTAATGGTTATCCATCACGTCGAAATGGATCCAGTCGGCGCCAGCGGCGATGACATTGCCCACCTCTTCACCCAGGCGGGCAAAGTCGGCGGAAAGGATGGAGGGGGCGATTTGGTAAGTGCGGCTCATCCCCCGATTGTCTCAAAGCGGGCCGGGTGGGGGATGGCGGCATGGGGACATGCGCATCCAGAGTGCCGCCACGGTTACCATTCGGGACATGCCCAAGAACCAGTTTGACGTGCAGGTTGTGCCTGAATACCTGCCCGATCAGTCGGCCCCCGAAACCGGGGTTTTCAGCTTTGCCTACACGATCACCATCACCAATGCAGGCGACGGCCCGGCCCAGCTGATCTCTCGCCACTGGATCATCAGCGACTCGCATGGCCACACCGAGCAGGTCAAGGGTCTGGGCGTGGTGGGCCACCAGCCGCTGCTCAAGCCGGGCGAATCCTTCCAGTACACCAGCGGCTGCCGGCTGCGCACTTCCAGCGGGACCATGCACGGCACGTTCCACTGCGTGACCGAGGAAGGCGTACCGTTTACCGCCCCCGTGGCCCTGTTTGTGCTCGAAGCGCTGAGCCACGGGCCCTCGGGCGAACCCATCACCGGCCGGGTGCTGCATTGAGCAGGCGCCTTGCCCCGCAAGACCAGCTGACCGATCTGCTGGCCCGGTTGGACCCGGCTGCGGGGCTGGCGCACCGCCACCTCTGGCTCATTCACCTGCTCGACTGGGTGCGGGGCCCGCGGGAATCCGTGCCCGAGTCCATCGCGAGGGTGCAGCTTTTTCTCGACGTCGTCCAGGCGCGGCCCGAACTGCAGCAGCGCCTGCAGGCCTGGTGGGCCACGCTGGTGGACCATGTGGACATCACCACGCTGCTGGCCGACTTCGGCTTTGCACCCCGCACTGCGCTCGTGAGCGAAATCGCCGAACGGCTGCGCATGAAGCTGCTGCCCGGCAGCCCTGAGACCATCGACGCGTCCGAGCTCTTCATGCTGGCGCTCCCCACCGCGTTCGACGCGCAGTGGCTGGCGGCCCTGTCCGAGGCGCAGCTCCAGCAGCTCGTCACCCTGCTGTCGCCGCCTGCCCTCCCGGACGGAGCCGCCAGCGCAAGTGGCGCAACACTGTGGCAGCGCGCATTGCTCGATGCCATCACGTACTGCGCGGGCCAGATCCTGTCGACCGGCTTTGCACCCGAGCTGCGCCTGCGGATGAGCGAGGCCACCCGCGAAGGACAGCCGTTTCATGCACTGATCCGCGATGTGGAAAGCCTGCGCGTGGAAGTGCTGCACGCCCTGCGCACGCCCGACCGGCTCCACGAAGCAGCCCAGCGACTGCGCGAGCGGCTGGAGGCCTGCCGTGCTGCCGCCGCCACCGTCTACACGCACTTTGAAGACAACGGCATCTCGGTCGGCCTCGTATTCCGGCTGCGACAGCTGCGCGAGCGCATCCTGCGCGTGCGCGAGCTGCTGGACTGCCTGCTGTCGCCCAGGCCTGCGGTGACCGCAGCCCTGCTGATGTCGCACCTGGTGATGGTGGGCCAGGAGCGCCGCAGCCTGCGCGCGCTGATGGCGTCCAACTCGTCGCTGCTGGCTGCGAAAGTGGCCGAGCGCAGCGCCGAGACGGGCGAACACTACATCACCCGCGACGGCGCCCAATACCGGGAAATGCTGCGCAAGGCCGCAGGCGGCGGCGCCCTGATGGCGCTGACCACGCTGGCCAAGTTCGGGCTGTACACATTGGCGCTGTCGGCCTTCTGGGGCGGCTTCTGGGCAGGTGTGAACTACGCAGTGTCCTTCGTGCTGATCCAGTTGCTGCACTTCACGGTGGCCACCAAGCAGCCCGCGATGACCGCGCCCGCCATGGCCGCCAAGCTCAAGGACCTGAACTCCAGCGGCGCCGTGGAGTCGTTTGTGGACGAGGTCACCCACCTGGTGCGCTCGCAGGTGGCGGCCGTGCTGGGCAATGTGCTGGTGGTGTTCCCTGCGGTGCTGGGGCTGTCGCTGCTGATCGCCATGGCCACGGGCCAGCCAGCCATCAGCCACCACACCGCGGAACATGTTTTCGAATCACTGCACTTGCTGGGCCCATCCGTGCTCTTTGCAGCGTTCACCGGGGTGCTGCTGTTTTCGTCGAGCATCATCGCGGGCTGGACGGAAAACTGGTTCGTGCTGAACCGGCTCGATTCGGCCATCCACTACAACCCGCGCATCACCCGCCTGCTGGGTGCGCCCCGCGCAGCCCGCTGGGCGCGTTTCCTGCGCGAGAACATCTCGGGCTTTGCGGCCAACATCTCGCTGGGCTTCATGCTCGGGCTGGTGCCGCCGATTGCCGCCTTCTTCGGCCTGGGGCTGGATGTGCGCCATGTCACGCTCTCCACCGGGCAGATGGGCGCGGCGGCTGCATCGCTGGGCCTGGAGGCCCTGCACATGCCCGCGTTCTGGTGGGCTGTGGCCACGCTGCCGCTGCTGGGCGTGCTCAATGTGTCGGTGAGCTTTTACCTGGCGTTCAGCGTGGCGCTGCGTGCGCACAGTGTGAGCGGCGTGCAGCGATCAGACCTTTACGCGGCCATCCGCCGGCGCCTGCGCACGGCTCCCCTGTCGTTCTTTGTTCCGGCCCGCAACGGGCCGGCTGCACCTGCGCACTGAACCCAAAACCACGCCTCTGTCCTACAGGGGTGCTGTGTTTGAACCTGTAAATTTGGGCGCAACCGGCAACGCCGCTTTTTTGCGAAGGCCAGGCGCTGCCTGCCAATCCCCCAACGGGCGCCAGGGCCTGTTCACGAGTGAACTAGCCTTGGCCCGTCTGATACGAGGTTCCATTCCATGAACGAAATCCTGAGCTTCTGGGCGCAATGGCTGCGGCCCTCGGCCGGGCTGCCCACGGTGCAATGGTCGCTGCTGCTGGCGGTGGCCGCGATGGCCGGATACCTGACGCAGCGCCACACCGGCCTGCCCAAGGTGCTGGGCTACTCACTGGTGGGCACGGCCGCGGGCCTGGCCGGCTTCAGCGGGGCCGTGTGGCCGCTGCAGGGCATCGGCCTGTTCCTGCTGGAGCTGGGCATTGCCCTGGTGCTGTTTGAATGTGGTGGCCGCATCCCCCTGCGCTGGTTCCGCCACAACCCGATGGTGCTGATGCAAAGCATTGCCGAATCGGTGCTGACCTACTTTGCCGTGTACTGGGTGCTGGTGTGGCTGCAACTGCCCGCACAGGCCGCCGGGCCGCTGGCGCTGGTCGCACTCGCCGCATCGCCCGCCGTGCTGACGCGGGTGGTCACCGACACCCGCGCCGCCGGCCCGGTGACGGAGCGGGCGATCGTGCTCACCACGCTGTCCACGCTGTACGCCCTCACGCTGGGCAGCGCCAAGGCCGAGCTGATCAACCGGCAGAGCGTGACGCTGATGGAAACGGTGTACCCCGTGGTGGTGGTGCTGGGCGTCTCCATCGTCATTGCGGCCGTGCTGGCGCTGTTGCTGCGCATGGCGCTGCGATTCATGAGCCCGACGAGCGAGAACACGTCCATGCTTTTCCTGGCGCTGGTGGCTGCAGGCACGGCCGTGGCGGCGCACATGGGCGGCTCGGCCCCGCTGGCAGCGCTCCTGGGCGGCATGCTGCTCAAGCAGCTCAATCCGCGCCCCTGGGCGTGGCCGCGACAGCTGGGCAACGCGTCCTCACTGCTGACCATGCTGATGTTTGTGCTGGTGTCCACCGTGGCGGCGCAGGCCGACTGGAGCGCGCCCGTGGCAGGCGTGGTGCTGGCCCTGATCGCAGTGCGCCTGCTGGCCAAGGCCCTGGGCGTGGCGCTGGGCAACGTGGGCAGCGGCGCCAGCTGGAAGCAGGCCTTCTGGGTGGGCTGCGCCATGACGCCGATGTCGTCCATCGCGCTGCTGATTGCCTCGCAGTTCGTGCTGGCCTCGCCCGCCACCGGCCATGTGATTGCCGGCGTGGCGCTGCCCGCCATCTTGCTGATGGAAGTGCTGGGCGCGGTGATTGCCACCGTGGCCATCTACCGTGCGGGCGAAAGCTCGAAACCCTGGGCACCGCTGACCCGCGGCCACAACGGAGACAACCCCCGTGAGTCTTGAAGCCTTCAACCATTCCGAACCGCTGACGCTGGGCGTGGAGCTGGAGCTGCAGCTCGTGAACACCAACGACTACGACCTCGCGCCGTATGCCGAGGACATGCTGCGCCTCATGAAGAAAATCCCGCTGCCTGGCAGCGTGGTGCCCGAGATGACGAACAGCATGATCGAGATCTCCACCGGCATCTGCCACTCCAGCAGCGAAGTGCTGGGCCAGCTCACGCCGATCCGCGACGCGCTGGTCAAAAGCGCCGACAAGCTCAACATCGCCGTGGTGGGTGGCGGCACGCACCCGTTCCAGCAGTGGCATGAGCGCCGCATCTACGACAAGCCACGCTTTCGCGAGCTGTCAGAGCTGTACGGCTACCTGTCCAAGCAGTTCACCATCTTCGGCCAGCATGTGCACATCGGCTGCCCGGATGCCAATGCCGCGCTGCTGATGCTGCACCGCATGAGCCGCTACATCCCGCACTTCATCGCGCTGTCGGCGTCGAGCCCCTACGTGCAGGGGCAGGACACCGCATTTGATTCCGCGCGCCTGAACTCGGTGTTTGCCTTCCCCCTGTCGGGCCGCGCCCCCATGGCGCTCACATGGGACGACTTCACGGTGTACTTCGACAAGATGACGCGTACCGGCGTGGTCAAGAGCATGAAGGATTTTTACTGGGACATCCGCCCCAAGCCCGAGTTCGGCACCATCGAGATCCGCGTGTTCGACACCCCGCTGACCATCGAGCGCGCAGCGGCCCTGGCCGGCTACGTGCAGGCGCTGGGCGCATGGTTCCTGGCCGACCAGCCCTTCATGCCTGAAGAAGACGACTACCTGGTCTACACCTACAACCGGTTCCAGGCCTGCCGCTTTGGCATGGACGCGGTGTACGTGGACCCCGCCACGGGCGACCACATGCCCCTGCGCGAGCACATCCTGCGCACCATGGACCGCATTGCCACCCATGCCGCCATGCAGGGCTCGGCCAGTGCCATGCACATGCTACGCACCGAGGTCGAAGCCGGCCAGAACGACGCGCGCTGGCTGCGCCAGCGGCAAAGCGAAGAGCAGCTGCTGGCCGAAGTGAGCCGGCAGGCGGCGCAGCGCTTTCGCGGCACGGCGGCCTGACCCGCACCCCGGGCGCGGGCGACCTCGCGCGCCGGCCACCTCATGCAGCCAGCGCCAGTCTGCGCGCTTGCTGCGTACGCCCGCCATAGCCCCAGTCGCTGGCGGGCAACTCCCGCACCACCACGTAGCTGGCCGTGGCCAGGGCACCGTCACCCGCCAGCTGGCGCTGCAGTTCGGCAAACGCGGCGGCGATGAAGGCGGCCTTGTCTTCCTCGGTGTTCGTGCCCTGCGTGATGCTGATCTCCAGCAGCGCCGTGGGCTGCGCCACGGGCGCACCACCGATATGCCAGCGCGCGGCGGGCAGGTCGTCGATGACGACGGCCGTCACCTCGCGGCGTTTGCCGAGCAGCTGGACCGTGAGGTCCGTGAGCGCACTGGCCAGCGCCTGGTAGCGCTCGGGGTTGTGCAGCGGAGTCAGTTTCAGGACAAGGGTCGGCATGGTGTGGTGACCTCCAGGGTGGACGGGTTGACGGGTGCAGATCTGGTCCGCAGCGAATGAAGAACCCGTCGGGTCAGGCGCACGAGGCCCCGCGCCACCCAGGCATGGGCTTCGTGGATCGCCTCCCGGCGCAGATGCACGGCATGGCGTTGGGCCGCGTCGCGCAGGCGCTGGTAGTCGTCGGGGTTGAGGTGGGGGTCCATGGCATTCCTTTCGGGGTGAAGCCACTGTAGGCAGCGCAACGCGCGGCGGAAACAGCCGGTGGCGCAAGACGGTTTTGCGCGGCATGCAAGAGCGCCTGCGCACGGACAGGGTGGAAGGTCTGTGCAGCGCCTCGGGCGAGCCCGCGGTGCGCAAAACGCAGCCATGGCCACGGGTGCGCACGGCAGGGTGATTCGTGCAGAGGCTGACTGACCCCGCCGTTACCATTGCCGCATGCGCGACATCCGCTTTGAAGACATGCACCTGTTTGCCCGCGTGGCCGACCTGGGCTCGCTGTCGGCTGTGGCGCGCGAACGCGATGCGCCGGTGAGCCAGGTGTCGCGCACGCTGGCGCGCATCGAACAATCCTGCGGCGCGCGGCTGGTGCACCGCAGTACGCACGGCCTCACGCTCACGGCAGAAGGCCAGACCTTTCTGGACTACTGCCGCCGCATCACCGGCACGCTCGACGAGCTGGAGGGCGAGTTCGCCCAGCAAAGCGGCCAGCCCAGCGGCTGGGTGCGCGTGGCCACCAGCTCGGTGGTGGCCGAACACCTGCTGATCCCCAGCTTGGAGACCCTGCAACAGCAACACCCGCCATTGCGCGTGGAGCTGGTGGTGGACGACCGCATGGCCGACATGGTGCAGGGCGGCATCGACATCGCCATTCGCACCGGCCCGCCGCTGACTGACACCGTGGTGGCGCGTCCGCTGGGCACGCTGGCCCGCGCGCTGTATGCCACCCCTGGTTACCTGCAAGCCCACGGAGTGCCGCAGCGGCCGGGCGACCTGCGCCAGCACCGGCTCATCACCAACAGCGCGGTGGCTTTTCTCAACCACTGGCCCTTTCTGGTCGACGGCGAACCCCAGGTGCTGGTGCCCGAGGGCCACTGGCGCTCGGGCAGCACCGCCATCACCGCGCGCATGGCACTGCAGGGCCTGGGCATTGCGCGGCTGGCCACGATGGTGGCCGAACCGCTGGTACGCCAGGGCCTGCTGGTGCCCGTGCTCGCCGATTGTGTGGACCTGCAGCCCACGCCCATTCACGCCATCACCCTGACCCGCAGGCACCGGCTGCCCAAGATCCAGGCCTGCATCGACCACTGGGCGCAGTGGTTTTCTCCGCAAGCAAGCGGTGCTGGATACCGATGACCCTTTTTGAACTTTTCCGGATTGCCGACCACTGCCATGGGTGAGTTCGACCTGATTGCCCGCTACTTCACACGCCCCGTGCACAAGGCGGCCCTGGGCGTGGGCGATGACTGCGCGCTGCTGGCCCCTGCGCCCGGCATGCAGCTCGCCATCTCCAGCGACATGCTGGTGGAGGGCCGCCACTTCTTTGCCGATGTGGACCCCGAGGCACTGGGCCACAAGGCCCTGGCCGTGAACCTGTCGGACCTGGCCGCCTGCGGCGCGCGGCCGCTGGCCTTCACGCTGGCGCTGGCGCTACCCCGGGTGGATGAACCCTGGCTGGCAGGCTTCGCGCGCGGGCTGTGGGCCCTGGCAGACGAACACGGCTGCGAGCTGATAGGCGGCGACACCACGCAGGGCCCGCTCAACATCTGCATCACCGTGTTTGGCGAGGTGCCCGTTGGCCAGGCCCTGCTGCGCAGCGGCGCACAGCCGGGGGACGACATCTACGTGAGCGGCACGCTGGGCGATGCGCGGCTGGCCCTGGAGGCCCTGCTGGGCCACATTACCCTGCCCGCCGACGTGCTGGCGCGCGCACGCCAGCGGCTGGAGCGCCCCACTCCCCGCGTGGCGCTGGGGCTGGCGCTGCGCGGCGTGGCCAGCAGCGCGATGGACGTGAGCGACGGCCTGCTGGGCGACCTTTCGCACATCCTCAAGGCCTCTGGCGCGGGGGCTCGCATCGACACCCATGTTGCTTCATTTTTGATAGCACAACAGGCAAATGATTCCTGGACCTCAGCCCGATTTGACTCAGAAATGGTCCGTCAGTGCACCCTGGCGGGCGGCGACGACTACGAGCTGGCCTTCACCGCGCCGCCCGAGCGGCGTGACGCCGTGGCCGCAGCCGCCCAGGCCAGCCATACGCCAGTGAGCCGCATCGGCACCGTGCTGGCCCAGCCCGGGCTGCAGCTGGTGGATGCGGCTGGCGCGCCGGTGCCCCACCGCTACGCATCGTTCAACCACTTCCCGTGATGCCCTGGCTGGACGCTGCAGTCATCAAGCCCGGATGAACTGCCCGAGCGGCCGGCGCGGCGTGGCAGGCACTGCGCCCGGCGCGTAGCCGATGCGGCAGAACATCTGCACGGTTTCGTCGCCAGCAGCGCGCGGCGCGGGCTTGCCCAGCACCAGCTGGTGCAACTGCTGGTAATGCGGCGCCATTTCGGCGAACTCCTGCGCTGCCTGGCTCATGGGGTGTACGCCCACGCCCAGTGCGGTGGACTGCAGCTGCATCCGCACGTAGGCACGGCCCGCATTGATCTGGTCGCTGCGGGTGTTGCCGCCGGTGATCCACACAAAGCCCATGGCCGTGCGGCTGTGGCCCTCAAAGCGTTCCATCGCGCTTTTGTAGGCTGCGCTGCCCTCGGCGGGCGGGGCCGTGCGGTCAAACATGCCCAGCGCCGTCACGGCGCGGATGAACGGCGAGTTCAGCGAGATGCCGTCGCGGTGCTGCAGGATCTCGGCCGGGCCCACCCGGGTCAGGTGGATGCTCTCCATCATCGTGCGCGGCGTCAGCAGCTCCACCTTGGCAGACTCCCAGCACAGCGTGCGCAATGCGGGCAGCCGGGCGGCATCCACCGTGCCGCCGGTACGCAGGCCGGGCAGTGCCGGGGCCGTGTCACGCAGCAGGGTCGCCAGCGTGTCCGGCGCCACGGGGCGGGTGGTGTCGTAATCGGACTTGGGCGTGCGGCGCTGGAGCACCTGCGCAAACAGCGGGTCAGGCTTGCCGCCGGGCGACAGCTGCAGCACCGCGATGGGCCGGTCGCTCCAGCCCTTGAGGTCGCCGGGCAGCTCGCCCTCGGGCCACAGGCGCACCTCGCTCTGCAACCCCTCTTTTGCCAGCGCCATCACGAGCAGCTCCAAAAAGGCGCCGTGGCCAATCAGGATCTGCCGGCCGAACGGGTCGGTATGCGGCAGCACGCGCTGCGGGTCGGTGGTGATGGTGATGCGGCCCGGCACGCGCAGGTCCGCCACCCAGGGCTGCAGGTTGTGCGGGTTGGGCGCGGTGATGGCGTAGGCCAGCGCGCGCTTGCGCGGGTCGCCCAGCTCGCCGGGGCCGCGCCAGGCTTCCACCGCAGCGGGCGGGTACTCGCCGCTGAACGCGCCGCAGGCCGACAGCGAGGCGGCCGATGCAGCGATGACGGTCCCGCCGCCAGCCAGGCGGATGAAGTTTCGACGGTTCATGAAAAGCTCCTTGGGCCGTTGGCCATGTGGTGGGGGTGATGCAAAAGCGATGAAGGGCACGCGGGCGCGATCGGGGTGGAATCAGGCAGACGCCGTGCGAGCGGCCACGCGCGGTGCCCACCCCATGTCGTCCAGCGACTGGTGCACAGCCTGTGCAAACGGCGTGTGGGGCTCGGGCCCGATCAGTGCGCACAGGCGGCTGTTGTCAAGCTGGTGCGGCGTGGTCCACAGATAGCGCATGGATGCCAGCGCAGCCAGCGTGGGCACGGCCAGGCCCGCCAGGCGCAGCAGCGGCCACGGCAAAGACCGCACGCGCAGGGCGCGCCCCGGTGGCAGCCAGCCGCGGGCCACCGCTTCATCGCCCAGGGCGTCCAGCCACGGCTGCGCCGTGACGGCATGGCCCGCGAAGTGCAGGTGGTCAAACGGGGCCAGCCGGTGCCGGTGTTGCGCCACCTGAACGAGTGCCGTGGCCAGGTCGGGCAGGTAGGCCCACGGCGTCACGGCCTGCTGCGGGCCGGGCCAGGTCACGCGGCCGTGGGTCAGGTCTTTGGCGATGGCCTGATCGAGCCAGCTGCCGGTGCCACTGCCAAAGAAGTTGCCCGCGCGCAGCACCACGGCGCGCATCACGCCATCGTGCGTGGCGGCCTGAAGACGCTGCTCCAGCTGCACGCGCATGCGGCCCATGGGGGTGGTGGGCTGCTGGGGCGTGCCTTCGTGCAGCACCGCGGGCATGCCCTGCCCGTAGTTGTACACATTGCCCGGCAGCATCAGCGTGGCACGCAGCTGGCGGGCCACGGCAATGGCGGCATCCATCAGGGCGGGCGCTTCATCGCGCCAGGCCTTGTGCGTGTAGGCCGGGTTCAGTGCGTGCAACACCACCTGCGCGCCCTGAGCCTGGGCCGCCAGCGCCGCCGCGTTGTGCACATCGGCCTGCAGCCACCACACGCCGGCGATGGCCGGCAGGCCCTGCGCGCCGGGCCGCACCTGCGCCACCACCTGCCACCCGGCCTGCGCAAACGCCCGCACGGCAGCGAGCCCGAACCGGCCCCGTGCGCCCAATACCAGCACGGTGGAAGCTGCGGCAGGGGCTGCGTCGGCAAAGTGGTGGGGGGACATGGCGGGCTCCGTTGCAAAAGTGAATGGAGCGATTGTGGAAACAGCCGCCACGCAACACAATTGCCTAACTCGCCATAGCAGAGATGCATTTATGAATAGCTCTTTGCCCACAGAATCGGCACCCATCACACCGCAAGCGTTGCCATGAAACAGAACTTTGACTGGGGTCTGGTGCGCTCATTCCTCGCTGCGCTGGACCAGGGCAGCCTGCTCGGCGCGGCGCGCGTGCTGGATGCCAGCCAGCCCACCATCGGCCGCCATATCGCCGAGCTGGAATCACAGCTGGGCGTGGTGCTGTTCGAGCGCACGGGCCGCGGCCTGCTGCCCACCGCCAGTGCGCTGCGCCTGGCCGAATCTGCCCGCGCCATGGAATCGGGTGCGCACCAGCTGGCGCGCAGCGTATCGGGCGCAGAGACCACCATTAGCGGCACCGTGCGCATCACCGCCAGCCAGCCTGTGGCCTGCGCGCTGCTGCCGCCAGTGCTCGCACGCATGCGCCAGGCGTTGCCAGACGTGCAGGTCGAGATGGTTGCCAGCAATGAAGTCACCAACCTGCTGCGCCGCGAGGCCGACATCGCCCTGCGCATGGTGCGCCCCGACCAGGCCAGCCTGGTCGCGAGGCGGATCGGCAGTGTGACGCTGGGCGCGTTCGGGCACCGCGACTACCTGCGCCGCAAGGGCACGCCGCGCCAGCCGCCCGAGCTGCTGCTGCACGAGCTGATCGGCGGCGACCGCAACGAGGAAATCCTGCAAGGCTTTGCCGCCATGGGCTACCCCATCGGGCGCGGGCATTTTGCGTTTCGCACCGACGACCTCATGGCCTCCTGGGCAGCGTTGCGTGCCGGGCTGGGCATCGGCTTTGTGGCCACCTACCTGGCCCGCACCGACCCGGACGTGGTGCAGGTGCTGCCCATGCTGCCCCTGCCAGAGCTGCCCATCTGGCTGACGGTGCACCGCGAGATCCGCACCAGCCAGAGGATTCGTGCGGTGTATGACTTTCTGGCGCGCGAAGTGCCGCAGGCGCTGTAGCCGCGCCAGCGGCGCGCAACCGCTCCTGGGTGGATGCTTACAGCAGCCCCATGCGGTCCACGATCCACCACGTCCCGATCACTGCAATCGCCAGCGAACCGCCCGCCACCACCACCACGCGGTAGAACGCCATACGGCGCAAGGCCCAGGCCACCGGCAGGAACACCAGCACGATGGCGAGCTGGCCCAGCTCCACCCCCACGTTGAAGCCGCCCAGCGCCATCGCCAGGTCGCGCGCGGGCAGGCCCAGGTCGAGCAGCACGTTGGCAAAACCGAAACCGTGGATGAGGCCAAAGGCAAACGCCAGCCGCCAGCGCGTGAAGGCCCAGAAGCCCAGCAGGTTGTTGAGCGCGGCCAGTACCACCGACAGCGCGATCACTGGCTCGATGAGGTTGGCCGGCGGGTTGAGCCAGCCCATCACCGACGCGATCAGCGTGATCGAATGGGCCACCGTAAAGGCCGTGACCACAGCCAGCACCTGCAGGAACACGGCACGGAACGAGGCCTCGGGCGCCCAGCGTGTGACCCGCTGCCGGGACGGGACCAGCGGCGCCAGCACCAGCAGGCTCAGCAGAAACAGGATGTGGTCGATGCCGATCCAGATGTGCCACACGCCGTCGACCACATAGCGCTGCAGCACCTGCAGGGCCGACCCGCCGCCGGCCTGCAGCTTCGCCTCGGGCTGCTCGGGGCTGAGCATGGCGCTGGTCTGCAGAGCGGGCGTATCCACGCGCAACAGGGCGCGGTGCAGGCTGTCCTGCGCAAAGATCAGGCTGTAGCGCAGCGCCAGCGGGCCCTGCCCGGCATCGAGGGCGCGTGCACAGTCGGGCAGCGTCCATTCGGCGCTCAGGTAGGTGCCGTCGGATCGCTGGCTGGCGAGCACATCCACCGGCGCCAGCGCGCAAGCCGTGCCACCCGCCGTGAGCGTGATGCCGGCTGTGAGCCACGCTTGCAGCTCGCCCTGCCGTTCGGTCACTTCGGCCCAGGTGACCTCGCCATTGCGGTCGCGGTCCAGATCGAACTGCAGGTCCAGATCGCGCAGGTGCACGTCGGCGCGCAACACCAGCGCGCCATCGCGTGCCGACAGCGCCAGAAAGCTGTTGCTGCTGGAATGCGCCAGCGCCGGGCTGGCGGCGCACCACCACAGCAGGCAGGCTGCCAGCACAGCCATCCATCCAGGCAGGCTGAAGCGCGGCTTGCGGTGACCGGCGAGGGCCTGGAGCGACAGTGGCAAGGCCAGCGTCGGCATGGAGATCCGGGCGGGAATGCGGCGGCGTGTCATCGCGCCCCCTTGAGCTGCGCCTGCAGCTTGGCGGCCAGCGGCGCGAGCACCGGGTCGGTGTAGCCGGTGGCGGACATCCAGCGCAGCACGGGCTCGCCTGCCGTGGGCTGGTTCAGTTGCAGCGCGGCCTCCAGCAGCAGCACGGCGTCAGCGGGTTCGTTTTGCTCGCGCCAGTTTTGCGATGCGAGCGCCAGGCCTCGCGGCACGTCACGCCCGGTGCGGATGTAGTACACCATCTGCGGGCGTTCGATCATGGCCTCGCCACGCTCCGCCTGCACCGCCATGCGGCCTTCCACCTGCACGGCCAGGCGCTCGGCCTCGCCATCGTTCAGCGCACGGCTGGCCAGCAGCGACTGCACCAGCAGCGCATCGGAGGGCGACTTCACGCTGGCCACGCGGCGCGCACGATCAGGCTGGCGCTGCTCGTTGTACAGCTCGGCCAGCGCCAGCCGCACGCCATGCGCGCGGGGGTAAGCCTGCAGGTGCTGTTCCCACACCTGCGCGGCCCGGTCGGGCTGGCCTGCCACGCGCAGCGCCTCGCCCTGGTGGAATCGCAGCCAGCCCTGGGTCAGCTCGCCCTGGTAGTCACTCTTGCGCACCAGTGCATCAAGCAGGGGCAGCGCCTCGGCCGCACGGCCGGTGCGGTAGAGCAGCGTGGC
>LNEG01000181.1 GCA_001464865.1 Burkholderiales bacterium Ga0074133
CACCGCCGGGCTTGCGGCGGCGACGGCGGCGCTTCTTGGGCGCATCGCCCTGGCCAGCCAGCTCGCCGTCGGCATCACCCTCAGCTGCGGGGCCTGCACTGCGGGCTGCGTCGTCCTGCCCGTCGGGCGAGCGGGCCGGCGCGGGCGCTGCACTCCGTGGCACGCGCTTGACCACGGGCTGCGCCTTCTGGCGGGCCTTCTGTTCTTCGCGGGCCTGGTCCATCAGGTCTTCGCGGCGCTCGTCGTCAGCGGTCTGGAAGTCCTGCCACCACTCGGCCAGCGCTTCCTCGACCTCGCCCACATCGGCGCGCAGGCGCATGAAGTCAAACCCTGCCCGGAAACGCGGCTGCATGACCATGCCGAACGGCGTGCTGCCCACGCGCTTTTCAAAGCGGGGCTGCATGACCCAGATCTCGCGCATGTCGGCGGCCAGCTTGCCGCGGCCCGACACATCGCCAATGCGCTTGTCGAACACTTCGTCGATGGCGTCCTGCAGCGCGGGCAGCGGGTGCTGGCGCTGGTTCAGGCGCAGCTCCCAGCCACTCCTCACGTCTTCCCACAGCACGCAGGCCAGCAGAAAGCTGGGAGCCACGGGCTTGCCTTCGTTCACGCGGCGGTCGGTGTCGATGAGCGCGGCTTTCACAAACGGCGTATCGGCGCGCTCCACGGCCACGTCCAGCAGCGGGTAGATGCCGCGGGCCATGCCCAGCTTGCGCAGCTGCTCGACGCTGGCCAGCGAGTGGCCGGTCTGCAGCAGCTTGAGCATTTCGTCGAACATGCGGCTTTGCGGCACATCGGCCAGCAGTGCCTGCGACTGCACCAGCGGTGCGGCGGTCTTGCTGTCGATGGTGAAGCCCAGCCCGCTGAGCTTGGCCGCAAAGCGCACGGCGCGGATGATGCGCACCGGGTCTTCGCGGTAGCGCGTGGCGGGGTCGCCAATCATGCGCAGGGTTTTCTTCTTCGCGTCCTGGATGCCCTTGTGGTAGTCCACCACGATCTGGCTGACCGGGTCGTAGTACATGGCGTTCACGGTGAAGTCGCGGCGGGTGGCGTCTTCGTCCTGCGGGCCCCACACGTTGTCGCGCAGCACGCGGCCGCTGGCGTCCACCGCATGCTGCATGCCCGACAGCTGGGCCTTGCTGGTCTTTTCGTTGCCGGTCACCTGGCCGGCCGCGGCGTTATCGAGGTACGCGCGGAAGGTGGAGACCTCGATGACCTCATGCTCGCGGCCCCGGCCGTGCACCACATGCACGATGCGAAAGCGCTTGCCGATGATGAAGGCGCGGCGAAACAGCCCCTTGACCTGCTCGGGCGTGGCGTTGGTGGCCACGTCGAAATCCTTGGGGCGCAGGCCCAGCAGCAGGTCGCGCACGGCGCCGCCCACGATGTAGGCCTCATACCCTGCCTGCTTGAGCGTGGCCACCACCTCGGCGGCACGGCGGTCCACCAGCTCGGGGTTGATGCCGTGGACGGTGGCGGGCACCTCTTCGCGCTTGCCGAAATGGGGCTTGCCGCCGGAGGTGCCGGGCGTGGTCTTGCCCATCAGCTTGTCTAGAAACTTCTTGATCATGGGTAGGGAAATATCAGGGGGGCTGCAAGCGCAGGGGTCAGGCGGCCGTCTGGCTGGCAGGCTCGCTGGAGGGTGCCAGGAACAGATCCAGTATGCGCCAGCCGCGCTCCTGGGCCAGGGCGCGCAGGCGCGGGTCGGGGTTGGTGGCCACGGGGTGGTTCACCTTTTCGAGCAGGGGCACGTCGTTCATGGAGTCGCTGTAGAAAGTGCTTTCCACATCGGCCCAGGCCAGCTGCCGCGCGGCCAGCCATTGTTCCATGCGGCGCACCTTGCCTTCGCGCATGGTGGGGATGCCGTCGATCTCGCCGGTGTACCAGCCGCCGGCGTCGCGCACCAGTTGTACGGCCAGCAGTTGCGGCACGCCCAGCGCCTGGGCAATGGGGGTGGTCACGAATTCGTTGGTGGCGGTGACGATCAGCACCTCGTCGCCCGCGGCCTGGTGCTGACGGATCAGCTCGAGCGCCTGAGGCTGGATGGCCGGGGTGATGACCTCGCGCATGAACTGCTGGTGCGCCGCTGCGGCCGCCTCGGGCCCGCGCAGGCGCACGGCTTCGGTCGCAAAACGCACGTAGTCGTGCACATCGAGCGTGCCGGCCTGGTAGTGGGCGTAGAACTCGTCATTGCGACGCGCGAACTCCACCGGGTCGTTCCAGCCGATGCGGATGGTGAACTCGCCCCACTCGTAGTCGGAGTCGAGCGGCAGCAGCGTGTGGTCGAGGTCAAACAGCGCAAGCCGCGGGCGGCGGGGTTCAGTAGTCATTCAGGGTCACAAAGGGGCAAAAGTGGGTACCAGCATCATTCCGATTCGAGCATTGTCTTGAGCAGCGGAATCGTGATGGCGCGCTGGGTGCGCAGGGCAAAGGCGTCGAGCTGGTCGAGCAGCTGCATCAGGCTGCCCAGGTCGCGCGAGAAGCGGTTGAGCATGTAGTCCATGACTTCGTCGCCCAGAAACACGCCGCGGGCGTCGGCCTCCTGGCGCAGCACGGCGCGGCGCTCGGCCTCGCCCAAGAGCTGCAGCTGGAACACATGGCCCCAGCCCAGGCGGCTGCGCAGGTCGTCGCGCAGCGGCAGGTCGGCCGGGGGCAGGTTGCCGGCGGCCAGCACCCAGCGCTGGCTGCCGCTGGCCGGGCTGATGGCGTTCACCCTGCAAGGCGGTGCTGTACAGGTGCACGTCGTCCATCACCACGGCCGCCCAGTGCTCGTCGAACTCGGGTGGCTCGGCCACCGACGGGTCGAGCCAGCCGACGCCGCTGCCCTGTTCGCGCAGGGCGTGGCGCACGGCCTGCAGCAGGTGGGTCTTGCCGCTGCCGGGCTCGCCCCACAGGTAGGTGGGCACGGGCGAACGCGTGGCCAGGCTGCTGCCGTCGCCAGCCGCCAAACGCAGGTGCTGCAGGGCGGCCTCGTTGGGGCCGGCAAAGAACCGGGCCAGCGTGGGGCCCGAGGCCAGGCCGATGTCCAGCGCCAGCTGCTTCATGCGCTGCAGGCGGGTGGCACGAAGCCATCCGGCGCGGTGGATGCGAAAGCGGCAGGCATGGGCAGGTTCGGGATCGGCATCGCAAAGGGGAAAAAGAGGGGGTCCGGTGGCGCCGGCCGCAGCAGCAACGGGCGCGAGCCACGCACTGGCCCCGGGCTGAAAGCGGCCCGAAGGCGCCCGGGGTGCGGCGACAATGCTACGGATTTTAGTCTGCCGCCAGCGCCCGGGCTGCAGGCCCACCGCCGCACCACCCCGCTCCGCCCAAGACCCGCCATGTCCCCTGCCGATCCCGCCTCCCGGCGCCTGCCCGGCGCCATCTGGGCCCTGGGCTTCGTGAGCCTGCTGATGGATGTGTCGTCCGAGATGATCCACAGCCTGCTGCCCGTGTTCATGGTGGCCACACTGGGGGTGAGCATGGTCACGGTAGGCCTGATTGAAGGCGCGGCCGAGGCCACGGCACTCATCGTCAAGGTGTTCTCGGGCGCGCTGAGCGACTGGTGGGGCCGCCGCAAGCCGCTGGCGGTGCTGGGGTACGGGCTGGGGGCCTTGTCCAAGCCGCTGTTTGCACTGGCCACCACCACCGGCTGGCTGGTGACCGCGCGGCTCATGGACCGCGTGGGCAAGGGCATCCGCGGTGCGCCGCGCGATGCCCTGGTGGCCGACATCGCCCCGCCCGAGCAACGCGGGGCGGCCTTCGGGCTGCGGCAGTCGCTCGATACCGTGGGCGCGTTTCTCGGCCCGGTGCTGGCCATTGCGCTGATGCTGCTGTGGGCCAACGACTTCCGCGCGGTGTTCTGGGTGGCCGTCATCCCGGCCGTGCTGTGCGTGGTGCTGCTGGTGGTGGGCGTGCGCGAGCCCGAGCGCGCCCCCGGCGCCGTGCGTACCAACCCCATCCGCCGCGAAAACCTGCGACGCCTGGGCGTTGGCTACTGGTGGGTGGTGGCGCTGGGCGCGATCTTCACGCTGGCGCGGTTCAGCGAAGCGTTTCTGGTGCTGCGGCTTCAGCAGGACGGGCTGGCACTGGCCTGGACGCCGCTGGTGCTCATCGTGATGAACGTAGTGTTTGCGGCGGGCGCCTACCCGCTGGGCAAGCTGTCTGACCGGGTCAGCCACCACCGGCTGCTGGCCGCCGGGCTGTGGGTGCTGATCGCCGCCGATGCCCTGCTGGCCTGGCGTGGTCACGGCCCGGTGGCCTGGGCGGGCGTGGCGCTGTGGGGCCTGCACATGGCCATGACGCAGGGCCTGCTGGCGGCGATGGTGGCCCACCACGCCCCCGCCGACCTGCGGGGCACGGCCTTCGGGATGTTCAATCTGGTCAGCGGTGTGGCGATGCTGCTGGCCAGCGGCATTGCGGGCCTGCTGTGGGACCAGCTGGGCCCGCGCGCCACGTTTGCAGCCGGAATGGGCTTTGGCGCACTGGCGCTGGCGGGCGTGCTGTGGCGCGCCGCCACCACGCCGCGGGCGCCAAAGCAAGACCTGCCGCAGGGCTGACGGGGTACCACCGGGCCGCACCCTTAAAATCGCGGATTCCCGCCCCCTCTGCGGGCCACCTGCACATTTATCCTCCATGAGCTCCTCTGCCTCCTCCACCCCCATTTCCTACAAAGACGCCGGTGTTGACATCGATGCAGGCGACGCACTGGTCGAGCGCATCAAGCCGCTGGCCAAGAAGACCATGCGCGAAGGGGTGCTGGCAGGGATCGGCGGCTTTGGCGCGCTGTTTGAAGTGCCCAAGCGCTACAAGGAACCCGTGCTGGTGTCGGGCACCGACGGCGTGGGCACCAAGCTCAAGCTGGCGTTTGAATGGAACATGCACGACACCGTGGGCATCGACCTGGTGGCCATGAGCGTGAACGACGTGCTGGTGCAAGGCGCCGAGCCCCTGTTCTTCCTCGACTACTTTGCCTGCGGCAAGCTGGACGTGGACACCGCCGCCGCCGTGGTGGGCGGCATTGCCAAGGGCTGCGAGCTGAGCGGCTGCGCCCTGATCGGCGGCGAAACCGCAGAAATGCCCGGCATGTACCCGGCTGGCGAATACGACCTGGCCGGCTTTGCCGTCGGTGCGGTCGAAAAATCAAAAATCCTGACCGGCAAGGACGTGAAGCCCGGCGACGTGGTGCTGGGCCTGGCCTCGGCCGGCGTGCATTCCAACGGCTTCAGCCTGGTGCGCAAGTGCATCGACCGCGCGGAAAGCCAGGGCACCGTGCCCGCCACGCTCGACGGCAAGCCCTTCAAGCAGGCCGTGATGGAGCCCACCCGCCTGTACGTGAAGAACGTGCTGGCGGCGCTCGCGGTGCATCCGCACTCGGAAGATTCCGGTGGCATCAAGGCGCTGGCCCACATCACCGGCGGCGGCCTGCTCGAGAACATTCCCCGCGTGCTGCCCGAAGGCACTGCCGCCCACCTGACCAAGGGCAGCTGGCCCCAGACCGAGCTGTTTGCCTGGCTGCAGGCCACTGCAGGCATCGACGACATCGAAATGAACCGCACCTTCAACAACGGCATCGGCATGGTGGTAGTGGTGGATGCCGCCGCCGCTGCGGCCACGGCCGCCACGCTGCGCTCGGCAGGCGAGGCCGTGTACCAGATTGGCGTGATTGCCGCGCGCGGCGACGGCGCTGCCGTGACGGTAGGCTGAACGCGGCCTGCGCGCGCACCTTCACCGGCCCTGACCCTCCGTCTCCTACCCAGCACCGCAAGCGCATGGCGCTCCCTCCTGCCCTGTACGACACCCGCCCCGACGCGCCCCCACCGCCCGGCGGCGCCCCGGTGGCCGATCCCACCATGGCCCTGCCCGCGCCCGCGGGTCCCGTGCTGACGCGCGGCGTGGTCATCGCCAGCTACCTGCTGGTCGCAGGCACGCTTTTGCTGGTGATGTGGCGCGGCCTGCTGCCCGGCCTGCTGTGCGTATGCCTGGGCTTTCTGCTCACGCGCTGGCTCACGGGTTGCCTGGTCAAGGCCACACGCCGCGCCAGCAACACGCCGGTGCGCACATTGCGCCTGGCGCAGGTGGCCGCAGCCGGGGTGGTGATGCTGCTGCCCCTGGTGCTGCTGGCCATCGGCCTGACGCATTCGCGCGGCTACCTGGTGGAGGCCCCGCAGCAATACCGCGAACTGCTCGACTACATGGCCCGCACGGTGCTGGAGCTGCGCCTGAAGCTGCCGCCCGACATGGCCGCCCACCTGCCCGAGGGCGCCGCTGAAATCCAGCGCACCATTGCCGCCTATCTGGGCGCCAAGGCCGGCGCGCTGGCCATGGCGGGCCGCGCGTGGCTGGCGGGGCTGCTGTTTGCCTATGTTGGCCTGCTGATTGGCGCGCTGGCCGCCGTGCGCCCACCGCCAGGCGACCTGAGGCCGCTGGCACAGGCGCTGCGCACACGCATCATCCTGTTTGGCGAGGCCTTTCGCCAGATCGTGGCGGCCCAGTTCTGGATTGCCGCGTTCAACACGGTGCTCACGGCGCTGTTCCTGCTGTTTGTGCTGCCCATGTGGGACATGGCGCTGCCCTACACGCCCATGCTGATCACCTTCACGTTTGTGGCCGGGCTGGTGCCCATCGTGGGCAACCTGGTGTGCAACGTGGTGATCACCATCGTGGGCCTGTCGGTATCCCCGCTGGCGGCTGCCGCCTGCCTGGGGTTCCTGATCCTGATCCACAAGGCCGAGTACGTGATCAACGCCAAGGTGGTGGGTCGCCGCACGCACATGGGCGTGTGGGAGCTGCTGTCGGTGATGTTCGTGGCCGAAGCCGTTTTTGGCCCCGCGGGGCTGGTGGCAGCGCCGCTGTTTTACGCGTACCTCAAGAAGGAACTGGTGGCAGTGCGGCTGGTGTGACAGCCCCGGCACCTTGTCACCACAAGCCCGGCGCCGCCGGGCTTTTTTACGCCTGTGATGCCGGAGCGCCGCTGCCCAGGGCCGACAAGGCATCACGCAGCTGACCCGTGCATCTGGCACCACCTTGCCGATTTGCTACTTTATTTATAGCAATACAGGCATTCAAAACAAGCGCTAGCGGCCTGTTTGACCTCAAACCGCTGCTTTTTGACCCTGAAACTGCCGCGCAACAAAGGCCCAGAGCAGCGCAGAGGCATCAGGCCCATCCGGGTCGCTGTAGGGGAGGCTGGCGGCGCCGCCGCTCCAGGCGTGGGCCAGGCCGTGCACCTCACGCAGCGTGACCACCGTGCGGCCGCGGGCCTTGAAGTCCGTCACGCGCATGGCGTGGCGCTGGCCGCGCTGCAGCGTGCGCACCGGGCCCGGGGTGGCATCCAGCGCACCAGCCCACAGCGCCGCTGCCGCCGTGGCGTTGCGCAGCGAGACCACGCCATCGGCATCCCCATGCACGACCAGCAGCGGGGGCAGGCGCCGGGCCGCCGTGGCGGCGCGGGCGCCTGCTGCAGTCGCTGTGGTGGCCGCCGTGCCGCTGGCAGCCGCCAAGGCATCGGCAGGCGGAGGGTCGGGCAGAAAAGCCTCGCGCCGCCCCTGCATGGCCACCAGCGCGGTGCCCGAAGATTCGGCCGTGCCCGGTGCCACGCCGGAGTGCATCACCACCGCGCAAAAGCGCGACGGGTACAGCGCCGCCATCAGCACCGCCATGCTGGCCCCGGCCGACAGGCCCGCCACCGCCACCCGGCCCAGGTCCACCGGGTAGCGCAGGGCCACCTTGTCGACCGCGGCCAGCAGCGTGGCGGCTTCGGCGTCGGCCTTGCCGCTGCGCCGCTCAAACCAGTTCCAGCAGCCGTGGGCATTGGCCACGCGTTCCTGCTCGGGGTACAGCACCAGAAAGCGCTCGCGCGCCGCCAGCCGGTTCATGCGCGAGATGACGGCCAGATCGCGCCCCGTCTGGCCGCAGCCGTGCAGCATCACCAGGAGCGGCAGCTTCTCGCCCGGGCGCACGGCCAGGCCGGGGGGCACAAACAGGTGATAGCGCCGCGCCCCTGCAGGCCCCGGCGCCACCCCGCCCACCCATTCGCCGCGCGCCAGCGCGGGCTTGCGCGGCGCGGGCCGTTTGCGCACCACGGCCGCAGCCACCCGTGGCTTGGCCGCCACCTTGGCCAGCGCCTTGGATGCCGCCGGCCTGATGCGCGGCGCGCGCACGGCCCGGGCCAGCACTTTCAGATTGCGGTGGTAGGCCCGCGTCAGCGCCGACAACGAAAACAGGGAGGTACTGCGGGGCATGGATGGACAGGGTGGGAGGGCGACCGGTGCAAGGTGAAGTCGTCAAACTAGGGAAAACCCGAATCACCATAACAGCTTATGCGCACGGGCACTATAGGCGGCGGCGCCCGGCAGTGGGGTGCGAACCACAGGCCCGGACAGGCGCGCGCAATGGACCGCCGCAGGGCCCGGCAGCTTTCTGCCATCCACTATCATTTTTATAGCTAAACAACCAATCAAACACTGGACTTCCGGCCAATTTCGCCTCAAAAACGCGCCGCGGGGCGGTTCCGGTCGCCTGACGATCGTTTTCCGAAGCACCGTCAGGCAAGGGATCGGCACGCATCAGACCCGGGCCTGTGCGCCGTTTGCGCGGCAGCGGATGGCTTACGGGTGCCGCTCCAGACGCCTGCACATCCATATGTGTCTGAAAATGATGGTTATGCGTCTGGTTCAGCCCGGCCAGAGCGCCATCGCCAAGGGAACATCAGGTCCTCTTCTACACGCACCCCGAGGAACTTCTGCATGAAAACCTGTCTGATAGTGATTGATGTCCAAGAGTCTTTCCGCCATCGCCCGTACTTCACGGAGCACGACATGCCCGCGTACCTGGACGCGCAGAACACACTGATCGACGGCTGCGTGGCGCGCGGGGTGCAGGTGGTGCGCATCTTCCACAGCGATGGGCCCGAAGTGCAAGCCAATGCGTTTTCGCAGTTGTCGGGCCATGTGCGACCGCTGCAGGGCCTGGCCGCGTTCGAGGCCGCTGCCACCTTCACCAAATCGCGCCACAGCGCGCTGGTGGGCACCGGGCTTTCGGTGTGGCTCACGCAGCACGGCATCCAGCGCCTGATCGTGAGCGGCATCCGCACCGAACAATGCTGCGAGACCACGACGCGCCATGCCTCGGACCTCGGCTTTGCGGTGGACTTTGTGACCGACGCCACACTGACCTGGGACATGCAGCAGCCCGATGGCCGCACGCTGGCAGCCGCCGACATCAAGGTGCGCACCGCTACCGTGCTGCAGGACCGCTTTGCAACGCTGTGCACCGTGGCGCAGGCCCTGGAAAGGGCGGCCCCATGAGCAGCGCCGCCCTGCCTGCCACGCCCCTGCCGCGGCCGCTGCACGTCGCCATCCTGGTGTTTGACGACGTGGAAGCGCTGGACCTGTGCGGGCCGTACGAGGTGTTCACCACCGCCAGCCGCATGCACCAGCGGCTGCACCCGGGCGTGGCCGACTTGTTCAGCGTGACCTGCGCGGCGCGCAGCACGGCCCCGGTGCGGGCGCGGGCCGGCCTGCGGGTGCTGCCCGATGCAGCGTTTGCAGAGCTTGCCAGCGCCACGCCGCCCGATGTGCTCATCGTGCCCGGCGGCGTGGTGGATGCCGCTGCGGCCTGCCCCGACACGCGGGCCTGGGTGGCACAGGCCGCCACAGGTGCGCAGATCACCGCGTCGGTTTGCACGGGCGCCTTCATCCTGGCTGCAGCCGGGGTGCTGACGCACGGGCCCGCCACCACCCACTGGGAGGACCTGGCCGACCTGCGACAGCAGTACCCGGCCCTGGAGGTGCAGGACAATGTGCGCTGGGTGGACCGCGGCGCGCTGGTCACTTCCGCTGGCATCAGCGCGGGTATCGACATGAGCCTGCACCTCGTCAGCCGCCTGGCCGGTGCCCCGCTGGCGCAGCGCACGGCGCGCCAGATGGACACGCCCTGGAACCCGCAGCCTTGAGCGGATGGAATCCGCGAACATTCAGGCTGGCGCTCTGGCCGGCAGTGCGGCGCGCCACATAAGGACCCATTGATGCAGGCCATGCCGCCCTCTTCGCCCTCTTCGCCCCCCTCGTTTCCCTCGTCCGCCGCATCCGCGCCCATCCACGTCTACTTCGCGCTGCTACCCGGCAGCCTGGTGCTGGACTGGGCCGGCCCTGCAGAAGCCTTGCGCATTGCCAACCAGGCGCTGGTGGCCCAGGGGCAGCCCGCGCGGTTTGTGCTGCACTTTGTGAGCCCGACGCCCGAATCCGTCACATCAGTCGGTGCGGTGCTGTCCGGCCTGGCGCCGCTACCCGCCACGCTGGCCGCACCCGCCTGGGTGGTGCTGGTGGGCCTGGCGGGCACGCACATTGACGTGCTGGGCGACGAGGCCCGCGCCCTGCTGCATTGGCTGCGCGGCCTGCGGCCGGTGGCGGGGCGGCTGGAGCTCATCACCGTCTGCGCGGGCTCGGTGCTGGCGGCGCATGCGGGGCTGCTGACCGGCCGCCGCGCCACCACCCACCACCAGCACCTGGACGAGCTGGCCGCGGTAGACCCCGGCTGCGATGTGGTGGCCAACCGGGTCTTTGTGGCCGATGGCGCCGTCTACAGCAGCGCGGGTGTCACCACCGGCATCGACCTGCTGCTGCACCGCCTATCGGACACCTGCGGCCCGGCGCTGGCAGCCCAGGTGGCACAGGCCATGGTGGTGGCGCTGCGCCGCGGGCCCGACGACCCGGAGTTTTCGCCCTTCATGCACCACCGCAACCACCTGCATCCTGCACTGCACCGTGTGCAGGATGCGGTGGCGCAGCAGCCGCAGGCCGAATGGAACGTGCCGCAGATGGCACAGGTGGCGCACACGTCGCCACGGCACCTGACGCGGCTGTTTCTGGAGCACGCGGGCATTGCGCCCCTGCAGTACCTGCGCCGCATCCGCCTGGCCACGGCCGAGGCCGCGTTGCGCTCGGGCCAGAACGTGACGCAGGCCGCGCTGATGGCAGGCTTCAGCTCCGACACGCAGCTGCGGCGCGCCTGGCACCAGTTCGGGCGGGGCGGAACGCCGTCGCACAGCGCCCGGTAATAGGAGCCTCTGCACAACGCCCTGGGCCGCTGCGTGCATCGCGTTGGCTGTCCGCCCCGTGCGGGGCTGCGTCAGGCCAGCCGGAAGCGCTGAATCTCGGCCATCAGCACTTCTGCCTGCTGGTGCAGCGCGGCAGCAGCGCCCGCGGTTTCTTCCACCAGGGCTGAGTTCTGCTGGGTATCGCGGTCCAGCGTCTGGATGGCCTGCACCACCTGCTCAACCCCTGCCGCCTGCTCTCGCGAGGCGCCAGAGATATCGGTCAGGTGGCCCTTGATCTGATTGGCATTGGCCACCACGGATTCCATCGTCTGCCCGGCATCGCCCACCACGCGGGTGCCGCCTTCAACCTTCTCCACACTCGCCGTGATCAGGCTCTTGATCTCACGGGCGGCTTCGGCGCTGCGCTGGGCCAGGCTGCGCACTTCACTGGCCACCACCGCAAAGCCGCGGCCCGCTTCGCCAGCGCGAGCCGCCTCTACCGCTGCGTTCAGGGCCAGGATGTTGGTCTGGAAGGCGATGCCGTCGATCACGCCGATGATGTCGCCGATCTTGGCCGACGAGGCTTGGATGTCGCGCATGGTCTGCACCACCTGCGCGATGACTTCGCCCGCACGCTCGGCTACCTGGGCGTTGGTGCCCGAAAAATCGGACGCTGCCCGCGCGCTCTCGGCAGTTCCTGCCACCGTGATGCCGATCTGCTCCATGGCAGCGGCCTGCTGCTCCAGCGATGCCGCGGTTGCTTCGGTTCGCGCTGAAAGGTTCAAGCTGGCCGAGGAGATTTCTTCTGCCGTATTGTTGAGCTCGCGCGCCGAATGCCCCACGTTGCGAATCAGGTTGTAGAGCGAGTCGTAGGTGTGGCGCAGGTCCACGATCACTGCGGCGGGTTCGTCCTTGCCCCAGGGCTTCTCGGGTGCCTTGCGCAGGTCGCCCGACGCCATTTCGTTGAGGTGCTGGCTGATCAGGCGCAGCCCGCCGCGCGTGACCAGGAAGAAGCAGTAGAAAAAATAGGCTGCCAGCAGCACAAACACCACCACTACCGAGGCGAGCAACACCAAGCGTTGCTGGAGTCGATCAATGCGGTCGGCGAGCAGCTTGTCGAGCACGGGCAACACGCTGTCGTCCATGCGCGAGAGCTGCTTGAAAGCCGCCTCGCCGCGCTCAAAGAACGCAGTGGGCGTGAGCTTGTCGTCGGCCAGCAGCTTGTCCAGATCAGACGCATAGGCCAGGTACGCCTTGGCCGCCTCCAGCGGCTGCAGGTCCAGCTTGACCTTGAGCTGCGGGTTGAACGCGATGCTGCGCTCCATGAAACGGCCAGTCTCGCCCGCGAAGGCCTCAGCCTGCGCAACCCACACCGTGTAGCGCTTCATGTCTTGCGGGGACACCTCGGCCTGTTTCAACTGGGACCGTGCGATCGCGTACGTACCCCAGCCCCAGGTCTGGCCCAGGTTCTCGGCCAGCGATGGCATGACGAGCACCATGGAGTTGATGATGTAGAAACTGTCGGCGTCTGGGTCCAGCACTAACCCTGAACGGTCCGTCGCCTCACCGATCAACTGCTCCAAAGCCTTGCTCACCGGGCCATACACCGTGCGGCCCTGCGCATCTACGCCGCCCTTGGAGGATGCCGTTTCGGCCCAGGCTGCTTTGACTTCTTTAACCCGTTCGGCCAGGGCCAGGGGGTCGCCGCTCTGTTTAACGTGTGTTTCAAGCGCTGCCAGACTGGCGTCGACTTCGGTGCGGGCCGTGGCGTAGCGGCTGGACACATCCAGCCCCCCCGAGCGATGCCCGCGTGACATTGCGAATCGAGAGAAGGTCTGCCTGCACCGTACTAAGGCGAGCGATGACTGCCACACCATCGCGCTCGGTCTTGGCAAACTGAATCTGGTCGCTTTGCGAAGCCACGAAAAAGTAAAGCGATAACGCCAGCGGCACGATAAACAACGCGCAGATGAACAGCGCCTTATAGGCAAAGCTGATGTTGCGCATCAAGCGCACGCCCGGGGCCCACACCCCGTGCGCTGCAAAAAGACTGTCGGGTGCGGGTTGGCTGGCGGTGGCCAGGGGCTCGGCGGCCCGAAATGTTGTCAGATGCGTTCTAGGGGTAGCGTATGACATGGCAAGGATGCAGACGTGGTGGAGTGGGCGTTGATCAGCGCCCCCCCTCGACCCTTCCGAGGTGTAGGCGTCTGGACCCGAAACGGAACGCTCTCGAGTCACGAGCATTATTGATACATAAACGGTGCAATTGATACATATTTATTTAACGGGTGCCCCATGGATGTGCTGAGGGCAGCAGCCCGCCGTTGCCTTGGCCATGGCTGGTTACTGCGTTCGCGCTACGTTGCGTGCGCACATCAGTCAGTCGGCCCTGAGCCGCAGCATCCAGGCGGCCGAGCGGGAGTTCGGATTTGCGTTGTTTGACCGCAACGGTTCGTCGGTCACACCGACCACCGCTGGCAGGTTCATCATCGAACGCGCACACAAGCTGCTGTTCGACAGCCACTGCCTGATGCGCGATGCAGACCTGTACCGGGAGCGACGCATCGGCGAACTGGCGTTTGGCACGGGGCCGTATTCGGGGGCGGTGTTCCTGCGCACGCTGTTGACCACGTTGCGCCAGCACTTCCCGCAGGTGCAGGCGCGGGCCGTGATGGGCGGCACGGAGCCGCTGCTCGCCGAGCTCAAGGCCGAGGAACTCGATTTCTTTCTGGGCGACATGCGCACCATCCGCTCGGATGCCGACGTGGTGGTGACGCCACTGGTGCAAATGGAGGCGGCCTTCTTTGTACGGCCCGGCCACCCCTTGCTGGGCGAAGCCGTCATTACACCCGCCATGCTGCTCACGCACGGCATCGCCAGCGTACGCACGCCACACGATGTGAAAGTGGCCCTGGGCAAGGCCATGGTCCTGCAAAACGATACGCCCGTGCCCCAGGTGATTGAACTGGACGATCTGGGCGCGCTCAAGGACATCGCCATGCAGACGGACACCGTGATCGGCTGCGCGGTAGCGGCCACGCATGACGACGTGGCGGCCCGGCGCCTGGTGCGGCTGAATGTGCCAGCCATGCCCCCCATACACGCCATGATCGGCATCGTGGTGCTGCGCGGCCGTACGCTCTCGCCCATGGCGCAGTGGGCCTGCGACCATCTGCAGCAGCGCGCACGGCACATGCTGCCGGGGAGCGGCGCATAGCGGTACGTCTCGGGCGCCGCGCCGCGCAGGTGGCATAGCGCGCCTGCGCATCGTCGTCAGAACACCTCGGGCACGAACATCGTGGGCGGCACCGGCTGGCGCAGGTACTCGGGGTTGCGCACACGCTCGGGCAGCACCACGGCCGGGTGCGGGACCTCGCGGTAGGGCAGCTGCGACAGCAGGTGGGCAATGCAGTTCAGGCGCGCCTTTTTCTTGTCCACCGCCTGCACCACCCACCAGGGAGCTTCCGGAATGTGCGTGCGCTCCAGCATGGTCTCCTTGGCCTTGGTGTAGGCCTCCCAGCGCACGCGGCTTTCCAGGTCCATGGGGCTGAGCTTCCATTGCTTGAGCGGATCGTGGATGCGCCCCAGAAAACGCAGGTGCTGCTCTTCGTCGGTGATGGAGAACCAGTATTTGACAAGCGTGATGCCCGAGCGCACCAGCATTTTTTCGAACTCGGGCACGGTGCGGAAAAAATCCTCGTACTCCGCGTCCGAGCAAAAGCCCATCACCCGCTCGACCCCGGCGCGGTTGTACCAGCTGCGGTCGAACAGCACGATCTCGCCCGCAGCGGGCAGATGCGCCACGTAGCGCTGAAAGTACCACTGTGTGCGCTCGCGGTCGTTCGGGGCCGGCAGCGCCGCCACCCGGGCCACGCGCGGGTTCAACCGCTGGGTGATGCGCTTGATGACGCCGCCCTTGCCCGCGGCATCGCGCCCCTCGAACAGGATCACCACCTTCTGGCGGCTGTGCTGCACCCAGTCCTGCAGCTTGACCAGCTCGCCCTGAAGGCGGAACAGCTCCTGAAAATACTGCTGGCGCGCCATGCGGTCACCCGCCTGTTCACCGGGCATCCAGGCATCGGCATCACGGTCCTCCCGCTCCAGTTCCAGCTCCTCGTCATAACTGTCGAGCAGGTCTGCAGCAATGCGCTGCGTGAGGTCCTGGATGTCCGGGTGGTTGTTTTGAAACATGTTGACGGGCGTTGGCAGACAAAACGGGCATGGTCACGCGGGCGCGTGACAGTGCCATGACACCGCCTCGGACCCTACAATCCCGCCCCCTGCACCGCCTGCAACTCGCGGGCAATGCCCTTTCTGATCCCACCCATGAACATCGTCGTCAACGAAGAACTCAAAGCCTATATCGAGCCGCTCACACCCGACGAGCATGAAGCACTGGAGCGCAGCATCCTGGCCGAGGGCTGCCGCGACGCATTGGTGCTGTGGGGCGACGTGCTGGTGGATGGCCACAACCGGTATGGCATCTGCCAAAAGCACGGCATCCCGTTCCAGACCGTGCAGAACCCGCGCTTTCAGTCGCTGGAGGACGTGCACCTGTGGATGATCGACCAGCACCTGGGCCGGCGCAGCGTGTCGGACTTCCAGCGCGGCGTGCTGGCACTGCGCAAGCGCGAGATCGTGGCCGGGCGCCGGGCGC
>LNEG01000182.1 GCA_001464865.1 Burkholderiales bacterium Ga0074133
GCCAAGCGCGTGCGCGACGAACAAAAACGCAACCGCAAGCCGCGCGAGGGCAAGGCCGAAACGGGCGAAAACGGGGATCTGGCAGCAGACGCAACGCCATCGGGTGCAGCCCATGGCGACGAAGAGGTCTACGCACTGCGCCAGCGCGTGGCAGAGCTCGTGGCAGAAAACGCCGAACTGCGCAGATTGCTCGCACAGGCCCAGGCAGCACAACCGGCAGACAGCCCACCGTTCTGAGCAAGGCGCACACCGTGATCGGCAGGGCGCGGCGCGGAAAGGCTCAGGAGCGTGTTCCGCGCAAGGCGCCCAGCCGGTCAGCGATCAGGTCTACGTCCAGACCGTCTTCCACGTTGTCCAGATAGGCCTCCAGGTCGGCCACGGCCTGGCTGGCATCGCCCAGCTCGGCATGGGCCAGGCCGCGGTCGCGGCGCTCGCCCCAGGCCTGGGGCAGCAGCACGATCAGCCGGTCCTGGACGGCCACCAGACGCTGCCAGTCCTGTTGCGAGCGATGCACTTCCTTGAGGTTGCGCAGCATGCGCGCAATGATGTCGCGTGGCGTGGCGGCCTGCAGGTACAGGCCCAGCGGCACGTCGTAGTCGTCTACCAGGCCGCTCTGGCGCTTGTAGGGTTCCAGCCGCTCGGCCAGCTCTTCGCGGCTGAGCGACTGGCCCGTGATGGGGTCGAGCACCACTTGCCCCTTGGGCAGCAGCACCTTGACCATGAAGTGGCCTGGGAACCCAATGCCCCGGGCGTGCAGGCCCAGCCCCTGTGCGAGCTCCATCCACACCACTGCCAGCGATATCGGGATGCCACGGCGCGTGCGCAGCACGGCATTGAGGTAGCTGTTCTCGGGGTCGTAGTAGTTGTTCACATTGCCGGCAAAACCCAGGTCCACAAAGAAGAACTGGTTGAGCGTGCGCAGCCGTTGCAGCGACGGCGCATCGGCCGGCAGGCGGCGCTTGAGACGCGCCAGCATCTGATCGACATCACCGAGCAGCTGCTGCATGTCAAGTTCGGGGTATTCATCCTGGGCCAGGCTGGCGGCCGCCTCCAGCAGCGGGAAGTGGTCGTCGCTTTGCACCAGCGATGCAAAGTACTCCAGCGAGGAGGGCACGGAATAGCTCAGGGTCATGGCACGGTTTTAAGGGGGCTGCCCTGCGCCGTCAAGCCACAGAACACGCGGTTTCAAGGGGCAATTCCGGCCGTCGCGGCCCGTGCAGGTGTGGACAGCCGGGTCAGCGGCGCAGCATCTGCCGCAGCTTGAGGCCCGCAGCCCACAGCGCACCGAAGTAAAGCACGGCAGAAGCAGCCATCAGCGCGGCCAGCAGGCCCACGCGCTGCAGGCTCTGGGCGCGCATGGCGATCCAGTTGAAATGCTGCGAACTCCACACCAGCAGCACCGCCAGCAACGCACTGGCCGCCACCACCTGCAGCACAAACTTTCCCCACCCCGGCTGGGGCTTGAAGCTGCCACGGCGCAGCAGCCCCACCAGCAGCCATACAGCATTGATGAGTGCCCCCAGCCCGATCGACAGCGCCAGCCCCGCGTGCGCAATGAACGGCACCAGGGCAATGTTGAGCAGCTGGGTGATGACCAGCACGGCAATCGCGATCTTGACCGGCGTGCGCACGTCCTGACTGGCGTAGTAGCCCGGAGCCAGCACCTTGATGGCCACCAGGCCGATCAGCCCCGCGCCGTAGCCCGACAGGGCTACCGCGATCTGCCCCACATCCGAATCGGCCAGCTTGCCGTGGTGGAACAGCGTGGCCACCAGCGGTGTGGAGAACGTGAGCAGCGCCACCCCACAGGGCACAGCCAGCAACACCACGATGCGCAGCCCCCAGTCGAGCATGGCCGAATACTTCTGCGCATCACCCGCCGCCTTGGCCGCCGTGAGCTGCGGCGTGAGCACCACGCCCAGCGCCACGCCCAGCAGCGCGGTCGGGAACTCCATCAGGCGGTCGGCATAAAAAAGCCAGGTCACGCTGCCCGGCGTGAGGTGCGACGCAATCTGCGTATTGATCATCAGCGAGATCTGCGCCACGCCCACGCCCAGCAGGATGGGCCCCATGAGAGTGAGCACACGGCGTACGCCCGGATCGGCCCAGGCGCTGCGCACGCGGCCCCAGGTGACGCCAATGCGCGGCAGCAAACCCAGCCGCGCCAGGGCCGGGATCTGCACCACCAGCTGCAGCACGCCGCCCAGCATCACGCCGGCGGCCATGGCATAGATGGGCTGGATGCCGCGCGCTTCCAGCTGGGGCGCGCCCAGCCAGGCGGCGCCGATCATGCACAGGTTGAGCAACACCGGCGAAGCTGCGGGCACGGCAAAGTGCTTCCAGGTGTTGAGAATGCCAGCAGACAGCGCCACCATCGACATGAAGCCGATGTACGGGAACATCCAGCGCGTCATCAGCACGGCGGCGTCGTAGGCCTCGGGCGTCTGGCGCAGGCCGCTGGCCAGCGCCCACACCAGCGCAGGCGCGCCCAGCACCCCTGCCACGCACACGATGAGCAGCACCCAGGCCAGGGCAGTGGCCACCGCCGCAATCAGCGTGCGGGTAGCGTCGTCGCCCTGCTGCGTGCGCGTGGTGGCCAGCACCGGCACAAAGGCCTGGCTGAAGGCACCTTCGGCAAACAGGCGGCGAAACAGGTTGGGGATGCGGAAGGCAACATTGAACGCATCGGTCAGGGCGTTGGCCCCGAAGATCGACGCCATGAGCAGGTCGCGCGCCAGGCCCGTCACGCGGGAGGCCAGGGTCAGCAGGGAGACGGTGGAGGCAGCTTTGAGCAGGGACACCCGTGGGAGTGTATGTGCTGCGGCAGGTAAGGCGGCGGCTGCGGGCCGGCCTGAAGGTAGGGGTGACGACAAGGTTCACTCCGGAAGGAAAAGAACCAGTCTGGGCTGGCGGCGTGAGCCAGGGATGAAGTCTGTGAACCCGGTGTGAAGAGTGGACACTGCCGGGGCACCATCGCCAGCCCCAAACTTCAGCAGGCGCTCCGCAAAGCGAGCTGGGATATAATCGCGGGCTTTGCTGGCAACATCCACAGACCCTAAGGAACTAAACAATGGCATCCGCAAAACCCAAGAAGAAGAACCCGCGCCTGGCGTCGGGCCGCAAGCGCGTCCGTCAGGACGTCAAACTCAACGCTGCGAACACCTCGCTGCGCTCCAAATACCGTACCGCTGTCAAGAACGTCGAAAAGGCTGTTCTGGCTGGCGACAAGACCAAGGCGACCGAACTGTTCGCCAAGATGCAAGCTGTGGTTGACTCCGTGGCCGACAAGGGCATCTTCCACAAGAACAAGGCTGCTCGTGACAAGAGCCGTCTGTCGACCAAGGTGAAAGCCCTGGCTCTGGCAGCAGCCTGATTTTCATCGCCTGCTTCGGCAGGCCAACAGCCCGAACGGCATGTGCCGTTCGCCGTTTGTAACGGGTGCGCTGCCAGCAAAGAAAAAACGACCAAACCGCCTTCGGGCGGTTTTTTCGTTGTCGGGTCGTTCATTCCCCCCGGAAGGCCGGGCGAGGCACCACCGGCGGGCTGGTGTCAGGCACCGCCGCCCCCCCGTTAACGGTATGGGGCCCGGCGCGCCCGCGGGGCAGCGCCGGTGCAGACGATCAGCCCTTGGGCTGCGAGGGGGCGTCGGGCAGGAGACACGCTTCGGCCACCTGCAGGTTGTTGTCGCGCGCGAAATTGATCACGAAATCCCAGGCCATGGGCTCATGGTCGCGCAGGTCGCTGTGCACCACCACGCATTTCACGCCATTGAGCGTGGTCGGAATGCACCAGGGCGAATAGCTCAGGTGGCTGCCCGGTCGGGCCCCGCCCGGGCGAAAGCTGCTCATCACCCCGGCCAGCCGTTCGGCCCAGTCGCTGGGGCGAAAGGTTTTCCCGTCGTGGGTGATGCCCTGGATGAAGACTTCTTTGGCGGAGGGGGAAACCATCGGATTGGATCGGTAGGGAGGCGGAGGCGCAGGATCACTGCATGCTGCACCGCAACGCGAGATTCTAACTCTTATATAAGAGCTGGCTCTCTAATTCCCTGCCACCGTGCTCCGGTGCATGCCGCTGCCGGCAGGTTGCCAGCATTGCAGTAATGCGCATTCGTCAACAGATGGCCTGCATGCTCCCCCTAGAATCGTGCTTCGCTTTCCGGGGCATGTGGCCACAAGCCGCCCCATTACCGTACCGTCTGGAGATTTGTGCAATGACCGCTTCCACACCGGCAGCTTCGCCCCACGTGATGAACACCTATGGCCGCGTCCCCATTGCGCTGGCCCGCGGGCAGGGCAGCCGGGTCTGGGATGTGAACGGCAAGGAATACCTGGACGGCCTGGGTGGCATCGCCGTGAACACGCTCGGCCACAACCACGCCAAGCTCGTGCCTGCGCTGCAGGACCAGCTGACCAAACTCATCCACACCTCCAACTACTACCACGTCCCCCTGCAGGAAACGCTGGCGGCCAAGCTGGTGGAGCTGTCGGGCATGACCAACGTGTTCTTCTGCAATTCGGGCCTGGAGGCCAACGAGGCGGCCCTGAAGATCGCACGCAAGTACGGCGTGGACAAGGGCATCGCCAGGCCCGAGATCGTCGTCTACGAAAAGGCCTTCCACGGCCGCTCGATCGCCACGATGTCGGCCACGGGCAACCCCAAGATCCACAGCGGCTTCGGCCCGCTGGTGGAAGGCTTTGTGCGCGTGCCGGTGAACGACATCGAAGGCATCAAGAAAGCCACCGAAGGCAACCCCAACGTGGTGGCCGTGTTCTTCGAGACCATCCAGGGCGAAGGCGGCATCAACCCCATGCGGGTCGAGTACCTGCAGCAGCTGCGCAAGCTGTGTGACGAGCGCGACTGGCTGATGATGATCGACGAGGTGCAGTGCGGCATGGGCCGCACCGGCAAGTGGTTTGCCCACCAGTGGGCCGGCATCGTGCCCGACGTGATGCCCCTGGCCAAGGGCCTGGGCTCGGGCGTGCCGATTGGCGCCGTGGTGGCAGGCCCCAAGGCTGCCAATGTGCTGCAACCCGGCAACCATGGCACCACCTTTGGCGGCAACCCGCTGGCCATGCGCGCCGGGGTCGAGACCATCCGCATCATGGAAGAAGACGGCCTGCTGGCCCATGCCGCCACGGTGGGCGACCACCTGAAGGCTGCCCTGCAGCGCGAGCTGGGCAGCCTACCCGGCGTGAAGGAGATCCGCGGCCAGGGCCTGATGCTGGGCATCGAGCTGACCAAGCCCTGCGGCGCGCTGATCGGCCGTGCGGCCGAAGCCGGGCTGCTGCTGTCGGTCACGGCCGACACCGTGATCCGCCTCGTGCCCCCGCTGATCCTGACCACCGCCGAGGCCGACGAGATCGTGGCCAAGCTGGTGCCCCTGGTTCAAGCCATCCTGGCCGAGTAAGCGCTGGGCTGCGAGACATTGCCATGAAACATTACCTGCAGTTCACCGACCTCGACGCCGACGAATACGCCTACCTGTTCGAGCGCGCGGCCCTCATCAAGAAGAAGTTCAAGGCCTACGAAAAGCACCACCCGCTGGTGGACCGCACCCTGGCCATGATTTTCGAAAAAGCCAGCACACGCACGCGCGTCAGCTTTGAGGCCGGCATGTACCAGCTCGGTGGCAGCGTGGTGCACCTGACCACCGGTGACAGCCAGCTGGGCCGCGCCGAGCCCATCGAGGACAGCGCCAAGGTCATCAGCCGCATGGTGGACCTGGTGATGATCCGCACCTACGAGCAAGCCAAGATCGAAAGCTTTGCCGCCAACTCGCGCGTGCCCGTCATCAACGGCCTGACCAACGAATACCACCCCTGCCAGATCCTGGCGGACATCTTCACCTTCATCGAACACCGCGGTTCCATCCACGGCAAGACGGTGGCCTGGGTGGGCGACGGCAACAACATGGCCAACACCTGGCTGCAGGCCGCAGCACTGCTGGGCTTCAAGGTGCATGTGAGCACGCCCCGCGGCTACGAAATTGATGAGAAACTGGCTGCAGGTGCAGGCGGAATAAGCCCTGACTGCTATCAATTTTTTAGCGATCCGCTCGAAGCCTGCAAGGGCGCCGACCTGGTCACCACCGACGTGTGGACCAGCATGGGCTACGAGGCCGAAAACGAAACCCGCCGCGTGGCCTTTGCCGACTGGTGCGTGGACGCCGAAATGATGGCCGCGGCCAGGCCCGACGCCCTGTTCATGCACTGCCTGCCCGCGCACCGCGGCGAAGAGGTCGAGGCCGACGTGATCGACGGACCGCAATCGGTGGTGTGGGATGAAGCAGAAAACAGGATGCACGTGCAAAAGGCACTCATGGAGTACCTTTTGCTCGGCCGCGTTGCATGACATGCAGCGCGGTGGCGCGCCAGCGCCAGCAGCCTGTTTCGGCGCAGGCTCATGTCCGCGCAGCGGATGTGAAGCGGCCGCAGGTCGCGTGCCGGAGCCAAAACCCCCGGCACGTGCAAAAGGCACTCATGGAGTACCTGCTGCTGGGCAGGGTGGCCTGAAGTCTGGTCTCTCATGCCCTGGCGCCGTCAGCCCGCTCACAGCGCTGAACTGCTGGCGCACTGGCAGTCCCTCGGGCAGGCCCTCGACCGCGACAACCCTGCGTGGCGTTCCGAGGGACGTCGCCTCATCCTGAGCTGGGCGCGCTGGCCCCGCGCGTACCACGACACCACCCACCTCCGGGCCTGCCTGCGGCACTGGCAAATGGTGCAGGACCAGCAGCCTGGCGCGCTCGACAACCCACACGCCGCGGCCCTGGCGCTGTGGTACCACGACGCCATCTACTGGCCGTGGAGCCGGCACAACGAGGCGCGCAGCGCCGACTGGGCGGCCAGCTTTCTGCGCGCCCAGCATCTGCCCAGCGAGCTGACTGCGCAAGTGCACCAGCACATCCTGGACACCCGCCACACCCCTGGCCCGCTCACGGGCGATGCGCAATGGGTGGTCGATATCGACCTGGCCATCCTCGGCCAGAGCGATGCGGTGTACCGCCAGTTCGAGCGCAACGTGCGGCGCGAGTACTTCTTTGTGCGCTGGCCGCGCTACGTGGCCGGGCGCAGCGCCGTGCTGCGGGGGTTTCTGGAACGGCCGCGCATCTATGGCACCGACTGGTTTTTCGACCGCTGCGAGGCGCAGGCGCGCATCAACCTGGGACGCGCCCTCGCAGCACTGGAGGAAGGCAGGCTCCACCAGTGAGCCGGGCCGCGTAGCCGCATGCAGCGGTGGCCTTGAGGCACTGCCTGCGCTTGCCCGCCGCAGACCGCCCTGCCATGCGGCGCCCCGTCAAAACGCCCATGCCCCCAGCTGGTAGTAGTCAAACCCGCTGGTGCGCCCACCCAGGCATTTCGCCAGAAAGTCCTCGGTCTTGCGGTACATCGTGAGATTGTTGCTCCACTTCTGGTTGCCGTGGCCGTCGCCCTGGAAGGTGATGTACTCCACCTCCTTGCCCGCCTTGCGCAGCGCGGCCACCATCCACTCAGACTGCTCCAGCTTCACGCGCGGGTCGTTCACGCCGTGCATGATGAGGATGGGCTTTTGCGCATGCTGAGCGCGGTACAGGGGCGATTTTGCGTCCATGCGGGCACGGTCTTCGGGCACGGCCGGGTTGCCTACGTAGCGGTGCCACCAGGGCAGGCCCAGCTCCCAGTACGGCGGCGCTGCCTCCAGCAGGCGGGCGATGTCGGTCACGCCCACCACGTCCACCGCACAGGCAAACGCCTCGGGCGTGAAGGTGGCGCCCACCAGCGCTGAATAGCCACCGTAGCTGGCCCCGTAGATCGCCACGCGCGACGGGTCGGCCACGCCGCGCTCGACGGCCCAGCGCACGCCGTCGATCAGGTCATCGTGCATGCGGCCGGCAAACTCCCCCATGGCCTTTTCCATGTGCGTACGGCCATATCCGCTGGAGCCGCGGTAGTTGACCTGCAGCACGGCATAGCCGCGGTTGGCCAGGAACTGCCGCATGGTGCCCTCTCCCCAGCGGTCGCGTGCCCAGGGGCCGCCGTGCACGAGCAGCACCAGGGGCAGGCCGCGGGGGGACTGAAGCCCCACCGGCAGCGTGAGGTAGCCGTGGATCGGCAAGCCGTCCCGGGCGGCATAGCGCACCGGTAGCGTCGTGGCCAGGCCATCCGCAATGAGGCTCAACCGGGTCTCGCCCAGGAACTCCGGCTCACGGCCGTCACGCAGCAGATAGGTGCGCGCCCCGCGATCCGTCGTGACCGCCACGGTCAGCACGCGGTCCGACTGGTCGGCACTGATGATCCGCACTTCCGCAGGCTGGTTCCCCGCCAGGGCGGTCAACCGGGTCGCCAGCCCGGCGTCGAACACCTTGCGCTCGGGGTAGCCCGGCATGTAGTGCACCACCAGCGGCTCGCGCGTCAGGCGGCTCAGGGTCACACTGTCAAGGTCCACCTCGGGGGACTCGAACGCCACCGCTTCGGCTCCGGTGGACAGGTCGAACCGAACCAGCGCAAGCTTGTCGCGCCCCCGGTTGGACAGCGCCCATGCCTGGCGACCTCCATCGTGCAGCCCGAAGAGGTTGACGCTCTCCCAGCGGCTCCATTGCACGGCGGTCACCCAACCTCCGGGCGCAGCCCCGGGTCGCTCGAGGGTGATCTGTTCACCCTGTACGCGGGTGCGCGCCTGCACCTGCCCGGCCCGGTCGACCCCCCACCACGAGACCGAGCCAGGGTTGGTCGCCAGCGGCACCGGAGCGCCGCCTTCGGCGCTGACGCGGTACAGGTCAAACACCTTCTTGTCCCGCTGGTTGGAGGCCACGACAAAGTCCGCGCCACCGTCGACCGCTTCGACAAGCCGTGACACCGACCGTGGTGCAGGCATCAGCTCCCGCAGTCCGGTGTCCGGCCCCTGCGCCCGCCCCGCATAAAGCCGGTGGTTCTCGTCGCCCGTGGGGTCGGCGCTGATGACGAGCCAGCGACTGTCGGCGCTGAACCGAACGGACCGCGCACGGATGCGGAAAGCCTTGGCATCACCGCCGTCGATGGAGCGCAACCAGATGGCCGGAACGACGCCATCGACGCCAAACCACGCGATGCGCTGCCCGTCGGGCGAGACTTGGTATCCCCCCGTGGACTGGCGACTGGCCACGAAATCACGCACCGGGATCAGATCCGGCAACTGGGCCTGCGCCCCTGTCAGCGCGGGGTGTGTGGGCCCCGTGGCGCAGCCCCCCAGCGCCAGGGCCATCGCCAGCCCCCCCACTGCGCGCCATGCAAAACGTCGCGCCATTGCCGTGTGCCATGCCATGTGCTTGCCTCCTCGGTCCTGTTGTAGACCGGCATTGTGCCCAAGGGCCTGAACAAGGGCATGCGCGGAACAGGGTGCTTTTTCGCTAGCATCCAGCTGCGTCGCCGCGCCTTGCAATGCGCCGCCGCCCTTCCTCTACCGCCTGCCGTCCATGTCCGACTCCACCCACCCCTGCCTCACCTGCGGCGCCTGCTGCGTCAGCTTTCGCGTGGACTTTGCCGTGTATGAAATGCAGGCCATGGGCGGCACGGTGCCCGATGGTCTGGCGCTGGATGTGAACGGCAGCACCTGCCGCATGCGGGGTACGGAGCAAGTGCCCATCCGCTGCGCAGCGCTGACCGGCCAGGTGGGCCAGCAGGTAGCCTGCAGCATCTACGAACTGCGCCCAGCGCCCTGCCGGGAGTTCTCGGCGGGTGACTACGCCTGCCACAAGGCCCGTGCAAGGCATGGGCTCGGGCCGCTGGCGGAAGGTGCCATCTCGTGAAGGCTACCGCGCTCCAGCAGCCGGGCTACTGCCGCATCAAAATAGTTTAGGCCTCAACAAAAAATCGGCGGGGTGTTGGAAATAACCGACACCACGGGTTTTTCGGGACACGCAAACTTCGTCCCATGTCAACGCCCTCCTCCCCCACCGCCCGCCGGCTCTGGGACATTTCCCCACCCGTGCACGCGGGCAGCCCCGTGTTCCCTGGCGACACGGCCTACAGCCAGCAGTGGTGCGCCACCATCGGCCCCGGCTGTCCGGTCAACGTGAGCGCCATCACGCTGTCGCCGCATGTGGGTGCCCATGCCGATGCGCCGCTGCACTACGACGCACAGGGCGCCACCATCGGTGACGTGTCGCTCGACGCCTTTCTGGGCCCCTGCCGCGTGATCCACGCCATCGGCTGCGGCCCGCTCATCGGGTGGGAGCACATTGCCCACGCCGTGAATGACGCCCTGCCCGCCCGCGTGCTGGTGCGCACCTATGCCCAGGCCCCCGCGGACTGGGACGGTCAGCTCACCGCCTACGCGCCCGACACCATCGAGCGCCTGGCCGACCGTGGCGTGCTGCTGGTGGGCATCGACACCGCCAGCATCGACCCGGCCGACAGCAAGACACTGGACAGCCACCAGGTCATCCGCCGCCGGGGCCTGCGCGTGCTGGAAAACCTGGTGCTCGACGACGTGCCCGAGGGCGACTACGAACTGATCGCCCTGCCACTCAAGCTGACCACGGCCGACGCGTCGCCCGTGCGCGCGGTGCTCAGGGCGCTGTAGCGCACCCATTTCAAGCCTTTTTGGCCTGCAGTGCTTGATTCATATGCACCTGTCGCTATCAAAACAGAAGCAAACCAACCTTTGACTGCCATGACGACCACCCTTGAAGACTGCCGCGCGCTCGACGCCCAAGACCCGCTGCGCTCCTTGCGCGAACACTTCAGCCTGCCCCCGGGCGTGATCTACCTGGACGGCAATTCGCTGGGCGTTCTGCCCAAGGCTGCCGCCGCGCGCGTGGCCGACGTGGTCACCCGCGAATGGGGCACCGACCTCATCCAGTCCTGGAACACCGCGAGCTGGTTCGACCTGCCCCAGCGCCTGGGCAACCAGCTGGCCCCGCTGATCGGTGCGGGCAAAGATGAAGTGGTGTGCACCGACAGCACGTCCATCAACCTCTACAAGGTGCTGAGCGCCGCGCTGAACATTGCGCGCGAAGACAGCCCGGCCCGCACACGCATCGTGAGCGAGCGCAGCAATTTCCCGACCGACCTCTACATTGCCGAGGCACTGTGCAAGGAGCGCGGCCTGGAGCTGGTGCTGGTGGAGCCGGAGGACATTGCCGCATCGCTGACCACCGACGTGGCCGTGCTGATGCTCACGCACGTGAACTACCGCACCGGTGCCATGCACGACATGGCCGCCATCACCGCTGCCGCGCACGCCCAGGGCATCCTGTGCGTGTGGGACCTGGCGCACAGCGCAGGTGCCGTGCCGGTCGACCTGAACGGCGCAGGCGCTGATTTCTCCGTGGGCTGCGGCTACAAGTACCTCAATGGCGGCCCTGGCGCCCCGGCTTTTGTGTGGGTACACCCGCGCCACGCCAGCCGTTTCTGGCAACCGCTGTCGGGCTGGTGGGGCCACGCGGCACCGTTTGCCTTCACGCCGGATTACCAGCCCGCCCCCGGCATTACGCGCTACCTGTGCGGCACGCAGCCCATCATCAGCCTGTCGGCATTGCAGTGCGGGCTGGATGTGTTCACTGCCGCCGAAGCACTGGGCGGCATGGCCGCGCTGCGCGCCAAGTCGCTGGCGCTCACCGACCTGTTCATCGCGCTGGTCGAAGAGCGCTGCACCGGCCACGGCCTGGGCCTGGCCACGCCGCGTGACCATGCGCAGCGCGGCTCGCAGGTCTGCCTGACGCGCGACGAAGGTGCGGGCGTCAACGGCCAGGGCAGCGGTGCCTATGCCATCGTGCAGGCATTGATTGCGCGCGGCGTCATCGGTGATTTCCGCAAAGGCGATGGCGGCACGGGACCGCACAAGGACATCCTGCGCTTTGGCTTCACGCCGCTGTACATCGGCTTTGAAGACGTGTGGAACGCGGTGGAGCACCTGCGCCAGGTGCTGGAGAGCGGCGAGTGGCAGCAGCCTGCGTTCAACCAGACGCACGCAGTCACCTAAGAAGGTGCGAACGAACCCGCCATGCCCGCTCAATCCGCAATAACGCACACCCTCGTCGTTGCAAATGCTCGCCATAGCCCGCGCTATGACTGCGCTTTACGCCTAGACGGAGCACGTTTGTGCGGCCTGCTCGGACACGCCGGGTCCCTTCACACCTTCCAAGTAACGGAGACGCAACGATGTGCCCTTTTTCTCAAACGACTGTCCAAGACGGCCATACACCGACCGCCGCCATGCCCGAATCCATCGTGCACGAAGAGCGCGCCCAGCTCGACTTCAGCCAATCGATGAGCTACGGCGACTACCTGCAGCTGGACGCCGTCCTCACGGCGCAGAAGCCTCTGTCGCCAGCGCACGACGAGCTGCTGTTCATCGTGCAGCACCAGACCAGCGAACTGTGGATGAAGCTCATGCTGCACGAGCTGCGCGCGGCCATTGCGCACATCGCCAACGATGAGTTGCAGATGGCTTTCAAGATGCTGGCGCGCGTGAGCAAGATCATGGAACAGCTGGTGCACGCCTGGGACGTACTGGCCACCATGACGCCGCCGGAATACACCGCCATGCGGCCTTACCTGGGGCAGTCCAGCGGCTTCCAGAGCTACCAGTACCGCAGCATTGAATTTGCCCTGGGCAACAAGAACCGCGCCATGCTCCGGCCGCACGAGCACCGCGCCGACCTGCTGGCCCAGGTGCAGGCCGCGTACGAGGCGCCCTCGCTGTACGACGAGGCCCTGCGCCTGCTGGCGCGGCGCGGCATCCCCGTGCCTGCCAGCCACCTGGAGCGCGACTGGACACAACCCTACGCGGAAGACGCGGGCGTGGAACAGGCGTGGCTGACGGTGTACCGAAACCCCAAGGAACACTGGGACCTGTACCAGCTGGGCGAAGAGCTGACCGACCTGGAGGATGCGTTCCGGCTGTGGCGCTTCCGGCACGTGACCACGGTGGAACGGGTGATTGGCTTCAAGCGCGGCACGGGCGGCACAGGGGGTGTGAGCTACCTGCGCAAGATGCTTGACGTGGTGCTGTTCCCGGAGATCTGGAAGCTGCGGACAGACCTGTAAGGCCGGCTGGAAGGCTCCGCCGAGGCATTTTCAGGTCATATTGGTCGCAAGCCCAGGCAAATCAATGCCCTGCAGCTATCAATAAGTGAGCAAACGATCGGCAAAAGCCGTGGCCGCGACCGGGCGGTGCGGCGGCTGCGGCACCGCCGCCACAAAGTGGTGCTCAGCGCCCGCCTGCCACCACCATCACCCCGTTGCTGCGGCACCAGATGGGTGCCAGGTGGCCGATCTGGATGGTGAGTTCGTTGCCCTTGCCCATCACGGTGGTCGGGCCGTTGCTGAAGGCGTACCCGGTATCGGCAGTCTGGCGGGGAAGGTCCACCGTCCAGCCGCTGCGCAGCAGCACGCCGCGGCCCTGCTCGGGGTAGAACTGCATCTCGACCTTTTCACCGTTGCCGCAGGCAAAACGCATGCTGCTGCCATCGGCCGGGTCGGCAAACGCCTGTTGCAGCGTGGGCTGGCTGGCGCAGCCTGTGAGCACTAACGCGGCCACTGCGCCGCACAGCGAAAACATCTTCTTCATCGCTTACTCCTGAGTTGCGCCGTGCACTGGTGCACAACGCCTGCCTGGTCGCTGCTGCCCCCCCATGCAGGGGCAGCCACGCTTTCAAGCACATTCCTTGCCACTTGCGCTCTCAGGGCCTGTGCTCCTGATCGGCTCGCCGTTCAACGTGTTTCGCGCGTTGGTTTGTGACACTCAGGTTGCCTGACCACGCCGGTCGCGTCATTGGGGTGATCCCCCAGATCGGGAGGCCCCTCTAAAGTCTGCAACGGGCGGATGGCATGGCCGTGACGGCACGGCGTGGGGCTGGCGTCCGCAGGATTGGAGCGCCGGGGCAATGCAATGGCTCATCCGCAAGGCGGATTGCAATGCGGGAATCGCGTAAAAAAAGTTCCACGCCTGTGGACGAGCGCCGGGCGAAAGCCTGAAAGACGCCTCGGTACATACCCGCATAACGGGTCCTCTGCCGCGGCACAGCCACCGGGGAGACACGCGCGACAGCGCCCCAGCCTCCGCGCGGGTACGCTTGCGCCACCGACGGCACCGCGCCGAACGCCTACTGGACTGCCATGCCCGCACAGCCCCCTGCAGCGATCGCAGCGCCTGCCTCGCCTGCCCCTCCTGCCTCTCTCGCACCCCACGCCGCGTGGGCCATGCTGCTGGCCCTGGTCTCGGGCTTTGCGCTGAGCCAGGCGTTTCGCACCATCACGGCCATCATGGCGACCAGCCTGCAGGCGGAGTTCGGCCTGTCGCCGCAGGCGCTCGGCGTGTTTGCGGGCAGCTTTGCCTTTGCGTTTGGCACCATGCAGCTGTTCATGGGCGTGGGCATCGACCTGTATGGCGCACGCCGCACCCTGCTGGCCGCCTTTCCGCTGGCCATTGGCGGCGCGGCGCTGTCGGCGCTGGCGCCGGGCTATGGTGCGCTGCTGTGGGGCCAGGTGCTGATTGGCGTGGGCTGTGCCCCCGCGTTTCTGGTGTGCACGGTGTTCATAGCGCGGCACTTTCCGCCGCAGCGCTTTGCCATGGTGTCGGGCGTTGCCATGGGGGCAGGCGGGCTGGGCATGCTGTTTACCGGCACGCCGCTGGCGTGGCTGGTGCACCAGTCTTCATGGCGCGCGGGCTTTGGCGTGCTGGCGGTGCTGTCGGCGGTGGCCTGGCTCGTGGTGTTCTGGAAGGTGCGCGAACCCGCGGTGCCGCTGCCGCCGGGCCACCAGCGCGAGTCGATGGCGTCTGCCGTGCGCGGCTTTGGTGCGCTGTTTCTGGTGCCGCACACCGCCGGCATCCTGCTGCTGGCGTTGATGACGTATGCGTCGTTCCTGGCGCTGCGCGGGCTGTGGCTGGGGCCGCTGCTGATTGACCGGCACGGCTATTCGCTGGTGGCCAGCGGCAACGTGGCCATGCTCACCTCCCTGGTGTCGCTGTTCAGCCCGGCCCTGTTCGGCCGGCTCGACCCCGGGTCCGCACGCCGCCGGGGCTGGATCACGGGCTTTACCGTGCTGCTGGCCGCGCTGTTTGCTGCGATGGGCCTGGTGCATGCCGAATGGCTGGACGTAGGCGGCGCGCTGGCCGTGGGCGTGCTGTCGGGCTACATGGTGCTGCAGTACGCAGACGTGCGCTCGGCCTACCCGGCCGCCATGACGGGGCGGGCCATGGCCGTGTTCACCATGGCGCTGTTTCTGGGGGTGGCGCTGATGCAATGGGCTACCGGGCTGGCCGCGTCGCTGGCCACCAGCCGCGGGGCAGACCCGTATATGGCGGTGATGCTGACCATTGCCGGCATGCTGGCGGCTGGTGCGGTGGCCTTCAGGCTGCTGCCTGCGCCTGCGCCCGGGCTTGCGCCGCGGTAAGGCGTCAATGCCTCACAGCGACGTGGCGCCTGCGCCGTCGCCCCGGTACAGCCAGGGCACGTCCAGCAGCCGCTCGCCCAAAAGCCGCAGCGACACATCGCGCCCCCAGCGCACGGGCCCCGTGGCGTGGAAGATGCGCCCATTGCGGATGGAACGGGCCTGCACGCGGGCGTTGCGCTCCCACCGGTTGAGCGCGTAGCGGCGCAGGCGAAGGGGCACGTCCAGGTCGTGCATCGACAGCGCGCGCTGCAGTTCGGCCGCATCTTCAATGGCCATGCCCGCGCCCTGCGCAAGGTAAGGCCGCATGGGGTGGGCGGCGTCGCCCAGCAAGGCCACCAGGCCCTGCGCCATGTCTTCAGCGCTTTGCACGGGCGGCCTGTCGCACAGCGGCCACAGGCGCCAGCCTGCGCCCCAGGCGGCCGGTGCGCTGGCAGAGCTGGCAGAGCTGGCGGGATGATCGCCAGCGCGCAGTACCCCCTGCTGGCTGCCCACGCTGCGCACCAGGTCCTGCAGTGCGGTGCAGGTGCCGCGCAGGGCCTGCTCCAGCCCCGCGGCGTTGGCAGCGTGGTCCCAGTTTTCCAGGTCGGCCGGCGCGGGCCCCTGCACGATGACCACCAGGTTCATCAGTTCGCCACGGCGCACCGGGTATTGCACGGCGTGCAGGCGCGGGCCCAGCCAGGCGGTGACCTGGCTGGTGCGCAGGGCATCGGGCAAGGCGTCCTGCCGTATCAGCGCGCGGTAGGCCAGGTGCCCGGTCACGCGCGGGGGCACGGCGCCCAGCAGCTGGGTGCGGGTGCGGCTCCACAGCCCGTCGGCCCCCACCAGCGCGTCTGCCTCGATCTGCTTGCCACGGCTGGTGCGCGCCGTGACCACACCATCGGCATCTGCAAAGCCTTCGATGGCGTGCTCCAGATGGCATTGCGTGTCGGTGTATTTGCCCACCGCCGCCAGCAGCAGGCCGTGCAGGTCAGCGCGGTGGATGGTGGCGTAGGCTGCGCCGTAGCGCTGAACGGCCGTGGCGCCCAAGGGCAGTGCCGCCAGCTCGTCACCACTGATGGCACTGCGCACCTGCAGCCGCGCAGGGAAAGCGGCCACATCCTGTAGCGGGCGCTGCAGGCCCCAGGCCTGCAGGCGACGCACCACGTTGGGCCCCAGCTGCACGCCCGCGCCCACCTCGCTGAACGCCGCGGCGCGCTCGAAAAGCCGTACGTCCCACCCTGCGCGCGATGCGCCCAGGGCTGCGGCCAGACCACCGATGCCGCCACCGGCCACCACCACCTGTTTTTTCATGCGCGTGATTGTGACTTGGGCGCGATCAAGGAAGCGCAGGCCGCAGCGCGCGCTCCAGCACCTCGGCAGGCATGGGCCGCCCGAACAGGTAGCCCTGAAAGCCCGTGCAGCCATGGCGCTGCAGAAATTCGAGCTGTCCGGTGGTCTCCACCCCTTCAGCCACCACGGCCAGGTCCAGGCTCGCGGCCAGCGCGAGGATGGTGCGCACGATGGCCGCGTCGTTGGGGTCGGTCTGCAGGTCGCGCACAAAGCCCTGGTCGATCTTGAGCTGGTCGAGCGGCAGGCGCTTGAGGTAGCTCAGCGATGAATAGCCGGTGCCGAAGTCGTCCAGGGAAAACGTCACGCCGAAATCGCGCAGGCGCTCCATGCGCGCAATGATGTCTTCCACGTCAGCCAGCAGCAGGCTCTCGGTCAGCTCCAGCTTGAGCCGTTCGGGGTTGGCGCCCGTGGCGTTGAGTGCGTCCAACACCTGCTCGACGAAGTTGGGCTGGCGGAACTGGCGCACGCTCACGTTGACCGACAGCACAAACTGCCGCGTGAGCGAGCTGTGCGACCAGGCCACCAGCTGCGCGCAGGCCGCCTCCAGCACCCACTGGCCCAGCGGCAGGATCAGCCCCGTCTGCTCGGCCAGCGTAATGAACTCGCCGGGCGACACGAGGCCGCGCCGCGGGTGCTTCCAGCGCACCAGCGCCTCGGCGCCCTGCAGGCGGCCCTTGGCGTCCACCACGGGCTGGTAGTACAGCACCATCTCCTTTTCCTGCAGCCCGCGGCGCAGGTCTGCTTCCATCGCAGATCGCGCGCTCACCGCGGTCTGCATGTCGGGGTCGAAAAACCGCTGCGTATTGCGCCCGGCGGCCTTGGCCTGGTACATGGCCAGATCAGCCTGCTTGAGGAGTTCGTCCACGCTGCAGGGCTCCAGCCCGAACAGCGCAATCCCGATGCTGGGCGTGCTGTGGTGGCTGGCGCCGCCCAGCTCGTAGGCTTTGCCCAGCGTGGTGATGATGTGGCTGGCCACCAGCGCGGCCTCGGCGCTGGCGTGGCCGGGCTCGACACTCAGGCCCTCGACCAGCACCACGAATTCGTCTCCGCCAAAGCGGGCCACGGTGTCTGCCTCGCGCACGCAACCCTTGAGCCTTCTGGCCACTTGCAGCAGCAGCTGGTCGCCCACGTCGTGGCCCAGGGTGTCGTTGAGGTCCTTGAAATTGTCCAGGTCGATGAACAGCAGCGCGCCCTGTGCGCGGGCACGCTGCGCGACCACGGTGGCACGCTGCAGGCGATCCACCAGCAGGCGCCGGTTGGGCAGGCCTGTCAGCGCGTCATAAAACGCCAGGTGCTCAATCTGCAGTTCGGCACTCTTGCGCTCGGTGATGTCGCGCCCCACCCCCCGATAGCCGCGCAGCAGGCCCTCCCCGTCGAACACGGGGACACCGCTGACCGAGATCCAGTGCATGCTGCCGTCGGGCCGCTGGCGCTGCAGCTCCAGGTCGCGAAAGGGCTGGTGAGACTGCAGCACCGCCCGGTGCGCAGCCCAGTCGGCCTCGGTCATGTTGAGCGCACCGATCTCCCAGCGGGTGCGACCCATGACGCTAGAGATCGGAATCCCGTTGACGCTCAGATCACCGGCCAGCTGTACAAACCGGCCGTCGGCGTCGTGCTCCCAGTACCAGTCGGACGAGAGGTCGCTGAGCGAGCGAAACCGTGCCTCGCTCTCGCGCAGCTCGTTTTCGACCCGCACGTAGTCGCTCACATCGGCGAAAGTGCGCACCAGCGCCCCATCGGGCAACTCGCAGGTGCGCACTTCGAGCGTGCGGCCGTCGCCAGTGGTGCGCCAGTACACATCAGGCGCCTTGCCCGACGCCCCTTCTGCAATGTAGTCATGGCCGCGGTAGTCCACGAGGGAATAGCCGGGCCCGAAATCACCGCGCTCTTTCTGGATGCGTGTGAGATCCGCCAGCGAGGGCCGCGTGGCCATCACGGCTTCGGGCAGGTTCAGCAGCTCCAGCACGCGCTGGTTGTAGACGGTGATGCGTCCGTCCGGGGCGGTCTTGAAGATGCCCTGCGTCATGCTCGCGAGCGTGCCCTGCAGCGCAGCGCGCTGCTCCTGCAGCAAGGCGAGCGCGTGGTGCGAGATGACCGTATCGACACCCGGCGCCGGCCTGCGCGTGGCGCGCCGACCCTGCAGCAGTTCGCCCAGCCGCCAGAGCAGCTCGGGCAGGTGGGCATGGTCGCCGGCGGGGGCGCGCAGCACGTAGTCGCCCAGCCCGCCGCGGAACGCACGGGCGGCCAGCGCTTCCTGCGGGGCAGACATGCACATCAGCACCACCGAGCCGGCGCACAGGTCCAGCAGGGCCGGCACGCTTTGCACCTGGGGGCCCAGGCAGAGAACCACGGCATCCCAGGTGTGCGAGGCAAATGCGGCCGAGCCCGCCTCGGGCGTGACCGATTGGACGACACGCCAGTGGGGATGCTGCTCACCGATGAGCTGACGTGCCAGCGCTGCGTGCGCCGCATCGCCGTCAACCCAGAGAACGGTGGCGTGGCTCATGGGCTGCACGGCCCCCAGCTGGCAGCCGCGCGGGCCTTGCGCAGCATGGCGACGGATGGCGCCGTGCCATGCAGAAGATCGGGGGTTGGAGCCAGAGCGCCTGGGCCGTAGCGCCAGTGCTGCGCGGCCACGCCCAAGACACGTGCCATGGCCAAAGGCATGGCATCGGCGACACAGAACAGGCGCTGGGCGGTGGGCATGGGGTAGGCAGTTCCCGCGATGGGCAGACACTCGTTACAAGTGTATCTAGCGGAGCCCTCCCCCGCACGCCTTTCAGACCCACATGAAGGGCCGTGCACAAAACGGCGGGGTCGCGCTGTTTCAGCGCCCTGTACGCGCCCCATCAGCCGTGCCATGCCCTGCACCGCAGGCAGCCACAGGCCCTTGCGCCTCGTACCGCCCGCCTCACCCCTGCAACAGCTGCCGCAGTACATACGGCAGGATGCCGCCGGCGCGGTAGTAGTCGGCCTCGATGGGGGTGTCGATGCGCAAGGTCACGGGCACTTCCCGGCGCGTGCCGTCGGCCTGGTGGATGACCAGCAAGGCTTCGCTTTGCGGCGTGAGGGCCGGGTCGGGGATGACATCCAGCGACTCGCCCCCCGTGAGGCCCAGCGACTGCCACGAATCGTCGCCCTTGAACTGCAGGGGCAGCACGCCCATGCCCACCAGGTTGGAGCGATGGATGCGCTCAAAACTGCGCGCCACCACGGCCTTGATGCCCAGCAGTTGCGTGCCCTTGGCCGCCCAGTCGCGGCTGGAGCCGGTGCCGTATTCGTCGCCCGCCAGGATCACCGTCGGGGTGCCCTGCGCCATGTAGTCCATGGCAGCGTCGAAGATCGGGATCGTCTTTCCGTGCTGCGGGCCCTGGCCCTGGAAGATGGTCAGCCCGCCTTCTTCGCGCGACCCATCGGCCGTCGGCGGCAGCATCAGGTTCTTGATGCGCACGTTGGCAAACGTGCCGCGCACCATCACGTCGTGGTTGCCGCGGCGCGCCCCGTAGCTGTTGAAGTCCTCTTTCATCACGCCGTTGGCGCGCAGCCACTGGCCCGCAGGCGAGCTTTCCTGGATGGACCCCGCCGGCGAGATGTGGTCGGTGGTGATCGAGTCGCCAAACAGCGCCATGATGCGCGCGCCGCGCACGGCAGTCGCAGCGCCGTCGTGTGCCGCCGGGTTCAGCGCAAAGTCGGCAAAGAACGGCGGCTCGGCAATGTAGGTGCTGGCGGGCCAGGTGTAGGTGGTGCCGCTCACGCCGCGGATGGCGCCCCAGAGCTTGCCGGGCTCGGTGCCCACGCGGGCATAGTTGTCGCGGTACGCGGCCCCGTTCATTGCAAACCGCATCAGCGCGTGCACCTCGTCGCTGGTAGGCCAGATGTCGCCCAGGTAGATGTCGCGACCGCCCCGGCCCTTGCCCACGGGTTCGGTCATCAGGTCCTTGAGCACGGTGCCGGCAATGGCGTAGGCCACCACTAGCGGCGGGCTGGCCAGAAAGTTGGCCTTGAGGTTGGGGTGGATGCGCGCCTCGAAATTGCGGTTGCCCGACAGCACGGCCGCACACACAAGGTCGTTGCTGGTGATGGCCTCGTTCAGCTCGGCCGTGAGGTCCCCCGCGTTGCCGATGCAGGTGGTGCAGCCGTAGCCCGCCACGGCAAAGCCCAGCTTTTCCAGGTACGGCAGCAGCCCGGTCTGCGTGAGGTATTCAGTGACGATGCGCGAACCGGGCGCCAGCGATGTCTTGATGTGCGGCTGCACCCTGAGCCCCGCCTCCACCGCCTTCTTGGCCAAAAGGCCCGCGGCCAGCAGCACGCTGGGGTTCGACGTATTGGTGCAGCTCGTGATGGCAGCGATCAGCACGTCGCCGTTGCCCAGGGAAATGTCGCCCTTGCCCGAACCTGCCGGCTTGCCAGCCAGGTCGGGCGGGGTATTGCCGCCGCCTCCGCGCACCTGGTGGCGCGTGTGCAGCAGCTCGGCGGGGCGGTTGAAACCGTTTTGCGCATTGGGCTTGCTGAACAGGCCGGCAAACTGGCTACTGACCTGGCCCAGCTCGATCCGGTCCTGGGGGCGCTTGGGGCCTGCCAGGCTGGGCGTCACATCACCCAGGTTCAATCGCACCACTTGCGAATAATCGATCTGCCCTGCCAGGGGCACGCCAAACAGGCCCTGCGCCCTGAAGTAGGCCTCGAAAGCCTCGATCTCGGCCTCCGTACGGCCGGTGCCACGGAAGTAATCGATGGTCTTTTCATCGACCGGAAAGAACCCCATGGTGGCGCCGTATTCCGGTGCCATGTTGCCAATGGTGGCGCGGTCGGGCAGCGATAGCGTCCGGGTGCCTTCGCCAAAGAATTCGACGAACTTGCCCACCACCTTGTGCTGGCGCAGCACCTCCGTGACGGTGAGCACGAGGTCGGTGGCTGTGACGCCTTCACGCAACTGCCCGGTCAGCTCAAAGCCCACCACATCGGGCGTCAGCAGATACACCGGTTGGCCCAGCATGGCGGCCTCGGCCTCGATGCCGCCCACGCCCCAGCCCACCACGCCAATGCCGTTGATCATGGTGGTGTGGCTGTCGGTGCCCACCAGCGTGTCCGGGTACACCACGTTGTCGGCGCGCCGGTGCACACCGCGGGCCAGGTATTCCAGATTGACCTGGTGCACGATGCCGAAGCCCGGCGGCACCACCCCAAAGGTGTCGAACGCCTGCATGCCCCATTTCATGAACTCGTAGCGCTCGCGGTTGCGCTGGAATTCGAGCTTCATGTTCAGATCGAGCGAATTCTTCTTGCCGTAATGGTCGACCATGATGGAGTGGTCCACCACCAGGTCCACCGGCACCAGCGGCTCGATCTGCTGAGGGTCCCTGCCCAGCCGGGCGGCCACGCTGCGCATGGCAGCCAGGTCTGCCAGCAGCGGCACGCCGGTGAAGTCCTGCAGCACTACGCGCGAGACCACAAAGGGGATTTCGTCCTTGCGCTCGGCGACGGGCTGCCAGTTGGCAAGTTGCGCCACATGCTCGGGCGTGACCTTGCGGCCGTCGCAGTTGCGCAGCACCGATTCGAGAACGATGCGGATCGACACCGGCAGTCGATCGATGCGCGGGAACTGGGCGGCCAGCGCAGGCAACGAGTACAACTTGCCCCCGGGGCCGGACGCCGTCCTGAAGCTCTTGAGCGTGTGGGCAAACGCATGGCTGGCAGATGCAGCGGGGCGGGACGCGCGAACGGGCGGCTTGGACGTTGGAACCATGGGGCGCACTCCTTTCTGAGAGGACAAAGCTTATTCTGGCAGCCTGCCGTGTCCGTGCCATCGTGGGGATATGTGGCCCGTAGGCGGCCATGCCGCATTGCAGCGCACCTGCGGGCAGTGCGTGCGCCACGGGCGGCGCACGCGGGTGGCGAACCCCGACCGTCACACCCACCGGGCCCTCGGAAGTCGCCCTGCGCGTGGTTTCGCAATGCCGTCCTGGAAGGGTTTTCAGGGGTTTTCAGGCGTTTTTGACCTGTAGCCCCGGAATCATTTGCCCCCATTGCTATCATTAACATAGCAAATCAATGCACCAGCCCACGTCAGGCCATGGCCGCCGAGGAGCGAAGGCGCCGCAAGCCAGCCCACTGCGCCGCAGCCAGGACCGCGACCGACACCACATGCACCAGCAGATACGCCTGCCCGAGGAACGGGGGCTCCAGCGCCGACCCCAGCAACAGCCCCAGACTGGTCAATGCCCAGCAGGCGTTGCCCAACACCAGTACCGCCAGCCAGCCACGCGGTATCCGATCTGCCCGGGCAAGGGCCGTGGCCAGCAGCGCGAACCCCAGCAACATCACACCCGACACCTGCAGCAGCGCAGCGGGCAGACCCAGCACCTGCGACAGCAGCGCCGGCACCCCCAGATGGAGGGCACCCAGGCCATAACCCGTGCTGGCATCGAACCAGAGAACGGCACGCAAAAAACGGGAAGAAAAGACGTCACGCAACATGGCAGGCTCCTGGGTTGAACAGGCCTTGATGTTTGCGACCGAACGGTATCGCGTCGATGACCAGGCAGGTAATGGCCGGCAGTCCGGAAGCGCTGGCACACTCCCGCACCATGCCGCAGTGACGGCACCGACAGCGGCTGACATGCCGCGCGCACTGCCCCGCACACCAGCGGGCCCAGCCCCGACAGCACCGAGGAGCGACCAGGATGCGAACCATCATCAATGCCCCCAGCACCACGGCCAAGGGCGGCCCCCGCATGGCACGGCCTGCCAGCCCGCAGGGCCTGCCTGCCACGCCCGAACCCTTTGGCGCGCGCCTGCGCACCTGGCGCCAGCACAGGCACCTGAGCCAGCTGGATCTGGCCGATGCTGCAGACGTGTCCACCAGGCATGTCAGTTTTCTGGAGACCGGGCGGACCAACCCCAGCCGCGACATGGTGCTGCGCCTTTGTGAGCGGCTGGGTGTACCGCTGCGCGAGCGCAACGCGCTGCTGACCGCGGCTGGCTACGCACCCATGTACCGGGAGCGCCCGCTGGACGACCCGGCCATGGCCGCCGCGCGCGCGGCGGTCGAGCTGGTGCTCAAGGGGCACGAGCCCTGCCCCGCCATCGCACTGGACCGCCACTGGAACGTGGTGGCCACGAATCGCGCCACACAGGCATTGCTTGCCAGTCTGGTCAGCCCGGAGCAGCTGGCCGATCCGATCAACGTGTTTCGCCTCAGCCTGCACCCGCAAGGGCTTGCGCCACGCATCGTGAACCTGGCGCAGTGGCGCGCGCACCTGTTCGCGCGGCTGCACCAGCAGATCCAGGCCACGGCAGACCCGTTGCTGGTCCAGTTACAGGCCGAGCTGATGCAATACCCGGCGCCCTCCGATACGGAGCAAACCCCACTGCCGGGTGAATTGCTCGGCGTGGTCATGCCGTTTTGCATTCAAACGCCGCAGGGGCAGCTTTCGCTGATCAGCACCACCACCATATTCGGTACGCCCGTGGACGTGACCCTCCAGGAACTGGCGGTGGAATCGTTTTTTCCGGCCGATGACTTCACTGCGCAGGTGCTTCGCACGCTGATGCACGCAGCAGCAAACACGAAAGCGGAATGAGGTATTGCCGAATATCGAATGCAAATGTCTACCAGTTTTTGACCCGTTGCATGCCACCATGGAAGCCTCTGCACGAATCAGGCGGTCAGCGGGCGCTGCGGATCGGGTCACGCTGCAATGCGCACCACGCAAAATGCAGCAATAGCTGTAGCGATCGGGAGTATCGGCTTGCACGGCAGGTCGCACGAAACCGCAGATTCAGAAGGCGCGCCGATTTGAGCAGAGGCTCCCCACGGTCACCCGCGCACCAGCAAGGCTCGACCAAAATCACCAATGTGGTGCATATTGATGCACGGAGGCGGCGCATTGCGGATATGCGCAAGGCCGCTCCTCCAAAGCCATGCAGCGATTCAAGTCTCTGGAGATGCGCGCTTTTCCGGCGCTTCTGAATCAACGGGAATCGTCTGCACCAATCAAGCGCTCCGAACCGCTGCATAACCCCAGGTGGGATGCGAAGGTGTGGATTGGAATGGGCCACAAGGCGCCGTTGACAGCCCACAGCAGCGCCATTTGGCAAGAACGCCTACGAAGTGGGCCGCCCGAGGCTGCGCCCAATCAGACCGCAGGGGTTATGCAGCGCCTCCCTCAGCGAGCGCTGTGGATCGGGATGGGCTGCAAGGCGCAAGACGCAGCAATGGTTTGGCTAACTCGAGTATTTGCAACACGGCAGACCGCCCGCGACTGCCGATGGACACGGCGCGCGGATGCGTGCAGAGGCTCCCTGGCGCCACAGTCTATGGACAGCAAACTGGCTGCCCGTTCTCCAGGCGTAAAAAAGCCCGCTTTTGCGGGCTTGTTCATGACCGATTACCGGTTCAGATCGCGAATTTCTCGCGGCTTTCGTTTTGAATCCAGCGGGGCGCCTTGCCGCGACCTGTCCAGGTTTCACCCGTGGCGGGATTGCGGTATTTGGGAGCCACCTTGGTACCCGCAGTAGAACTGCGAGCAGCCTTTGCGGCGCCGCGGCCTGCCGGGAAAACATCCTGTGCCGTCAAACCGAACTCAGCCACCAATGCCCGCACTTGCGACACCGCATCCGACAGCTCCCTGCGGCGCGCTTCGCTGATTTGCTGTTCCAGGGCTTCACGCTGCTTCAGGAGTTCTTTGTAGCTGGTCATGGTGTCAGTACTGCAGGGTTGGTTGGGGTTCTCGGATTATAGGAATAATCTGCAGAATTCGTGAAATGACCCACATTTTTTAACCAGCCAAACACGCGGACAAGCCTCGACAGGGCACTTGCCACAGAGCATGGGCGCTGGATTCAGGAATTTCAGCCATCACTTGGTATGGCATGAACCTGAACCATTTCAACGCATTGCCTCTCGGGGGTGCAGATAAAGGGTGCACTTTGATGACGGCCATGATCCTCTGCACGAATCACGCGGTCAGTGAGCGCTGTGAATCGGGACGGTTGACGAGCCGCAAAACGCAGCCATGGCCCAGGCATTACGGGTATTGGCAATACGGCGGGCCACCCGAGACCGCACATGCACACGGCATGCAAATTCGTGCAGAGGTGCTCAAGACGCATCCACCGCCATCAGGCACGCGCACTGCACAATAATCATGCATATGGGTTTGCCGAAGGGGCACCCTGCGACAACTTGCAGCACCCCTGCGACGCAGGCGAATACAAGCATTTTCCTGGCTTCAAAATACCCGCCTTCTGCCTCGCCCGGAATGCCATTTCAGGCATTGGATCCGATTCAATCTACAAGGAAACCATGGCCCTTTATTGCATTGGCGACGTTCAAGGCTGCGACGGCGCGCTGGAGCGCCTGCTCGACACCATCGGTTTTTCTGCCAGCCGCGATACCGTTTACCTGCTGGGTGACCTCGTCAACCGCGGGCCGGATTCAGCGGCGGTGTTGCGGCGCTGCATGGCCGCGGGCGACGCCATTCGCTGCCTGCTGGGCAACCACGACCTGCACCTGCTTGCCGCGGCCCACGGCGCAAGGGCGCCTTCCCGGCGCGACACCTTGGGCACCTTGCTGAACGCGCCAGACGCCCCCGCATTGCTTGCATGGCTGCAGGCCCAGCCGCTGGCCCGGCTGCATGACCACCACGGACAGCAGCTGCTGATGGTGCACGCAGGCGTGTTGCCCGCCTGGTCCACCAGCGACGTGCTGGGCCGGGCTGACGAAGTGCAGGCTGTGCTGCGCAGCGACGCGCTCCCTGGGTTTCTGCACGCCATGTATGGCAATACGCCTGACCGCTGGCGCGACGATCTCGCGGGAGCCGACCGTTTGCGCGTGATTGTGAACGCGCTGACACGGTTACGGTTCTGTACGCCGGGAGGCGTGATGGATTTCGAAAGCTCCGAAGCTGCCAGCGCAGCGCCACCGGGGCTGCTGCCGTGGTTTGATGCACCGGGGCGCCGTACCGCCGGCACCGTCGTGGCGTTTGGCCACTGGTCCACCCTGGGGTGGCTCAACCGCAGCGACGTGATCGGACTGGATACCGGGTGCGTGTGGGGCGGCTGCCTGACTGCCGTGCGCTTTGGCACCACCCTGGCCGACCGCGAACGGCTGCAAGTGCATTGCGAGCAGTCCCAGAAGCCGGGCTGATCGGCGCAACACAGGACTGTCCCCGCAGCGCTGGCCCGGATCATCCATGCCGCCCACAGCCCGCTGACGGCCGCCAGGTTGCTCGCCACCTCGGGAGGCTCTGCACGCATCCAGCGGTAGGTGAACGCTCCAGAGCGGAACGGGCTGCAAGGTGCAAAACGCAGCCATAGCCACAGCCATAGCGAGCAACTGCTGGCGCAGCGGGCCACCCGAGACCGCAGATACACGCGGCGCGCTGGTTTGTGCCGAGGCACCCTGGCTCACGCCGTGCGCGCCCGCCAAAGCATGCCTTGTGCCTAGGATTCACATGGCCCATGCGCTCCCCCGGCTGGAGAAGCACAGCGCGTGCTCGCCTGACGACACCACTGCGCTGCCACGCCGCCGTTGCCATGTCACCCGGCATACGGTCGGGCGCCATGCCGGGCCACGCCGTCCAGGCCGTGCCGCACTGTGGCGGCCAGCGAGCCTCACCGCGCAGCGGCTCATCCGAAACACGCGGCATGGCGCGCACGGCAAATTGCTATTATTTCAATAGCAAACCAGCCAATCAAACGTTGGACCTCAGCCCGCTTTGATCCAGATTACTGCGTGGAAGCCTCGGGCTGGACTGCCTTGAACAGTGCGGCTACCTTGCGCTTGGGCTTGATGTTGGCCGATACGCTGCTGCGTGGAGCCGTCTTGGCGGCTTCCCAGGCGGGCGCTGCATCGGGCGCCACGCTGGCCTCATAGGGTTTTTCAAAGAACGGGTCCCGTGAGGCCACTGCCGGGCGAAAGCCACGGTGCTGCTCGCGCGGCTCGCGGCCGCCGCGGTGGTCACGCTCGCGCTCGCGGCGGGGGGCCGACACAATGGCATCGCGGCCATCACCGGTTTCACCCGCTTCGCGCCAGGCACGGCGGCCGTCGTTGATGCGGCCCTTGGGCTGGTCTTCTTCGTATTCGATGGCTTCGAGCTCGATCTTCTTCTTGATCAGCTTCTCGATGTCGGCCACCAGGCGAGCGTCGCTGCCGGACACCAGCGTGACCGCCAGGCCCGAGGCGCCCGCACGGCCCGTGCGGCCAATGCGGTGCACGTAGTCTTCGGCATTGAACGGCACGTCGAAATTGAACACCGCCGGAACGTCCTTGATATCAAGGCCGCGGGCCGCCACATCGGTACACACCAGCAGGTCGACTTCACCGCTCTTGAAGGCTTCCAGGGCCTTCAGGCGCTCGTCCTGGCTCTTGTCGCCGTGCAGTGCTGCCGTCTTGAGGCCTTCGCGCTCCAGGCTCCGTGCCAGGCGCGCACAACCGAGCTTGCTGTTCACAAAGATGAACGCCTGCTTGAGCCCCCGGGTCTTGAGCACCTGGTGGATGGCTCGGCGCTTGTCGTCATCGTTGGCGCTGTAGAAGCGCTGCTCCACCGTGGAGGCCGTCTCGTTCGGGCGCGCCACCTCGATGGTGATCGGGTTTTGCAGATAGCTGCCTGCCAGGCGCTTGATCTCGGGAGAGAACGTGGCACTGAACAGGAGCGTGGTGCGCTGCTTGGGCAGGTACGAAAGGATGCGTTGCAAGTCGGGCAGGAAGCCGATGTCGAGCATGCGGTCGGCCTCGTCGAGCACCACGTACTCGACCTGGTTGAGCACCGCGTTCTTGGCCTCGATGTGGTCCAGCAGACGGCCCGGCGTGGCTACCAGCACCTCTACGCCTTTTTTCAGCTCGATGGTCTGTGGCTTCATGTCCATGCCGCCAAACACCACGGTGCTGCGCAGCTTGGTGTACTTGGCATACAGCGCGATCTGCTGGGCGACCTGGTCGGCCAGCTCACGTGTGGGCAGCAGCACCAGCGCACGTACCGGATGGCGGGCCGGGGATGTGGAACTGCTCTCGTGCTTGAGCAACCGCTGCAGCAGCGGCAGCGAGAACGCCGCCGTCTTGCCGGTGCCGGTCTGGGCTGCGCCCATCACGTCCTGCCCGGTGAGCACCACCGGAATGGCCTGCGCCTGGATGGGCGTCATGGACTCGTAGCCCATCTCGGCTACGGCGCGCGCCAGCGGTTCAGCCAGCGATAAATTGGAAAAGGAACTTGTCATTTAGCCCGCTATTGTCGCACCGGCGCGTGAAAACACCATGTTTTGCGGATTTCGGCGGCTGGCGGAGCGGCGCAGTGCGCATCAGCGGCACGTTTTTGCCACTGTCAACGTGGGGAGATGCCTGAGAACGGAACGCCCGCCACGCGGGCCTGCGTCAGCGCGCAGCGCACGGGCGCCCCCGCGCCACAGGCGGTCAACGCCTTCAGATCGATCGCGCCGAGAAGGTGTCGCAGCCCTTGACGCTGCCGTTTTGCAGGCCGTTGTTGAACCACCGCTGGCGCTGTGCGCTGGTGCCGTGCGTAAAGCTCTCGGGCACCACGGCACCGCCGTTGGCGCGCTGCAGGGCGTCGTCGCCAATGCGTGCCGCCGCATTCATGGCCTCCTCCACATCGCCCTGTTCCAGGATCTGCCTTGCGCGCTGGGCATGGTGTGCCCACACGCCCGCAAAGCAGTCGGCCTGCAGTTCCAGCCGCACCGACAACGCGTTGTATTCGGCCTGGCTGACCCTGCCACGCATCTGGTCGACCTTGCCCGAAATACCCAGCTGGTGCTGCACATGGTGACCCACTTCATGCGCGATGACGTAGGCCTGTGCAAAGTCGCCCGGGGCGCCCAGCCGGTTCTTCAGCGTTTCATAAAAGCCCAGATCGATGTAGACCTTCTGGTCCGCCGGGCAGTAAAACGGGCCCATGGCGGCCTGCCCGGTACCGCAGGCCGTGCGCGTGGCGCCGCGAAACAGCACCAGCTGCGGCTCCTGGTAACGCCCGCCGCCCTGCTGGAACACGCCCTGCCACACGTCTTCCGTGTCTGCCAGCACGGTCGACACGAAGCGCGCCATGGTGTCGTCGGCGGGCGGCCGCTGCGCCGGGCCGGGGGCATGTGCTGCCGGAGGCGCCCCACCGCCGCTCAGCAGGCCCAGGATGGTCAGCGGGTTGATGCCAAAGATCCAGCCACCCAGCAGCGCGATCACGATGGTGCCAATGCCGATGCTGCGCCCGCCAAAGATGGGCGACCCGCCGCCCCCGCCGCCGTGACCTTCGCCCCGGCGATCTTCCACATTGTCGGATTCGCGGTTGCCTTCCCATTTCATGATCACATCTCCCTGCTCGCCGCACTTACGGCGTGCGCGCATGGTAAGCCCGCCAGGAGCCCCGCAGCGGCTCGCACACTCCTCATGTCCGGATTGGCAGGGCAGCCGAGGCGCGCAACCGTGCGGCGGCAACACCGCAGCGCAGGGCGGAGCGGTTACGCTCGGTTTCCAATAAGGCTCTCAGATACATCCCGCAAGGAGCATCCTTGATATTACTGACCGGTTTCGATCCTTTCGGCGGCGACAGCGACAACCCCAGCTGGCGCGTGGCCCAGGCGCTGGAAGGCCAGCGCATCGGTGGGCACATCGTCGTGGCCGCGCAGCTGCCTACGGTCTTCGGCGCATCCCTGGCCGAACTGGCGCGGCTTGTGCGCCTGCACCAGCCTGCCATCGTCCTGTGCCTGGGACAGGCCGGCGGGCGAGCGGCCATCTCCATCGAGCGCATCGGCATCAACATTGATGATGCCCGCATCCCCGACAACGCGGGGGCGCAGCCGGTCGACACGGCAGTGGTTCCGGCCGGGCCCGCAGCGTACTTCAGCAGCCTTCCCGTCAAGGCCATGCTGCGCGCCGTAAAGCACGCCGGTGTACCGTGCGAGGTGTCTCAAACAGCGGGTACCTTCGTGTGCAACCACGTGCTCTACGGGCTTTTGCACCTGCTTGAGCAGCACTCCGCGCTGGCACTCACAAGGGGTGGCTTTGTGCATGTGCCGTGGCTGCCTGCCCAGGGCACGCCGCACCTTGCGCTGCGTGACATGGTGCGGGGCGTGTACGAGGGGTTGTGGGCCGCAGCCCTGACCGGGCCGGACATCCGGCTTGCAGCAGGTGCAACGCACTGAAAGCCTGCCGGGGCCTTGCATGCGACCAGGCACGGCAGTCAGGCAAGCGCTGTGTACATTGGGCACATGACCGCCGCAATTCTTTCCGCCGCCATCTCCACCCCCGCTGCACTCGATGCCACCGCTACCGCGGCCCGGCTGCCGTGGCTACCGCTGGCCACCGAAATCGAAGCCCTTCTGCGCGACGACAGCGTGGCGGTACCGGTACGCACCGTGTTGCGGCTACCGGGCGGCGCGGCGCTGTTTGTGATGCCTGCGGCCGACCAATCGGTCGCCATGACCAAGCTGATCACCCTCACGCCAGGCAATGCGGGCACAGGCCGCCCGACCATTCAGGGCGATGTGGTGGTGTTCGACATTGCCACCGGCGAGCGCCGGCTGGTCCTGGATGGCCCCACTGTCACGGCACGACGCACGGCCGCCGTGTCTCTGCTGGCGGCCCTGCGGCTGGCGCCCTGCACCACCGGGCCGCTGCTGGTGGTGGGCGCGGGCGTGCAGGGGCTGGCGCATGTGGATGCGTTTGTGCACGGGCTGGGTGTGAAAGCGGTGTGGATCAGCTCCCGCAGCGCCACCAGTGCCGAGGCCCTGGCGCGGCATGCGCGCAGCCTGGGCGCCCACGCCCGCGTGACCGACAACCCGAATGCCGCGCTGGCGCACTGCCCGCTGGTCGTGACCTGCACCCCCGCCCATGCCGTGGTTCTGCACGCCACGCCGCGGGACGATGCCTTTGTAGCCGCCGTGGGCGCCTACACGCCGGCCATGGCAGAGCTGTCACCCGCGCTCTGCCGGCACTTCGCGGCCCAGGGCCGCATCGTGGTGGATACAGGCGATGCAGCCCATGAGGCGGGCGACCTGCTGCAGGCCGGACTGGATGTGACTGCGCTGCCCACGCTGCGCGACGTGGTGCGGGGAGCCGATGCAACCGGCCGCGGACCGGTGCTCTTCAAGAGCTGCGGATGGGCTGGCTGGGACCTGGCGGCGGCGCGCCTGGCGCTGGCAGGCGTTGTTGCGGATGAATACCGGCACCCGGCAGGCTGAATCGGCGGCAGGGCAACCGCGCCCCCAGGCGTGGTTGCGGAGGCCGGAGGCAACCGGCTTGGCGCTCAGGCCTTGGGCAGCGTCACCCCGACCTGGCCCTGGTACTTGCCGCCGCGGTCGCGGTAGCTCACCTCGCACACGTCGTCCTTGTCACTTTCAAAGAACAGGACCTGCGCGCAGCCTTCGCCCGCGTAGATACGGGCCGGCAGTGGCGTGGTATTGGAGAACTCCAGCGTCACATAACCTTCCCACTCGGGCTCGAACGGGGTCACGTTCACGATGATGCCGCAGCGGGCATAGGTGCTTTTGCCCAGGCAGATGGTCAGCACATTGCGCGGAATGCGGAAGTACTCCATCGTGCGGGCCAGTGCAAAGCTGTTGGGCGGGATGATGCAGCTGTCACCCTCAAAATCGACAAAGCTCTTTTCGTCGAAATTCTTCGGGTCCACCACCGTGCTGTGGATGTTGGTGAACACCTTGAATTCCGGCGCGCAGCGGATGTCGTAGCCGTAGCTACTGGTGCCGTAGCTGATGATCTTGCGGCCCTCGACCTCGCGCACCTGCCCAGGCTCGAACGGTTCGATCATGCCGTGCTCGGATGCCATGCGGCGGATCCATTTGTCGCTCTTGATGCTCATCGGTGAAGTCCCTGCGCTGGGCCCAGCCTGCTTGCAACCGCTGGGCGCTATGAAATACGTAGCTATTGACGCTTGAACATCAAGCGCCCGGGCCGTATTTTGCTTGAGAAATCACAGTTTGCTCCACCACGCGGTCGTCGCCGATCACGATCAGCGCAAACAACAGCTCCGCCAGATTTCGCGCCTGCTCGGTCTTGCGCGCCAGCAGCGGCGTGGCCGAAGGGTTGAGCACCACAAAATCAGCCTCGCAACCGGGTTGCAGATTGCCGACCACGCCGCCCAACCCCAGCGCCCTGGCAGCCCCCGCGGTGTGCTGCCACCACAGCTGCTCGGGTGAGAGGCTCAGCCCCGGCTTGGTCTGCCCTTCGCGCCCCACGTAGTAGGCCGCCAGCATGGTGTGAAACGGGCTGAAGCTGGTGCCGCCGCCCACGTCGCTGGCCAGGCCGTAGCCAAAGCCCACCCGGTCGGCGCCCGCGTAGTCAAAGAAGCCGCTGCCCAGAAACAGGTTGCTGGTGGGGCTGACGGCCGCCACCGCGCCGGTGTCGCGCATCAGGGCGCGATCGTCGTCGTCAAAGTGGATGCAGTGCGCGTACACCGCACGCTCGCGCATCAGCCCGAAGTCGTCATACACCGCCAGGTAGCTGCGCGATGCGGGGAACAGCTCACGCGCCCAGCGGATTTCGTCGCGGTTCTCGGCCAC
>LNEG01000183.1 GCA_001464865.1 Burkholderiales bacterium Ga0074133
TGCACTGCACTGCATAATGCGCGCACGCAGCCCGGTCGGCTCTGTCCCCGGTGCCAACGACCATTCGCCATCGAGGAGACAACCAGCCATGGCCCAGAACGTGATTGCCGTTTACCCCGGCACTTTCGACCCCATCACCCTGGGACACGAAGACGTGGTGCGCCGTGCCACGCAGCTTTTCGAGCATGTGATCGTGGCCGTGGCAGCGGGCCACCACAAGAAGACGCTGTTCTCGCTGGAAGAGCGGATCGAGATGGTGCGCGAAGCCGTCAAGGGCTACCCGCAGGTGCGGGTGGAACCCTTTTCGGGCCTGCTGCGCGACTTTGTGGTGGCGCGTGGCGGCAAGGCCATGGTGCGCGGCCTGCGTGCCGTGACCGACTTTGACTACGAGTTCCAGTTGGCGGGCATGAACCGCAGCCTGATGCCGCAGGTCGAAACCGTGTTCCTCACCCCCAGCGACAAGTACCAGTTCATCAGCAGCACCTTTGTGCGCGAGATCGCCGTGCTGGGCGGCGAAGTGCACAAGTTCGTCTCGCCTTCCGTGCAAGAGCACCTGGCGGTGAAGGTGCGCAGCATGTCGCCACCGGCCTGACCTGCCGCGCCCCTCGCCAGGGGGTGCTGCGGGCTCGCCCGTGCGGTGGAAGCTCCCGTGGCGGTCTTTTCAGGTCAAATGGGCCTGTAGTCCAAGCATTTATTGCCCTGGTTGCTATCTATTTAATAGCGTCTTGATGCCTTGGCCAGGTGCTGCCTGTGCGCCGCTTGCCAGCTTGCGGCTGCGTCACGGCAGCGCCGCCAGCCTGTCTGCCACGGCCTGTGCTTCGTCCTTCAAGGCCTGCAGCAGGGGCGCCGCCTCGGGCAGGGCGGGGCGGTACTGGGGCCACAGGGCTGTCACGCAAAACGGGATGGAAAACGCCAGCCGCCGCAGTACCAGCCGCTCGCTGGCACACGCCAGCGCCGTCAGCGGGTTGACGATGGCCACGCCGAGACCGTGCTCCACCATCGCGCACACGGCGGCAGCGCTGTGTGTTTCGACCCGCTGCGTGCGCGCCACGCCCGCCTCGGCAAAGCGCGCGTCGATCAGGCGGCGGTAAGGGTCATCGACCGACAGGCTGACAAAGGGTTCACCGGCAAAGTCTGGCAGCTGCAGCACCGGCTGCCTTGCCAGGCGGTGCGCGGCGGGCAGCACGGCCACCTCGTCCAGGGTGAGCAGCACTTCGGCCCCCGTGCCAGGCGGGGCGGCCGTCTGCTCGCACAGCCCCAGATCAAAGCGCTGGGCGCTCATCCATTCCTCCAGCAGCGGTGATTCCTGCGGCGTGACCGACAGCCGGGTGAGCGGCCGCGCCTGCAGCAGCCGCGCCGCGGCACCGGGCAGCAGCGCGTGTGCCAGTGCCGGCAGGCACAGTACGGACAGCTGCACTGCGTCGGGGCGGCCCAGGGCGACGGCCCGTTCGACCACGCGTTCCAGCCCCTGCCAGGAGCGCTGGACCTCGTCCCACAGCGCCAGCGCCCGTGCGTTGGGCCGCAGCCGGCCCTGGCTGCGCTCGAACAGCGCATAGCCCAGCAGGGTTTCCAGCCGGGCCAGTTCGCGGCTTACGGTGGGCTGCGAGCTGTGCAGCAATTCGGCCGCCCCGGTCGCACTGCCGGCAGCCATCACGGCGCGGAAGACCTCGATGTGGCGGTGGCTGATGCGCTGCTGCATCGGGGGTGTCGGTGGCCGGCTCATGGTCTGCAGCATATCCATTTTGAATGGCATGGTGCAAATCTGGCATTGGACTGGATGAAACTACGGCGCGATGATTGCCGCTGTTTCATCGTGCACCGCCGGAGTCTCCGCATGTCCAACCCCTTTTCGCCCGCCCAGCTGTGGGCCCTGGCCGACCAGTTTGGCACCCCGTTGTGGGTGTACGACGCGGCCACCATCCGCCAGCGCATCGCGCAGGTGTCCAACTTCGAGACCGTCCGCTTTGCGCAGAAGGCGTGCTCCAACATCCACATTCTTTCGCTGATGCGCGAGCAGGGCGTCAAGGTGGATGCCGTGTCGCGGGGCGAGATGCAACGCGCGCTGGCTGCCGGCTACCAGCCGGGCTGGGACGCCGAAGGTCACTCGGACATCGTCTTTACGGCCGACCTGTTCGATGCCGCGACGCTGGAGTTCGTGGTGCAGCAGCGAGTGCCGGTCAACGCAGGCTCCGTTGACATGCTGCACCAGCTGGGCGCGTGCGCGCCCGGCCATGCGGTGTGGCTGCGCATCAACCCTGGCTTTGGCCATGGCCACAGCAACAAGACCAACACCGGCGGGGAGCACAGCAAGCACGGCATCTGGCACACCGACCTGCCCGCGGCGCTGGCCGCCATCCGCCAGCATGGCCTCAAGCTCGTGGGCCTGCACATGCACATCGGCTCGGGCGTGGACTACAGCCATCTGGCCGAGGTCTGTGGCGCCATGGTCAACCTGGTGAAGACCGCCCACGCAGCCGGGCACGACCTGCACGCCATTTCTGCCGGCGGCGGTTTGTCCATACCGTACCGCGCGGGGGATCCGGTCGTGGATACGCAGCACTACCACGGCCTGTGGGACGCCGCGCGCCAGCAGGCAGAAGCCGTCCTGGGCCACAAGCTCGGCCTGGAGATCGAGCCCGGCCGCTACCTGGTGGCCGAATCCGGCGTGCTGCTGGGCGAGGTGCGCGCCACCAAGAACGCGGGCAGCAACCACTTTGTGCTGCTCGACACCGGCTTCAACGAACTCATGCGCCCGTCCATGTACGGCAGCTACCACGCCATGAGCGTGCTGCGCCGCGACGGCGCCACGGCTGCCGCGCACCCCACGGTGGTGGCCGGCCCGCTGTGCGAGTCGGGCGATGTGTTCACCCAGGGCGACGGCGGCGTCGTGCTGCCGCGCGAGCTGCCTGCGGCCCAGGTGGGCGACCTGCTGGTGATCCACGACACGGGGGCGTATGGCGCGTCCATGTCGTCGAACTACAACACGCGCCCGCTGATCGCCGAGGTGATGGTCGATGACGGGCAGGCCCGCCTCATCCGCCGCCGCCAGACAGTGGACGAACTGCTGGCACTGGAGTTGGGGCTTTAACGCGCACGCAAGGCACGGGGCAGCCTGGACCAGTAGGCACGGGACTACGGCCATCAGCAGCCCCGGCGGACACGGAGCCCGAGTGTGGGGTCTTAAGGTGGAGCCACCTTTATCCACCACCCTTTTTCAGGAGATCTCCATGCCCATCATTGCCTGGTTGCTCGGCGTCCCGTTGTCGGTTGTGCTGCTGCTCATGCTGTTTGGGGTGTTCTGACCGGACCTTCCCGTCGCAGGACTCCATGCCGCCGCACGATGTGTGTTGTGGCCCCTGCCAAAGAAAGCCGCTGCTCCGGCAAGGAGTCAGCGGCTTTTTTGTGCGCTGTGCCGTGGGGGCGGAGCGGCGCGCAAATGACTTGCGGTCAGGCCAGCTCGGCAGCAGGGCCCCGTCCCATGAGGAGGGCCACAGCCGCTGCGGGTGTGATCGCGCCATCCAGCAGCGCCACCGCTGCACGCGTGATGGGCATGTCCACCCCCAGGTGCTCTGCACGACGTGCCACGGTGCGCGCGCTGTACACGCCTTCGGCCACATGGCCGAGCGAGTCCACCGCCTGCTGGAGGGTCTTGCCCTCTGCCAGCAGCATGCCCACGCGCCGGTTGCGCGACAGGTCCCCGGTCGCTGTGAGCACCAGGTCGCCCAGGCCCGAAAGGCCCATGAAGGTTTCAGGCCGGGCCCCCAGGGCCATACCCAGGCGCGTCATCTCGGCCAGGCCGCGCGTGATCAGGGCAGCGCGTGCGTTGAGCCCCAGCGAGAGACCGTCGCACAGCCCCGTGGCAATGGCCAGCACGTTCTTGACGGCGCCGCCCACTTCCACGCCCACGATGTCTTCATTGGCATAGACCCGCACACTGGGGCTGTGGAAAGCATCCACCAGCGCCTGGCGCACCGTGGCGTGGGCGCTGGCAGCCACCAGCGCCGTGGGCTGGCCCAGGGCCACTTCCTGCGCAAAACTGGGGCCGCTGAGCACGCCCGCCAGCAACTGCGGGGCTACGCTGGCCTGCACCTCGTGGGCAAGCAGGCCGAAAGTCTCTGGTCCGTCCGCGGGCGCAGCCTCAAAGCCCTTGCACAGCCACGCGGCCGGAACGCGCACGCCCTGCAGCGCCTGCAGCATGCCGCGCAGCGCCGCCATGGGCGTGGCCACGATCACCAGGTCGGCATCGGTCAGCAGTGCACCGAAAGGACCGTCGGCCACGGAAAGAGAGGCGGGAAAAGGAATGCCAGGCAGGTAGCGGGCGTTGTGGCGCCCGCTTCGCATCTCGCCGGCCTGTACGGCATCGCGGGCCCAGAGGGTGACCGCATGGCCCGCGGGATGCTGGGCCGCGCTCATCGCCACGGCCGAACCCCATGCACCAGCACCCAGTACTATGATTTTCATAGCTATGAGTGCTTATGAATCAAGCGCCTGGGGCCAAAACGACCCCAATCTGCCGATCACTGCGTGATGATGGGCGAAGGCTGGCCAGCGGCCTGGGCCTGCTGCTGCTCGTACATGGCCTGGAAGTTGATCTCGGCCAGGTTCACGGGCGGAAAGCCTGCGCGGTTGATGATGTCGGCCACGTTGCCACGCAGGTAGGGGTAGACGATCTGCGGGCAGGCGATGCCCATGATGGGGCCCATCTGGTCTTCGGGGATGTTGCGGATCTCGAAGATGCCGGCCTGCTTGGCTTCGACCAGGAACACGGTCTTGTCCTTGATCTTGGTCTGCACGGTGGCGGTCACGGCCACTTCAAACACGCCTTCTGCGACAGGGGTGGCTTCCACGCCAAGCTGGATGTCCACGCTGGGCTGTTCCTGCTCCAGGAGGATGCCGGGGGAGTTGGGTTGCTCCAGCGACATGTCCTTGAGGTAGACGCGCTGGATCTGGAACACGGGATTTTCTTGGTCGGCCATGGTGAAGTCTCTTTGCTTTTACGGAATTGCTGGCAAAACAAAACCCGCCGCGGGAAGGTTCTCGCAGCGGGCACATGGGGCCGCATTATGCCGCCCCGTTGAACGGTGTCAGGCGGCGCCCAGCAGGGGCATCAGCCCACCGCGACCATCCAGCGCGACCAGGTCGTCATGGCCGCCCACGTGGGTGTCGCCGATGAAAATCTGCGGCACGGTGCGCCGGCCGGTGATCTCCATCATGTGGTTGCGCGCGGCGGGGTCCATGTCGATGCGGATCTCCTCGATCTGCTCCACACCCTTGGACTTGAGGATCTGCTTGGCACGGATGCAATAGGGGCAGACAGCGGTGGTGTACATCTTCACGGGTTGCATGGCGAACTCCTGTGTATTGAAACAGTGCAGGTAAGGCCCGTTCAGGCTTTTTCTACAGGCAGGCTGGCTTCGCGCCAGGCCTTCATGCCGCCGGCCATGGCCTGGGCCTTTTCGTAGCCAAGCTTTTTGGCGATGCCCACAGCACGATTCGAGCGCGCGCCGCTGGCGCACACCAGCACCACGGGCACGGCCTTGTTCTTCACCAGGCCGGGCAGGCGCTCTTCCAGCTGGTTGAGCGGCACGTTCTTGGCGCCGCCCACATGTCCCAGCGCGAACTCTTCCGTCTCGCACACGTCGACGACGACGGCTTTTTCGCGGTTGATGAGCTGCACAGCACCCGCTGGCGTCAGCGAGCCGCCCCCTGCACTTTTGAGCGTGGGCCACAGCAGCATGCTGCCCGAAGCCAGTGCGACGACGATCAGATACCAGTTTTCGATGATGAATTTCACAAGGTTTCCTAGGGTTGGCGAACGCCGTAATTTTAGAATGCCTGATTTTGACCCGCATTTCCCTGGGGACCCCATGTACAAACTCGTTCTGATCCGCCACGGCGAATCCACCTGGAACCTTGAAAACCGCTTCACCGGCTGGACTGACGTGGACCTCACGCCCACTGGCGTGTCGCAGGCCATGTCGGCCGGCAAGCTGCTCAAGGCTGAGGGCTACGAGTTCGACCTGGCGTTCACCAGCGTCCTCAAGCGCGCCATCCACACGCTCTGGTACGCGCTGGACGAAATGGACTGCACCTGGCTGCCCGTGGTCAAGGACTGGCGCCTGAACGAGCGCCACTACGGCGCCCTGCAGGGCCTGAACAAGGCCGACATGGCCAAGCAATACGGCGACGAGCAGGTGCTGGTGTGGCGTCGCAGCTATGACACGCCTCCGCCCGCACTGGAGGCGGCCGACCCCCGCAGCGAGCGCAGCGACCGCCGGTACGCGGGCCTGGCTGAAGGTAGCGTGCCCCTGACGGAATGCCTCAAGGACACCGTGGAGCGCGTGCTGCCCTTCTGGAACGAAGCCATGGCCCCGGCCATCCGCTCGGGCAAGCGCGTGGTGCTGGCTGCGCATGGCAATTCCATTCGCGCCCTGGTGAAATACCTCGACGGCATTTCCGAGTCGGACATCGTCGGCCTGAACATTCCCAATGGGATTCCGCTGGTATATGAACTGGACGCCGATCTCAAGCCCATCCGCCACTACTATCTGGGCGACGCGGAAGCAGCGGCCAGGGCTGCAGCCGCTGTGGCTTCGCAGGGCAAAGCGTAAACGCCGTGTAAAGCTGGGCCGGATGAGGCGTTTTGCGCCCGCCAGCCCTTTGAAAGTGCGGGCCTGCGCGGAACCGGGGCGCCTTCGGGCTCTCCAAGGTGTATATTGATTTTTGTACCGGTAAAAGGTGTTGCATGGGCCACAAACTGAAAATTGCGGGATGGGTATCGGTGGGGGTGGTGGCAGGCGCTCTCACCACGGTGTCACTCCAGACGGTGGCGCGCGGCGCCATGGCCCCCCTGCCGCTGGAAGAGATCCAGCAGCTTTCTGCGGTGTTCGGTCTGGTCAAGACCGACTACGTGGAGCCGGTGGACGACAAGAAGCTGATCACCGACGCCATCACCGGCATGGTTGCCAGCCTGGACCCGCATTCCCAGTATTTCGACAAGAAGTCCTTCAAGGAATTCCGCGAAGGTACGTCGGGTCGATTCGTCGGCGTGGGGATCGAGATCACCCAGGAAGAGGGCCTCATCAAGGTCGTTTCGCCCATCGAGGGCTCGCCCGCTTTCCGTGCGGGCCTGATGACCAATGACCTCATCACCAAGATCGACGACACGGCCGTCAAGGGCCTGTCGATCAACGAGGCCGTCAAGCGCATGCGCGGTGAGCCCAACACCAAGGTCACGCTCACCATCTTCCGCAAGGATGAAAACCGCTCGTTCCCGGTGACGATCACGCGCGAAGAGATCAAGACCCAGTCCGTCAAGGGCAAGGTGGTGGAGCCTGGCTATGCCTGGATACGCCTGTCGCAGTTCCAGGAGCGTACGGTCGATGATTTCGTGCGCAAGGTCGAGGAGGTGTATCGCCAGGAACCCAACCTCAAGGGCCTGGTGCTGGACCTGCGCAACGACCCGGGTGGCCTGCTGGATGCCGCCGTGGCCGTCTCGGCCGCCTTCCTGCCCGCGAACGTGACGGTGGTGACCACCAACGGGCAGCTGGCCGACAGCAAGGCCACGTACAAGGCCTCGCCGGATTACTACCAGCGCCGCGGCGGAGGCGATCCGCTCAAGCGGCTGCCTACCGCACTCAAGTCCGTGCCGCTGGTGGTGCTGGTCAACGAAGGCTCGGCCTCGGCCAGCGAAATCGTGGCTGGCGCGCTGCAGGACCACAAGCGCGCCACCATCATGGGCAGCCAGACTTTCGGCAAGGGCTCGGTGCAGACGGTGCGCCCCCTGGGGCCTGACACCGGCATCAAGCTGACCACGGCCCGCTACTACACCCCGAGCGGCAAGTCGATCCAGGCCAAGGGCATCGTTCCTGACGTGATGATCGACGAGTCGGAAGAGGGCAACATCTTTGCGTCGCTGCGCATGCGCGAGGCCGACCTTGAAAAGCACCTGGGCAGCGGACAGGGCGAAGAAAAGAAGGACGCGGCCCGTGAAAAGGCGCGCGAGGAAGCCCGCAAGCGCCTGGAAGAAGAATCCAAAAAACCCGTGGCCGACCGCAAGGCGCCCGAGTTTGGCAGCGACAAGGATTTCCAGCTGGTGCAGGCCCTCAACCAGCTCAAGGGTCGCCCGGTGATCGTGAGCAAGGTCCTCGCCGAACGCAAGGAAGAAAAGAAAGAGAATTGAGTTTTCTCGCGCTCAGCCTGAAAGGCCGGACTTCTTGCGGAAGCCGGCCTTTTTCATGCCCCCTTCCTCCTGCCTTCCCGCACAGCCATGACCGACGACCAGCTCCTGCGCTACTCGCGCCACATCCTGCTTGACGAGGTAGGTATCGAAGGGCAGCAAGCCATGCTGGATGCGCACGCGCTGGTGATCGGTGCGGGTGGCCTGGGATCGCCCGCAGCGCTTTACCTGGCCTCGGCCGGAGTGGGGCGCATCACGCTGGTCGATGACGACGACGTTGACCTCACGAACCTGCAGCGGCAGATTGCGCACACCACCGCGCGCGTGGGTATGCCCAAGGTGGAGTCGGCCGCGCAGGCGATGGCCGCCATCAACCCTGAAGTGCAGGTCAGTGCCGTGCGCGCACGTGCCGACGCGGCGCTGCTCGACACCCTGGTGGCGCAGGCCACGGTGGTTCTCGATTGCTGCGACAACTACGCCACGCGCCAGGCAGTCAACGCGGCGTGCGTGCGCCACCGCGTGCCGCTTGTCTCGGGCGCCGTGATCCGGTTTGATGCGCAGATCAGCGTTTTCGATCCGCGGGCCGATGCTGCCCCTTGCTATGCATGCATTTTCCCGCCTGACGCCGAGTTTGAAGAGGTGCGTTGCTCGACGATGGGCGTCTTTGCGCCGCTCGTGGGGGTGGTGGGCGCCATGCAGGCCGCCGAAGCCCTCAAGCTGGTGGCAGGTATCGGCACCAGCCTGGCAGGGCGCATGCTGATGCTCGATGGCCGTTCCATGGAGTGGAGCACGATGCGCATGCAGCGTGCGCCCGATTGCCCGGTATGTGTTGCTCGGTAGGACCGCTCCTACATACCCCGCCCGTCATGGCTGGCAAAATCAAATCGGATGAGCGCCTAAATTAGGCATTCAGCCGTGGTCGCCTTGCACGGTTGCATGAATGGATCGCCTGTGAAACTCCGCACCTACATCGTTGAAGACAACGCCACCATCCGCGAGAACCTGATTGGAACGCTGGAGGAACTGGCGTCGGTGGAAGCAGTGGGTGTTGCAGAGACTGAAGATGAGGGCAAAACCTGGCTGAGCTCCCACGGTGAAGAGTGGGACCTGGCCATCGTGGATCTGTTTCTCCGGCAGGGGAGCGGTCTCGGGGTTCTGGCTGCTTGCCGCGCCCGGCGGCCCGGCCAGCGCATGGTGGTGCTGAGCAACTATGCGACGCCCGATGTGCGCATGCGCTGTGCGCAACTGGGCGTGGATGCCGTGTTCGACAAGTCCAACGAGATCGATGCGCTGGTGGAGTACTGCATTCAGCACAGCAGCGGGCATTCGGGCGCCGATTCGGGCAAGCCTATGGTCATGTCCGGCCACTCTGCCTGACGCCCACCCCGCCAAACTTCCAGGCGGGTGTCGTGCGCGTTTTTCTTTTCTCTTCCCTTTCTTCTTTTCTCTGTCGTCGGTCCGGGCGTCCCAGCCGGGCGGGCCCCGGCTGAGTTCGCGCATGTCAGTCGATCAGGCGATTCTTCAGTGCGTAGTACGTGAGATCGCTGTTGGACGACAGGCTCATCTTCTCCATCAGGCGCGTGCGGTAAGTGCTCACCGTCTTCACGCTCAGCGACAGTGCCTTGGCGATATCGCCTGCTGTCTCGCCCTTGGCCAGCTTGAGGAACACCTGGAATTCGCGCTCCGACAGCTGCTCGTGCGGCGGTGCGTCGTCCTTGCGGTTGAGCTGTTGCGCCAGCAGTTCGGCCACGGCGGGCGTGAGGTAGCGGCGGCCCAGTGCAATGGTACGAATCGCTTCCACGATTTCGGAGGGTTCGCATTCCTTGTTGAGATAGCCGCTCGCTCCCTGGCGAATCAGGTTGATCGCGTAGTGCTCTTCGGGGTAGCCGCTCAGGATGAGGATGCCCATGTCGGGTGCCTTGGCGCGCAGCATGGCCAGCGCATCAAGCCCGCTTTGACCCGGCATGGAAAGGTCCATCAGCAGCACGTCGATTTCCTTGTTGCGCACCAGGTCGATGGCCTCGCGCCCGTTGCCGGCCTCGCCTTCTACGCGCAGGTCCACATGTTCCGACAGAAACTGCCGCAGGCCGGAGCGAACAATCGCGTGGTCATCCACAATGCCAATCTTGATCATCGATCTTTCTTTCGCGGGGCGGCAAAGCCAGCCCCGATGCGTATTGGTTGTACAGCGTCGCTAGCCGCACGCCGCGCCCTGCAACAGGGTGTGACGACGACCGAAACATAAGCATTCATTATCCAGAATAGAGCGCATGAATCTCAAACAGAAGGCCCTCCGTTGGTTGCCAAAAGTACGCCAGATGGCGCTCAGTCTGCCCATGGCATTGCTCGCCGCGATGGTGCTCGTGGGCATCAATGAAACGGGTCACATGCGATCGCAGGACGCGGTCCAGCAGATGGAGTTCGGACTGCTTGCGCGCAAGAACGTGAGCACCCTTTTGCAGAGCATGCTCGATGCCGAAACCGGCCAGCGCGGGTATCTGCTGACCGGCGACGAAACCTATCTCGCGCCCTACAGCGCGGCGGTTTCCACCGTGCATTCGAACCTCGACAACCTGCGCACGCAGTTCATGGCAGAGCCCAGCGACATGCAGGAATTTGCCTACCTGTCGCGGCAGGTTTCGCGCAAGCTGGCCGAAATGGAACTGAGCGTGCGCCTGCGCAGGCAGGGCAATGAAGACGCCTGGAAATTCGTGCTCCATACCGACCTGGGACGCGAGCAGATGGATGCGATTCGCAGCCATGCGCAGGAGCTTCTCAAGCGCAGCGACGTCCGTCTGGAAGCCGGCCGCCAGCAGATTGAAGAGTCGCTGATGCTCTCGCGCATCGGCATTGCCACCGTCACGGCCATCGGGCTGCTGGCGTTCTACATGTACCTGCGCCAGGCACACGCGGTGCTGCTGGTGAACCAGCGCGAGCAGGCCTTGCTCGAGCGCGAGCGAGACCGCCTGGAAGGGCTGGTGAAACAGCGCACGGCCACGCTGTCCGAGCTTGCCAGCCACTTGCAGCAGGTGCGCGAGGAAGAACGCGGACACCTGGCGCGCGAGCTGCACGATGAGTTGGGCGCGCTGCTCACAGCCGCCAAACTGGACGTGGCGCGGCTCAAATCCAAGATCGACACGACCGCGCCTGACGTCTCCGAACGGCTCAGGCACCTGACCGAAACACTCAACAGCGGCATCGCGCTCAAGCGCCGGATCATCGAAGACCTGCGCCCGTCATCGCTGTCGAATCTGGGCCTGACGGCGGCCATCGAAATCCTCACGCGTGAATACGCCGAGCGCGCCGGAATCGAGGTTGAAACCAGCCTCGAGGCGGTCAAGCTGCCCGATGCCTCGCAGCTCACCGTGTACCGCATGGTGCAGGAGGCGTTGACCAATATCGGCAAGTACGCCAAGGCGTCAAAAGTGCTGGTTTCGGTACACGGCTACCCCACCCATGTGGCCGTGCAGGTGCGCGACAACGGCGAGGGATTCGACCCCGCCACAGTGCGCCCGAATTCGCACGGGCTGTCCGGAATGCGCCATCGGGTGGAGGCTGCAGGAGGCCGCCTTTCCATCACTTCGCGGCCCGGAAACGGCACGCTGGTATCCGCTGTTTTGCCGCTCTCTGCCGGCGCGCAGGAGCTGCCGAAAACCAGCGATTCAGGGACCGCCTGAGCCCCCGAAATCGGTGTGGCATCTCATACAAATTGTTTCCATTTTGTAAGGGTCTCACGCCCGTTTTCAGGTTGGCCTGAAGGTCGGGCGTTGTTCCGTGCGTTTGCACCGTGGGCGCGAAAGGCGCGTGCTACGGGGGAGGCCGTGCAGCTGCTGGTGTGCGGTCAGTGATGTTCCGCAGCCGGTCACACCGCACACACACCACGATGCGCGGCGTAACAGCAAGGGGGCCTCGGCGCGAACCATCACGCCGTGTGCATCTGCGGGCTCGGGAGGTCTGCGGCTGTGCGACGACTCGCCATGGCACTGCTATCGCTGTGCTTTGTAGCTTGCAGGGCATCCCGATCCGCAGCGCGCGCCTGGCAGCTCGATCCGTGCATGGGCTCCCAGGGCGTTCTTCAAGGCTCCTTCTTTGCTCCTTGCCCAGCGCAGCCAGCGCGCCAGGTAAGAAACGTCCTACAGAGAGTGCCCCGCGATGCCGACACGGCCCCGCGCCGCGGGATGGCATCGCTGGCAGGGTCGCTCGCCTACATTGAACTCCAGACGCCGAGAAGGCGGGCCCCTGACGCCGGAAAGCCGGTCCCTTCCATGAGGAGAGCGAGATGTTGCACTACGCAGTTGTTTTTCTGGTGATCGCGCTGATCGCCGCCATCTTTGGATTTGGCGGCATCGCCGCCGGTGCCGTGGGCATCGCCAAGATTCTTTTCTTCGTCTTCGTGATCATGGCCGTTGTGACATTTGTCCTCAGCCTGGTGCGAAAGGGATGACGGCACACCCCGCCGCTGGCCCATTCCGCACCAACCCCTTTTCCTCATTTCACAGGAGCAGTTCAATGAACAATGACAACCTCAGCAACGCAGCCACCACCGGCATTCGCAACCTCGCCGATGACGCGCTCAAGAGCGCGCAGGACACGGTGCAGTCCACGCGCCAGGCGGCGCACAGCACTCTGGACAAGGCCGAAGAGGGTGTGCATGCCCTGCGCGGCAAGGCGGACCCGATCATTGATGACCTGGCTGCCCGCGCCCAGGATCTGGCTTCGCGCAGCATTGACTACTGCGCTGAAACCAGCGCCAAGGCGCGCCGCCAGCTGCACGATGCCGCCAACGCCACCACACGGTATGTGGAGCAGCAGCCCGGCAAGGCGGTGATGATTGCGGCCGCTTCCGGTGCGGCACTCGCCACGCTCATGTTCTGGATGTCGCGCAGCCGCGGTCGCCGGGCCGGCACTTACTGATACGAATGCTGCCAGGTCCTGCACACCGGGGTGTGAAGGGCCTGGCACCGGCGACTGCCGCTTGCGCTGAATGACACCGCATGCGGCAAGCGCCGTCCCCGCATTTGCTGGCCACGGAGGGTGCAACAGGCTGGCAAAGATGCAGTGTTTGCGCACCCGTGTCCCCACCATCGTTCCCAAGGAAAAAATCATGAAATACGCACGTGCTATCGCTTTCGCCGCTGTCGCTGGCATCACCATCATCACGGCCACTGGCTGCTCGGTCGCGCGCAACCAGCAAACCGCTGGTTCGTACGTGGACGACGCTGGCATCACGGCGGCAGTGAAGGCCAAGATGGCTGAAGACAAGAACGTGTCGGCAACGTCGATCAGCGTCGAAACCCTCAACGGCACGGTACAGCTGTCGGGCTTTGCCAAGTCGCAGACAGAAAAGACGCAAGCCGAAAACATTGCGCGCAACACCAAGAACGTGCGCGAAGTGCGCAACAGCATCGTTGTGCGTCCCTGATCCGTCCTGACCGCCCAAGCCCTGGATTGCACCGCGATGTAATGTGATGTGAAAGTGCCAGGCAGGCCGCGCACGGCGCGGCAGGCCGGGTCTGGCGCGTGGCCCGGGGTGATGGCAGTCGGAATGGGGCACGCCCCGGGCGCAGCGTCCGGAGCCTGCCCGTTTTTCATGGGCGCAATGGTGCGCGCGAGCGTGGTGGCATCCAGTCGCCGCGCGGATGGGTATAAGCTCAGGCACATGCGGGTTTTCAATTGCGACCATTGCGGTCATCTGGTTTTTTTCGACAGCGTCCGTTGCCTGCATTGCGGCAGCGAGCTGGCCTTTCTGCCCGACCAGATGTCGATGGCGGCGCTTACGCCTGCCCCGCAGGACGGGCCGGACCTGTGGCGTCGCAGGGGCCGTCGTGGCACGTCGGATTACAGCGGGCGGCTGTACCGCATGTGCCGGCACCACACCAACCTGCAGGCGTGCAACTTTGCCGTGCCTGCCAACGACTTTGCCGACCTGTGCGTGTCGTGCCGGCAGACCCGCGTGCTGCCCGATCTGTCGGACGCCAGCAACCTGCGCCGGTGGAAACAGGTCGAGGCCGCCAAGCGGCAGCTTTTCTACACCCTGGCCCGGCTCGGGTTGGAGCCCGTGCCCGGCACCCCCGGCCCGGTTTTCGAGTTTCTGGCCGATCTGCCGGGTGGGCCGCCCGTCATCACCGGGCACCTGGGTGGCACCATCACCCTGAACGTGGCCGAAGCCGACGACGAGGAGCGCGCCCGGCGTCGCATTGCCCTGGGCGAGCCCTATCGCACGCTCATCGGTCACCTGCGGCATGAGTCCGGCCACTTTTACTGGGACCAGCTCGTGCGCGACGGTGGCCAGCTGGAAGGGTTTCGCGCCGTCTTCGGCGACGAGCGCGCCGACTACGGGGCCGCGCTGAATGCGCACTACGCCCGCGGCCTGGACCTGGGTGACTGGGCCACGCGCCACGTGAGCGCCTATGCCGCCTCGCACCCCTGGGAAGACTGGGCCGAGACCTGGGCTCATTACCTGCACATGATCGACCTGCTGGAGACCGCCGCCAGCTACCAGACCGGCGTGACCGTACCCGATCCGAATTCGCCCGCACGGCACCATGTGACCGATCCGTTTGCCGTGCCCCGCCCGCTGTTTCAGGACATGGTGCGCCAGTGGGTGCCGCTCACGCTGATGCTCAACAGCCTCAACCGAAGCCTGGGGCAGGACGATGCCTACCCGTTTGCACTGTCATCCGGCGCCATGGTGAAGCTGCGCTTTGTGCACGATCTGGTGCAGGCCCAGTTTCAGCGTCGCGCACCGCAGGGCGGCACGCCGGGCTGAACGGGGCGGGCTTGCCCGGCGTCGTTCCGGGGTGCCTGGCGGGGTGTTGGGGGCCGAATTTGAGCCAAAACGGCTCCAGGTCCAGGTATCTATTGCACCTTTTGCTATCAAAATAATAGTGGCTGAGGGGCGGTGGCATTGCCATACCGTCTGACGCCCCGTCCCTGCCTTGGCTTCAGAACTCGTGGTTGTCGATCAGGCGTGTGCTGCCCAACCGGGCTGCGCCCAGCGCTACCAGGTCACCGGGGCCATCGCCCGCAGCGGGGGCCATCAGGTCGGAACGGCGGCGCACCGTCAGGTAGTCGGGCTGCCAGCCGCGCGCTTGCAGCGCCTGCATCGCCTGGGCTTCCAGCGCAGGGGAGGGTGATGGGGCCGCCGACCAGGCCTGCGCCAGCGCCCGCAAGGCCTGCGACAGGGCCACGGCCTCCTGTCGCTCCTCGGGGCTGAGGTAGCCGTTGCGTGAGCTCAGTGCCAGGCCGTCCGGCGCGCGGCTGGTCTCGCCCGCCACGATCTGCACCGGCAGCGCAAATTGCCGCACCATGTGCCGTATCACCATGAGCTGCTGGTAGTCCTTCTTGCCAAACACGGCCGTGCCGCCGCTGGCACCCAGCACGCAGGCAAACAGCTTCATGACCACCGTGCTCACGCCCACGAAGAAGCCCGGACGGAAGTGGCCCTCCAGCATGTCGGCCAGGGCGGGGTCGGGGTGCACCTTGAAGGTCTGCGGCTCGGGGTACAGATCGGCCTCGCGCGGGGCAAACAGCACATCGCAACCCGCTGCGCGCAAGGCAGCGCAGTCGCCCTCCCAGGTGCGCGGGTAGCTGTCAAAGTCTTCATGCGGCAGAAACTGCAGGCGGTTCACAAAGATGCTGGCTACCGTGGCATCGCCCAGCGGGCGCGCCTGCCGCACCAGGGCGATGTGGCCCTCGTGCAGGTTGCCCATGGTGGGCACAAACGCCGGGTGGCGGCGTGATGCAAGGGCTTCGCGCAGTTCGGCAATGGTGTGGGCGATCAGCATGGGGTTCCGATGTCGATGGAGGTTGGGTGACGGCTACCGCTGGATGACACGACGCCCGTTGCGCAAGCCTGCTGGCAGCGTTTCGGGTCGATCCTGCCGCAGCCCTGCGTGACGCGTTGAAAGAGGCGCGCCGGTCAGGCAAGGGCTGGCAGGGGCCTACCAGGCATGCACCGCGTTGTCAGGGAAGCGGCCCTGCTTGACGGCTTGCACATACGCCTCGATGGCGCCGCGCACGCTGCCTGCGTCCTGCATGAAGTTGTGCACGAACTTCGGCATTTTTCCGAGGTTCATGCCCAGCATGTCATGCAACACCAGCACCTGGCCGGCCGTGCCGCTGCCCGCGCCGATGCCGATGGTGTGGCAGTGCGTCAGCTCGGACGTGAGATCGGCGGCCAGCGCGGCGGGCACCATTTCCAGCACCAGCATGGCGGCACCGGCGTCCTGCAACGCGTGCGCCTCGTTGCGCAGTGTTCGTGCCGCGCTGTCGGTCTTGCCCTGCACGCGGTAGCCGCCCAGGGCGTGCACCGTCTGGGGCGTCAGGCCCAGGTGGGCGCATACCGGTACGCCGCGCTGCACGAGGAATTCGACCGTGGGCGCCGTCCAGCCGCCGCCCTCCAGCTTGACCATGTGCGCGCCCGCCTGCATCAGGGTACAGGCGCTGCGCAGCGCCTGTTCGCGGCTCTCGGCATAGGTGCCGTAGGGCAGGTCGGCCACCAGCCAGGCAGTGCCTTGCACGCGGTGCAGGCCGCGGGCCACGCTGGCGGTGTGGTAGGCCATGGTGTCGAGCGTCACGCCCACGGTGCTGGGCAGCCCCTGGCACACCATGCCCAGCGAGTCACCCACCAGAATGCATTCCACACCTGCCGCATCGGCCACGGCGGCAAAGGTGGCGTCATACGCCGTCAGCATGGTGATCTTGTCGCCGGCCTCGCGCATCTGCGCCAGCCGTGGCAGGCTCACGGGGCGGCGCTGCGGCAGGGGCGAGGCCGGCGGCAGCGTGCCGTAGGGGGTGCCGGCAGGCGCCGTGGCTGCAGCGGTTTCTGCCGCCGCTGCCTTCAGTCTTGCCGTGTCTGCCTGGGGTGTGTTCATCGCTTGATCGCACTTCGCGGGAAAAAAATTGCCGCGAGTCTATGCGACGGCGGCAATGGCCGCGGCGGCCATGGGCCATGGCCTGTGGCCTGTAGGCGGGGGCGGCGTGCGGTGGGTCAGGTGGCGGCTTCGCCGAGGTGGGTGGGCTGCAGCACGCGCTGCAGCGGTTCGGGCCTGTGCAGGAAAAATCCCTGGACGTCGTGTATTCCGATCTCGTGCACGCGCCGCAGCACCGCTGCGTTGTGCACGAACTCGGCCACGGTGCGCAGGTTCAGCACGCGCGCCAGGTCCACGAAGCAGCGCACCGCCACGTCATCCAGCGGGTCTTCCACGAGATCGCGAATGAAGTGGCCGTCGATCTTGAGGATGTCCACGCGCAGGTTCTTGAGGTAGCTGAACGAGGACGCGCCCGCGCCGAAATCATCGAGCGCGATGCGAACCCCCAGGTGGCGCATCTGGCCGATGAAGACGGCGGCATCGGCCAGATTGGTGATGGCGGCCGTTTCCGTGATCTCCAGGCACAGGCGCTGGCAGATCTCCTGGCCTGCTGCGGTCAGAAGCTCGGCAGCCTGCCGGTGGAACGCCCTGTCGCCGATGGACTGGCCCGACAGGTTGATGCACACCATGTGGACTCCGTCCAGCGTCGGCAACGCCTTGAGCGCGTTGACCGTGTGCCGCAGCACCCAGCGGTCCATCCGCGAGGCCAGATGAAAGCGCTCGGCCGCCGGGATGAACAGGGCCGGGGAAATGATGGAACCGTCGCCGTCGAGCATGCGCAGCAGGATCTCGCAGTGCAGGCCGGCGTCGTCGGAAGCGGGCTCGCCGAGGACCATCGCGGATGCTGCATCCCCCGCCGCATGAATGCGTTGCGCGAACAGCACGAAACGGTCTTCGTCCAGCGCTTGCTCGATGCGGGTCGCCCACTGGGCATTGCCGTGGTGGGCGGTGGCGTCGGTGTCGGTGTCCACCCAGACATGCACGCGGTTGCGGCCGCCCTCCTTGGCGGCGTAGCAGGCGGCGTCTGCGGCCTGCAGGGCCGCTGCGCTGCCCGAGATATTGCCGCTGAGCGGAAGCAGTCCGATGCTCGCACCCACGCGGAAGCGGCGGTTGTCGTGCTGGTAGCGGTATTCGTCGATGCGGTCGCAGATCTTCTGCGCCACCTGCACGGCGTTTTCGGCAGGGCAGCGCTCCAGAAGGACGGCGAACTCGTCGCCGCCCAGGCGGGCCAGCGCATCGCGCGAGCGCACGGTCTCGGTCAGCAGGCGGCTGACTTGCTGGAGCAGTTGGTCCCCGGCTGAGTGTCCGCAGGCGTCGTTGACCAGCTTGAACTGGTCCAGGTCCAGGAACAGGAGGGCGTGCTCGGCGCCATGTTCATCGGCGCTGGCCAGCAGGCGTTGCAGCCGGTGCTCAAACTCGGTGCGGTTCAGCAGCCCCGTGAGCGCATCGTGCGTGGCCCGGTAGGTCATCTCGCCGCTCAGGCGGCGTTGCTCTGTCACGTCATGGAACACCAGCACCGCGCCGAGCACCTCGCCCGTGTCGCGGCGGATGGGAGCGGCTGAGTCTTCGATGGCCCGCTCGGACCCGTCGCGTGACACCAGCACGGTGTCCCCTGCCAGGCCGCTGGCAAGGTGGGTCTCCAGGCAGCTGAGCACGGGGTTTTCTACGGAGGTGCGCTGTTCTCCGTGCAGGATGTGAAAGACCTGGGTGATCGGCTGGCCCAGCGCTTCGGCCGTGCTCCAGCCGGTCATCCGCTCGGCCACCGGGTTCAGCCAGGTGACCACGCCCCTGGCGTCCGTGGTGATCACCGCATCGCCGATGGACTGCAGCGTGACCCGCATCAGCTCGTGCTGCTCGGTCAGCCTGGCCGTCAGGTTGTGCAGGTGCGTCACGTCCTGGAAAGCGCCCACCAGGCGCACTGCTGCACCGTGCGAGAACTCGACGCTGCCGACGGCACGCACCCAGATGCGCTCTCCGTCGGCTCGGATCAGTGGCAGCTCCAGATCCCATCCGCTGCCGCCTGCCAGCGCATGGGCCACGGCCTGCTCGATGACGGGCCGCGCTTCTGGCGCATAGAAATGGATGGCGGTTTCCAGGTCGGGCTCGTAGTCATCCGCAACGCCGTGGATCTTGCGTGTCTGGGGCGACCAGGTGAGCTTGCGCGTGGCCAGATCCAGCTCCCACCCGCCCACGCCGGCAACCGCGCCGGTGCGACTCAGCAGGTCCTGGCTGCGCTGCAGCGCCAGGGCCTGCATCTTCCGCTCGGTGATGTCGGCCGTGACCCCGTAGAGCCATTCCGGCTTTCCGTCGGGCGTCCACGTGGTGATGCGGCCGCGCTCCTCGATCCACACGTAGTGCCCGTTCTTGTGTTGCAGGCGTATTTCGGATTCATAGCGCGGCGTGCGTCCCTCCAGGTGGTCTTTCAGGTGCTGCTGGTTGGCATCGACGTCATCAGGATGCGATATGGCACGGCGAAACTCGCCGGTGGTGGGGGTGAGCTCGTCCAGCGTGTATCCGAGTTTTTGGGCCGATGTGACATCCACGCGCACCTCGCCTGTCTGCACATTCCACTGCCAGGTGCCGATACCGGTGCCTTCCAGAATGGAGGCCAGGCGCCAGCGCTCCTGCTGCAGCGCACGCTCGATGGCGCGCTGGTCAGTCACGTCTTCCACCGAGCCGACATAGCCCGGTGCCAGCTGCGGCCCCAGGTCTGACGTGGGACGGGCACGCGAACGCACGGCGCGCACGCTGCCATCGGGCCGCAGCACCCTGAATTCCATGTCCAGTTCGGTGCCGCTGCGGGCAAACGCCTGCCACTGTTCGATGACCTGGGCGCGGTCGTCCGGGTGCAATGTGCTGCCCCAGCCCTGGCCCAGGCTCTCCTGCAGGGTCAGCCCGAAAATGCTTTGCCAGCGTTCGTTGGTGTAGTTGCACAGGCCGTCCAGGTCGGTGGCAAACACGCCCAGCGGGGAGACATCGCTCAGCGCCTTGTACCGCGCCTCGCTGTCGGCCAGCAGCGCCGCGGCATGGCTGGACTCGGCCCGCAGGGCCCGCTCTTCGAGCAGTGCGCGCCGGCCTTCCAGCAGCTGCACTGCCGCGCGCGAAAGCATGCGCAGGATGTCCCGCTGCGCCCCGGTCAGCTGCCGTGGCGTTTGATCGATGACGCACAGCGTTCCGGCACGCGTGCCATCCCCCAGCGTCAGCGGGGCACCTGCATAAAACCGGATGTCCGGTTGGCCCGTGACCAGGGCGTTGTCGGCAAAGCGGGGGTCGGCGGTGGCATCCGGCACCTCGAACACCTCGTCTCCCAGGATGGCATGGGCGCAGAAGGCTACCTCGCGCGGAGTCTGCTCCACGCCCGGCAGGCCCAGATTGGCCTTGAACCATTGCCGGTCGGCATCGACCAGGCTGATGAGCGAAATGGAGCTGCCCGTGACCGCTGCGGCGGCCTCCACCAATGCATCAAATGCATCTTCGGCGGGCGTGTCAAGAATCTGGAGCCGCTCCAGCGAGCCAAGCCGCCGGGACTCATCAGGTGGAAGTGGCGCAGCTGACACAAGCGTTCCTGAAGTTGCCGCTGCGTTGTCGCGGACGTGGTTGCGGAGTTACCTCCGCATTCTCCCCCCACCCGCCGGTCCGGCGCCACCCGGTGTGTCTTCCCCGCCGGCGGCCTGTGGAAAAAACTTGACGTATGGTTCGTCTGGCAGTAACGGGCTGGGGGAGCGGTCTTTCGGTAGCCGTTATGCTCGCCCCCCACGCGCCCGCGGCTTTCGCTGGGGGCGACGGCTTTCCCGGCCGACAATGCATCCGGAACCCAACCACTGTGCACACCCCGATGACAGACAACGAAGTGGCCGCGCTGGCCCAAGCCGATGTGGAACGCGCCCTGGCTGAAGACGTGGGCGGCGGCGACCTGACCGCCGGCCTGATCGACCCCGCCCGCCGCGCCCGCGCGCGCATCCTGGCCCGCGAGACCGCCGTGATCTGCGGCGCGCCCTGGGCCGAGGCCGCGCTGCGCACCCTCGATCCCACCATGCAGATCACCTGGCATGTGGCCGAAGGCCAGCGCTGCCAGCCCGACCAGGTGGTGCTGGAGCTGGAGGGCAATGCCCGCGCGCTGCTGTCTGCCGAGCGCACCGCGCTCAATTTCATGCAGCTGCTGTCGGCCGTTGCTACCAAGACCCGCACCTATGTGGATGTGGTGGCGGGCACCCGCGCCCACATCGTGGACACGCGCAAGACCATCCCCGGCCTGCGTCTGGCGCAAAAGTACGCCGTGCGCGTGGGTGGCGGCACCAACCACCGCATCGGCCTGCACGACGCGGTGCTGATCAAGGAGAACCACATTGCCGCCGCCGGTGGCGTGACAGCCGTGCTGAAAGCCGCGCAGGCCGTGGCTGCGCAGGCGAAATTCATCGAGATCGAAGTGGAGACGCTGGAGCAGCTGGCCGAGGCGCTGGACGCGGGCGCGAAGATGGTGCTGCTGGACAACATGCCCCTGCCCACGCTGCGCGAGGCGGTGCGCATCAATGCCGGTCGCGCCATCCTGGAGATCTCCGGCGGCGTCACCCTGGCCGGCCTGCGCGAGCTGGCCGAAACCGGCGTGGACCGCATCTCCATCGGCACGCTGACCAAGGACGTCAAAGCCACCGATTTCTCCATGCGCCTCCAGGAGCTGGCATGAGCACCATCACCCTCCACCGCATCGATGTGGAATACGAGCAGCCCGACGAGGCGGCCGCAGGCTCTGTCTGCTCTACCAAGCATGCCTGGGCGCGCGTGCCGCCCGAGCCGTCGCAGGCCGAGCGCGCGGCGCTGAAAGACAAGATCCGCCACCTGCTGAAAGAAAAGAACGCAGTCATGGTGTCGCACTACTACGTGCACCCCGACCTGCAGGACCTGGCCGAGGAAACCGGCGGCATCGTGAGCGATTCGCTGGAGATGGCGCGCTTTGGCCGCGACCACGCCGCGCAGACGCTGGTGGTGAGCGGTGTACGTTTCATGGGCGAGACGGCCAAGATCCTGAGCCCGGAAAAGACCGTGCTCATGCCCGACCTCGATGCCACCTGCAGCCTGGACCTGGGCTGCCCCATCGACGAGTTCAGCGCCTTTTGCGATGCCCACCCCGACCGCACGGTGGTGGTGTACGCCAACACCAGCGCGGCGGTGAAGGCGCGGGCCGACTGGCTGGTCACATCGAGCTGCGCCCTCGAGATCGTCAGCGCCCTCAAGGCTGCCGGCCAGAAGATCCTGTGGGCCCCAGACCGCCACCTGGGCGCGTACATCCAGCGCGAGACCGGGGCCGACATGGTGTTCTGGAACGGCGCCTGCATCGTGCACGACGAGTTCAAGGCGCTGGAGCTGGAGCTGCTGAAAAAGGAGCACCCCGGCGCCAAGGTGCTGGTGCACCCCGAAAGCCCTGCCGATGTGGTGGCGCTGGCCGACGCGGTGGGCTCCACCAGCGCCATCCTCAAGGCCGCACGCGAGATGGATGCCACCGAATTCATCGTGGCCACCGACAACGGCATGATGCACAAGCTGCGCACGCTCAACCCGGGCAAGACCTTCATCGAAGCCCCCACGGCGGGTAACAGCGCCACGTGCAAGAGCTGCGCGCACTGCCCCTGGATGGCGATGAACGGCCTGGCCGATGTAGCCCGCGTGCTGGAGACGGGCGCCAACGCCGTGCACGTCGATGCCGCGCTGATCCCGCGCGCGCGCCAGCCCATCGACCGGATGTTGGCCTTCACCGCCGCCCTCAAGAACGGGCAGCCCACGGCCGCCCTGGTGCCGCACCTGGGCGCTGCATAACGCCCTGGCGGTCTTTTTGCTACAAAATATATAGCTATCAGGGCAATTGATACCTGGGCCTTAGGCAGTTTTGACCGATATTTCGCTGATCGACTTCACGCAGGCGCTGAGCGGCGACGCGCAGCCTCTGCGCCACGCGTTCGGCCCGCCGCGCCAGGTGCTGGTGGCCCGCACGCTGGCGCAGGTGCGTGGTGTGCTCGACGCCGTGCACGCCGCCGCCCGGCGCGGCCACTGGTGTGTGGGCCATGTGCGTTACGAGGCGGCGCCTGCCTTCGATGCCGCCCTGCAGACCCATGCTCCGGATGGGCCGCTGGCCTGGTTTGGCGTGTACGACGCGCCCCAGCCCTGGCCCGTGTCTGCCAGCCCCGGCAGCGCGGCGCAGGTGCACTGGGCGGACAGCCTGGTGCGTGCAGACTTTGACGCCGCGCTCGCCCGCATCCAGCGGGCGATTCGCGATGGTGATCTGTACCAGGTCAACTACACAGCGCCGCTGCATGGCGCGCTGCACGGCAGCCCGGAGGCGCTGTTCGCGGCCCTGCAGCGTGCGCAGCCCGGCGGCTATGCAGCCCACATCCATGCGGGCGACGAGCAGATCCTGTCGGTCTCGCCCGAGCTCTTCTTTGACTGGCGCGAAGTTACCGAGGAGGCCGACGGGCCGGGCGGCACCGGCGAAGGCGAGATCCTGGCCCGCCCCATGAAAGGTACCGCACCGCGCGGCGGCACCCCCGCGCAAGACCAGGCCAACGCCGAGCACCTGCGCACGGCACCCAAGGAGCGCGCCGAGAACGTGATGATCGTGGACCTGCTGAGGAACGACATCTCGCGCATTGCCACGCCCCACAGCGTGCGCGTACCCGTACTTTTCGCCACCCAGGCGCTGCCCACGGTGTGGCAGATGACGTCGGACGTGCGCGCCCGTACACGCGCCGGAACCACGCTGACCGACGTGTTTGCGGCGCTGTTCCCCTGCGGCTCGGTCACCGGCGCGCCCAAGGTGCGCGCCATGCAGATGATCCGCGCGCTGGAGCCGTCGCCCCGCGGCGTGTATTGCGGCGCGGTGGGGGTGGTGCGGCCGGCCGGTCCGCCCGGTGCCGACGGCCAGCATGCCGTGGCCGCCACGTTCAACGTGCCGATCCGTACCGTGCTGCTGCGGCGCGAGGCCACCCGCGAGGGCGCCCGTGATGGAGGAGGGCAGACCCTGCAAGCCACCTGCGGCATCGGCAGCGGCATCACGGCCGATGCGCAGCCCGATGCAGAATGGCACGAGTGGCGCCACAAGCGCGCCTTTGTGGAGCGAGCCAGCATGCCGTTCGAAATTGTGGAAACCCTGGGCCTGCACGACGGAAAGTTCTTGCACGCCGACCGGCACATGCGCCGCATGGGCGAGGCGGCCGCGCACTTCGGATTTGCGTGGAGCGTGCACGCAGCCCGGCAAGAGCTGCAGATCGCGTCCCTGCGTCATCTGGATGGCGACTGGCGCGTGCGCCTGCTGCTGGCGGCCGACGGCCAGTTCCACTTTGAAGTGTTTGCGCTGCAGCCCACGGCCGCGCCCGTGCGCCTGCAACTGGCCGACCGCCCCTTGGCCGAAGCCCACAGCGAGTTCGTGCGCTACAAGACCACGCGGCGCGCGCACTACGCGGCGTTTGCGCCGGTAGCCGGCTCAGGCGTGTTCGACACCGTGCTGTGGAACGAGGCAGGCGAGATCACCGAAACCACCTTTGGCAACATCGCTGCTTTGCTCGACGGCCGCTGGATCACACCGCCGCTGGCCTGCGGCCTGCTGCCCGGCGTGGGTCGCGCCGTGGCGCTGGCCGAAGGCCGGGTGACCGAGGCCGTGCTGCATGTGGACGATGTGCCGCGCGTGGAGGCCTGGGCTTTCGTCAACAGCCTGCGCGGCTGGCTGGACGCGGCGCTGCAGCGCTGAACGGGCTGGGTCTTTCCAGCAGCGTTGCACGCTGTCTGCAGCCAAAAAAGGGTGTTGTTGGCCGCTGGTCCCCGCTCTATTTGCCTTGAATGCTATTAAAAATATAGCAAACGGCCCGTGGTGCTTTCGGGCTGGTGTGGCACGCCCGGACCCGGACCCGTGTGCTGCACCTCTTGCGACGTCAGATGCGTTCCTTGGCGTACGAGCCGCGGTCCATGTCGACCACTTCCACGCTCAGCTGCACCATCACGCCCTGGGGGCGCGGCGTCAGGTCGCGCAGCACGGCGGCAATGCGGCCGGACAGGTCCTTCTTGGCCTCGGGCGTGCGGCCGGAGAGCAGGCGCAGCTGCGCATGCACGAAGGCACGGTTGGCGGGCGCAGTGCCGATCTCGAAACTGTCGGCCACGACAAAGCGGGTCTTGAGGTCGGCCTCGTCCTGCACTTCAGGGTGCGCGCACAGCGTGGCGTTCAGTGCAGACAGCGTTTCGGCTTCCGGAAAGTGGGGCAGGTTGCCGGAGTATTCGACGGTGAGGTGAGGCATTTTGAAAGGTCCGGATGCGGGGTTGTCGACGGACGCCGCGCCCTGTCGGGCTGGCGCAGCGCACCGCAGCCGGGCGCGCCGCGTGCCAGTTTAGGGCAACTCGAAAAACACGTTGAACAGGTTCTCAGAGCCAGCTGGCGGGCAGCTCGAACGCCAGACGGCGGGGCTCGGGTAGTTCCAGATGGGGCACCTGGGCCAGCAGGGGGGCCTGCAGGCGCTGGTGCAGGCAGTCAATCATCTCGTCGGCTGCTTCCATGCCTGCTTCGGGCTGGTTGGCCACCCAGCCTGCCAGCTCCAGCCCGCGGGCGCGGATCGCCTCGGCCGTGAGCAGCGCGTGGCTGAGCCCGCCCGCGCGCAGGCCCACCACCAGCACGACGGGCAGTGCCAGCGCCACGGCCAGGTCGGCGGCAGTGTGGGTGCCGTTCAGCGGGTCCATGAATCCGCCCGGGCCTTCGACCACCACGGCGTCGGCCTGGGCAGCCAGCGCCCTGTAGCTTTGCACCAGCATGGCCACATTAATCTGCACGCCAACGCGCGCGGCGGCAATCTGCGGGGGCAGGGCGTCGGCCAGCAGCACGGGGTTGTCCAGTGCCGCGGGCACGGCCACGGTGGAGGCGGCGCGCAGGGCCAGCGCGTCCTCGCACGCCCAGTCGTCACCCCAGGGCACCAGACCTGTGGCCACGGGCTTCATGCCCACCGCACGGGGGTAGTGTGGTCCCAGCGCGTGGAGCAGCCCGGCGGCCACCAGCGTCTTGCCTACGCCAGTGTCGGTGCCGATTACAAAACATCCTGGGGTCATCCGGTTTCCTTGTTGCAAAGCGTGCTCTGCCAATGGGGTGGGGCCCGCTGTGCGCAGGCCGCAGCAATCAGGGCTGCGGGAATTCCAGCACGCAGCTGTCGCCCAGCGCCTCGCGCCACACGCGCACGCGGCTCACGCTGGCGCGCAGGTCGGCCGGCAGTGCCTGGGCGATGAAGACGCACAGGTTTTCCAGCGTGGGCGTGCCCAGGCCGGGCACTTCGTCGAGCATGTGGTGGTCGAGCTGCTCGCGCACGCCCTCCAGCCCGCGGCGCAGCAGGCCCAGGTCCTGCACCATGCCGGTGGCAGGGTCGAGCGGGCCGGTGAGCGAGACCTCGGCGTGGTAGGTGTGGCCGTGCACGCGGCGGCTGCCTTCGGCCTCGATCTGGCGGCGCAGGGTGTGGGCGGCGTCAAAGAAGAAGCGCTGGGAGATGGTGAACAACATGGGAACGGACGATAGAGGCTGTGTCAGCGGATGCCGGTGAGCTTGTGGGTCTGCAGGCTTAGGCGCCACGCAGGGCGTGCCATGCAGGCGCTGATGCAGGCGGCGATGTTCTGGCGCTGCAGCAGGCCATCCATGGGCTGCAGAAAACGGTGGGTGAACTGCGTGTCCTGCTCCAGCGCCTGCAGGTCAAAGCCGGGCTGGGGCCAGACCAGTTTCAGCTCCTGCCCGCTGCGCTGCACCCAGGGGGCACCCGCCTTGGGGCTGATGCACAGCCAGTCGATGCCCTCGGGCGCGGCGATGGTGCCGTTGCTCTCCACGGCAATGCGGCACTGCTGGGCATGCAGTGCGTCGATCAGGGCCGTATCGACCTGCAGCAGGGGCTCGCCGCCGGTCAGCACCACCAGCCGGTGGCTTGCGCCTGCGGGCCATTGGGCAGCGATCAGTTCGGCCAGCGCCGTGGCTGTCTCGAATTTGCCGCCCAGCGTGCCGTCGGTGCCCACAAAGTCGGTGTCGCAAAACTGGCAGATGGCCTGCGCGCGGTCTTGCTCGCGGCCCGTCCAGAGGTTGCAGCCGGCAAAGCGGCAGAACACGGCAGGCGTGCCCGCCTGGCCGCCTTCGCCTTGCAGGGTGTAGAAAATTTCCTTGACGCTGTAGGTCATGAGTGTCCTTGCGCGTGGTTTGCTGAGGCATCGGCCCATACGACCGGCGCGGGCAGGGCGAGGGACACCGAGCAAGGGCCGCCCCGCAGCGAGGGTGTCGTCCCGCTTGAGGGGCTGAGGGCCGCGGCTCCAAGCCTGCCTGCGCAGGCTTGGACGTGCCTGAAGGGCCGCTGACTCGGGCAGCGGCACCGAGGCGCGAAGCGACTCAGGGGGTATTTCATTTCACCGGGGGGACGAGGATGGTGGGGGCTGCGGGCGCAGCCACTTCGGGGTAGTCGCGGCTGTAGTGCAGGCCCCGGCTTTCGCGGCGCAGCTGGGCGCTTTTCACGATCAGGTCGGCCACCTGCACCAGGTTGCGCAGCTCCAGCAGATCGCGCGTGACGTGGAAGTGCGCGTAGAACTCCTGGATCTCCCCCTGCAGCATGGCAATGCGGTGGGCGGCGCGCTCCAGCCGCTTGTTGGTGCGCACGATGCCCACGTAATCCCACATGAAGCGGCGCAGCTCGTCCCAGTTGTGCGAGATGACCACCGATTCGTCGGCGTCCTGCACGCGGCTGGCGTCCCAGGCGGGTACGGCAGGTGCCTCGGCTGCGGGCGCTGCGGCGATGGCCTGCGCGGCGGCGCGCGCGAACACCATGCATTCGAGCAGCGAGTTGCTGGCCAGCCGGTTGGCGCCGTGCAGGCCGGTGCAGGCCACTTCGCCCACGGCATACAGGCCGGGCAGGTCGGTGCGGCCGGCCAGGTCGGTCAGCACACCACCGCAGGTGAAGTGGGCGGTGGGTACCACCGGGATGGGCTCCTTGGTGATGTCGATGCCCAGTGACGCGCAGTGCGCGAGGATGTTGGGGAAGTGCTCCTGCAGGAATGCGGGGCTCTGGTGCGAGATGTCGAGGTGCACGCAATCGAGGCCGTGCTTTTTCATCTCGAAGTCGATGGCGCGGGCGACCACATCGCGCGGGGCCAGCTCGGCGCGCGGGTCGTGGTCGAGCATGAAGCGCGTGCCGCCAGCGGATGGCGGCAGCTTGAGCTGCCCGCCCTCACCGCGCACGGCTTCGCTGATGAGGAAGGACTTTTCGTGCGGGTGGTACAGCCCCGTGGGGTGGAACTGGATGAACTCCATGTTGGCCACGCGGCAGCCCGCGCGCCAGGCGGCGGCAATGCCATCGCCCGTGGCGGTGTCGGGGTTGGTGGTGTACAGGTACACCTTGCCTGCGCCGCCGGTGGCCAGGATGGTTTGTGGCGCGCGGAAGGTCACGACCTCGTCGGTGTCGCTGTCCAGCGCGTACAGGCCCAGGCAGCGGTTGCCCGGCAAGCCCAGCTTGCGCGTGGTGATCAGGTCCACCAGCGTGTGCTGCTCAAACAGCGTGATGCCGGGGGTGGCGCGCACCACGTCGATCAGCGTGCGCTGCACGGCCGCGCCGGTGGCGTCGGTCACGTGGGCGATGCGGCGCGCGCTGTGGCCGCCCTCGCGCGTCAGGTGCAGCTGGTCGCCTTCGAGCGTGAAGGGCACGCCCAGCTGGCGCAGCCAGGCGATGGAGGCCGGGGCGTTTTCCACCACAAAGCGCGTGGTGGCCAGGTCGCACAGGCCGGCGCCCGCCACCAGCGTGTCTTCGATGTGCGCGGCAAAGCTGTCGTCATCGGCCAGCACCGCGGCAATGCCGCCCTGGGCCCAGCCGCTGGAGCCGTCCTTGAGCGTGCGCTTGGTGATGACCGCCACGCGGTGCGTGGGCGCCAGGTGCAGTGCGGCCGAAAGGCCTGCGAGGCCGCTGCCTACGATGAGAACGTCGAAGTCGTGGGATGCCATGGCTTGCGTGTGATGAAAAGGGTGGCGCCGCGGCCACCGGCCAGGGCGGTGGGCAACGGGGGGCGCTAGGCCGGCGTGTAGGCCAGGCGCACGTAGATGGGCGCAAACGCTTCGGCCTGCGTGATCTCGATCAGCGTCTCCTTGGCCAGCTCCAGCAGCGCGATGAAGGTCACAACGAGCACGGTGCTGCCGTCTTCGGGGTGGAACAGTTCTTCAAACTCCACGAAGCGGCGGCCCTGCAGCGTCTTGAGCACCATGCTCATGTATTCGCGCACCGAGAGTTCTTCGCGCGTGATCTTGTGGTGCTGCACCAGCTTGGCGCGCTTCAAAATGTCGCGCCATGCGTCCTGCAGCTCCACGACGTGCACGTCCGGGAACCGTGGCTGCAGGCTCTGCTCGATGTAGACCTGCGCCTTCAGGAAGTCGCGCCCGTACTGCGGCATGTGCGACAGGCGCATGGCCGCCATCTTCATCTGCTCGTATTCGAGCAGGCGGCGCACCAGCTCGGCGCGGGGGTCTTCGGGTTCGTCGGCGCCTTCCTGCTTCTTGGGCGGCAGCAGCATGCGGGACTTGATTTCGATGAGCATCGCCGCCATCAGCAGGTACTCGGCCGCCAGCTCCAGGTTGCGGCTGCGGATTTCGTCCACATACGCCAGGTACTGCTTGGTCACCCCCACCATGGGGATGTCGAGGATGTTGAAGTTCTGCTTCCTGATCAGGTAGAGCAGCAGATCGAGCGGGCCTTCGAAGGCTTCGAGGAAGACCTCGAGCGCATCGGGCGGGATGTACAGGTCCTGCGGCAGCGCGAACAGCGGCTCGCCGTACAGCCGCGCCAGGGCCACCTGGTCCACCGCCAGCGGCATGCCGTCGGCGCCCAGTGCGTGCGCGCCGGGCAAACCGGCAGCCTCGGCTTCGCTCGCAGGGGTCATGGGTGTTTGCTATCTAAATGGTAGCTGCAGGTGCAATCAAAACAAGCACCTGGGGCCGGTTTGACTGCAAAAGCTCCCGTAGCGGGCCGCCATGGATGCATCAGTCAAATGGGGGGCTGTGCCAGCGCGTTCAGTCGCCGCTGGTCTGGTACACGTAGGGCTTTTGCGGCACGCGGGCTTCGCTGTACTCGCCCCAGACCTTGCGGTCCACTGCCTTGTCCCACAGCAGGGAACGGCCCAGCTGCTGCTGCTTTTCAAGCTCGGGCTTGCTCACCTTGAGGGCATTGATGAACTGCGTGGCGTCGGACTGGTAGTCGGGGCGGCGAAAAATGGACATGGACTGGTAACCTCTCTGGGCTGGATTTTACCGGGACTCCGCCATGCACCTGCCTTTTCGCCCTGTGGCCGTCGCGGCCGCCCTTGTTTCACTGCTGCTGGTGGCCGCCTGCGATCCGCAGCGCATCAGTGAACTCCGGGAAGGCGTATCGACCGAAGCCGACGTGCGCGACCGGTTTGGCGTGCCCGACAACACATGGAACGAGCCCGGCGGCGCGCGCACGCTGGAATACAACCGCCAGCCCGCGGGCCAGGTCAACTACATGATCACCGTGGGCCCCGATGGCCGCATGACGGCGCTGCGCCAGGTGCTGACGCCCGAAAACTTTGCCCGCGTGGTGCCCGGCATGGGCATGGACGAGGTGCGCCGCCTGCTGGGCAAGCCAGCCAAGGTCACGCCCTACACACTGAAGAACGAAACCCATGCAGACTGGCGCCACCTGGAAGCACCGAACCAGCCGCGCGTGTTCACGGCGGTGTACGGGCCGGACCAGCGCGTGCTGCGCGCGCAAAGCGGTGTGGACCAGGACGCGCCGGAGTTCAAGGGCGGGCGCTGACGCACCGCTCAGGAAAGCCCGGGCAAACGGCTGGCGCGCAGCTTGCTTGGTGTGCGTGCTGTCTGATCACTGCCTGCTGGCGCACGGGTGCCGTCTGCGCGCCTGCCTGAACTTTTTACCCCGCTCCCCGTGCTGGGGGGCTGACTTTTGATTCCATGGAACCTGCCACTTCGCCCCCCACATCCCTGCGCCACGGCGCGTTTGAAGACGCACAGGCGTTGTTTGCCGGCACGCTGTTTGTGGCCATGGCGCTGATGCTGTTCAACCAGGCCGGGCTGCTGGTGGGCGGTACGGCGGGTGTGGCCTTCCTGTTGCACTACGTCACGGGCATCTCGTTCGGCAAGCTGTTCTTTGTGGTCAACCTGCCGTTCTACTGGTTCGCCTGGACGCGCATGGGGCGCGAATTCACGATCAAGACGTTTGTGTGCGTGGGCCTGTTGTCGCTGCTGACCGAGCTGTTCCCGCATGTGATGCATGTGGACTACCTGAACCCGCTGTTTGCATCGCTGCTCGGCGGGTTACTGCTGGGCACCGGCTGCCTGTTCCTGGCGCGCCACCGCTCCAGCCTGGGCGGCGCCACCGTGGTGTCGCTGTACCTGCAAAGCCGCTACGGCATGCGGGCGGGCAAGGTGCAGATGATGATCGACGGCACCGTGGTGCTGATGGCGCTGTTAGTCGTGCCGCCCGAGCGCGTGGCGTACTCGGTGCTGGCCGTGCTGGTGATGAGCGGGTTCTTGTGGATCAGCCACCGGCCGGGGCGGTACGTCGGGCATTGACGCACCCGACACCTTGCAGCCCTTGCAGGCCTGACGCTACGGCGCCTGACCGCCGGTGTCGCGCACCGATTCGCGGATGACGATGCCGCTTGCGTCCGGCTTGTGATCGCCGCCCAGAGCATCGGCTGCCATGCCGATGCCCTTGCCCGCCACCTTGGCCGTGCCGACAGCGGCGCTGGCCGCCAGGCCAACGGCCGAGGCCGTCACGCTGACGGCGGTGCCTGTGACCGCGATCGCGGTGCAGCCCGGCAACAGGGCCAGGGCTGCCAAAGCAGCGCACCACGCCACGGCAAGGCGCAACGCAGCGCGCCACGGCAAGGCGCAACGCAGCGCGCCGTGAGACGCTTGCGCGCCCGCCTGCCGGCAGTGTGGCGGGGGCAATCTGCAAGCTCAGCGCACCCGCATGCCGGGCGTCGCTCCGGGCCAGGGGTTCAGCACGAAAATGCCGGGGTTGGCCTTTTCGTCGCCATGGCTCGCAGCCAGCACCATGCCTTCCGAGACGCCGAACTTCATCTTGCGTGGGGCCAGATTGGCCACCATCACCGTGTGCTTGCCCACCAGGTCTTCGGGCTTGTAGGCGCTTGCGATGCCTGAAAAGACGTTGCGCGTGCGTCCTTCGCCCACGTCCAGCGTCAGGCGCAGCAGCTTGGTGGAGCCTTCGACCGGCTCGCAGTTCACGATCAGCGCAATGCGCAGGTCGATCTTGGTGAAGTCGTCAATGGTGATGGTGGGGGCCAGTTCCTCACCACCCGGATGGGCGTCGGCTGCTACGGTTTCAGTAGCTTCTGGCGCTTGTGCTGCCTGGGCTGGGGCCTCAAACAGTGCTTCGAGCTGCTCGGGCGTCACGCGCTGCATCAGGTGCTGGTAGGGCGCAATGGCCTGCACGTCGCCGGCCACGTCCCAGCGCTGCATGTCCACGCCCACAAAGCCTTGCACGGCCCGGGCCAGGCCCGGCAGCACGGGCGACAGGTAGCGCGTGAGCGCCGCAAAGGTGTTGATCAGCACCGAGCAGACCTGGTGCAGGGCCTCGTTGTTGTCAGGGTTCTTGGCCAGGTCCCAGGGCTTGTTCTGGTCCACATAGGCGTTGACCTTGTCGGCCAGAAGCATGATCTCGCGCGTGGCCTTGCTGTACTCGCGCGTCTCGTACATCTGCGTGATGGCGCTGCTGGCGCCGCGCACTTCAGCCAGCAGGGCCGCGCCCGTGGTGCCGAAGTCGCTGGTCAGCTTGCCGTCAAACCGCTTGGTCAAAAAGCCCGCTGCACGGCTGGCAATGTTCACGTACTTGCCGATCAGGTCGCTGTTCACGCGCAGCATGAAGTCTTCGGCGTTGAAGTCGATGTCTTCATTGCGGGCGCTCAGCTTGGCGGCCAGGTAGTAGCGCAGCCACTCGGCGTTCATACCGAGGCTCAGGTACTTGAGCGGGTCCAGGCCCGTGCCGCGGCTCTTGCTCATCTTCTCGCCGTTGTTCACGGTCAAAAAGCCGTGCACGAACACGTTGTTGGGCGTCTTGCGGCCGGAAAAATGCAGCATCGCCGGCCAGAAGAGCGTGTGGAAGGTGACGATGTCCTTGCCGATGAAGTGGTACTGCTCCAGGGCCGGGTCGGCCATGTAGGCGTCGTAGCTTTCGCCGCGCTTTTCCAGCAGGTTTTTCAGCGATGCGAGGTAGCCCACGGGCGCATCGAGCCACACATAGAAATACTTGCCTGGCGCGTCCGGAATCTCGATGCCGAAGTAGGGCGCGTCGCGGCTGATGTCCCAGTCGCCCAGGCCTTCGCTTTGTGTGCCGTCGGGGTTGGTGCGAACCGTGAACCATTCCTTGATCTTGTTGGCCACCTCCGGCTGCAGCTTGCCGTCCTGCGTCCAGTTCTCCAGGAATTCCACGCAACGCGGGTCGGAAAGCTTGAAGAAGAAGTGCTCGGAGTGCTTGAGCTCCGGCTTGGCGCCCGACAGGGCCGAGAACGGGTTGATCAGGTCGGTGGGCGCATACACCGAGCCGCACACCTCGCAGTTGTCGCCATATTGGTCCTTGGCGTGGCACTTGGGGCATTCGCCCTTGATGTAGCGGTCGGGCAGGAACATGTTCTTCTCGGGGTCGAAGAACTGCTCGATGGTGCGCACTTCAATCAGCGAGCCGTCGGCACGGTCACGCAGGTCGCGGTAGATCTGGCGGGCCAGCTCGTGATTCTCTGGCGCGTCGGTGCTGTGCCAGTTGTCAAAGCTGATGTGAAAGCCGTCCAGGTACTGCTTGCGGCCCGCCGCAATGTCGGCCACGAACTGCTGGGGCGTCTTGCCGGCCTTTTCGGCGGCAATCATGATGGGCGCGCCGTGGGTGTCGTCGGCGCCCACAAAGTTGACGGCGTTGCCCTGCATCCGCTGGTACCGCACCCAGATGTCGGCCTGGATGTATTCCATGATGTGGCCGATGTGGAAGTTGCCGTTGGCGTACGGCAGGGCGGTGGTCACGAAGAGTTTGCGGGCGGATGACGTCATGGGATGCGGCTTTCTCAGGCGGAACCCGTGATTTTAGAGCGGTGACGCCGCGCGCATGCTTTGCTGGTCCCAAGAGGTTTCGCCGTTGGTGGCGCAATACCCGCCCGGGTTCATGGGGTGGACAAAGGGCGGCATACTTTCCCCAGAAGCCGCGCCCCGCATGCGCCCTTGCCGCTTTGACAGACCCTTCCCATTCGCTGACTCGCAAACGCTCATGCTGCGACTCCGCCTCTTTCACCCCTTCAAAAATGTCCGACCGCGCTTTGCGACTTGTCTTGCCCTTTGCGGTTCTTGCGCTCAGCGCCTGTCTGTTGTCTGCACAGGCGGCCCCGGTGACCACTGTGATCGCCGAGGACTCGTTTGCCTACACCACAGGGCAGAGGGTCGTTGGACAAAATGGAGGCGTGGGCTGGAGCGGTGCCTGGGTCTTTGAAAACGCAAACTTTTCGCAACTTGTGGTCAACGCTGCGGGCCTGACGGTGCCTGGTGTCTCCAGCAGTGGCGGGGGGCTCATGTACGCTCTCAACGGCGCCCTTCCATTGGGGCACGCCGCCCGCTCTTTGCCGCAGCAGGACACCGGAGTGGTGTTCGTGCAGTTTTTGTCGCAGTTTGGAACGCAATCGGGTGGTGGTTCGCCATCGGTGCGGTTCGGATCAGGGTGGGTCGGCAACAACGGAGGTTGCGGCAGTCCGGTCTATGCGCTGATCGACACGACGGCTGGCGTGTTCGAATGCACTACCGTGCCTCTCGCGACATTGAGCGCTGTAGTGCTTCGAATCGACTACACCGCCCAGACCACGCAGATGTGGGTGCTGCCCAGCCTCAGCGGGTTCGATTACCTGAACCCGCCCGCGCCCACGGTACAGCGCGCCGGATTTGCGCCAGTTTTCAGCCGTTTTTCCCTCTACGCTCGCAACCCGGCTCTCATCGATGAGCTGAGAGTGTTCCGTGTGGCGAACGTGATTCCCGCAACGCCATTGCCGGTGCCTGTGGACTCGAGGGGCGCCTTGGGTGCATTGAGCGGCCTGATGTTGCTGGCCGGCTGGTGGTACAAGCGGCGGAGGCCAGGCTGAAGCACCGACCCGCAGCGGCTTCGCAGGATACGGTCATGCTTGCTCAGGTCCCCGGATCGTGGACGGCATCGCCGCGATCGTTCCACCCGAAAAATGCACACACCTCGCCCCGCATGGCCAGCGTGTCGGCTCGCCCCAGGGCCATCAGCTCCTGCGTGTAGTTGGCTTCAAACAGCAGGTAGCTGGCCAGCGCGGCCCCGCGCACGTCGGCCATGTTGGAGGTGACGCCCAGGGCGCCCAGCATGGCGCGCACGGCTGGCGGCAGGTCGCCCACATGGCGGGCGGCCACGGCGTCCAGCCGCTGCGAGGGGGCGATGACCAGCAGCTCGATGGGGCGCAGCGGACTGTGCAGGCGCTTTTCTTCAGGGATGAGCGACAGCGTCTGGTTGATGCGCTGCACGCGCTCCACATCCACCGCCAGCGCGTCCAGGAAGATGTTGGACAGCGCGTGGCCGGCAATCTGCGCCAGCGTGGGGTAGCTGGGCGTAGGGTTGGCGCTGGCGTCGCCCTTGGGCTCGTGCATGCGGCCTGCGCCGATGACCAGGATGCGCTCGGCCCCCAGGTGGATGGCCGGGGCGATGGGTGCCGACTGGCGCATGGAGCCGTCGCCAAAATATTCGGTATGGCCCTCCACCTCGATGCCCTTGGCCGGGAACACGAAGGGGATGGCCGACGAGGCCAGCAGGTGTTCGTGCGTGATGCGGTCAGAGGCGGCCTTGCGCTGCGAGCGCACCCAGGGCTGCACCGGCGAGGCGGCTTCAAAGAAGGTGACGTGCTCGCCCGAGCTGTAGCTCGATGCCGTGACCGCCAGCGCGGTGAGGTGGCCCTTGCGGATGAGCCGCGGCAGGCGCACCAGCGGCACCATCTTGACCAGGAGCTTTTCCAGCGGGGCGTTGTCGAGCAGCGAGCGCGGCCGCATGCGGCGCCACCGCGCCAGCACCCAGCCCAGTGACAGCAGCGTGAGCCAGCGCGCCCCGCTGCGCATCACGCTGATCGAGTCCGCGCCGTAGACCTGGTTGGCATGAAAGTGCCGCCACACCCTGGCGATGCGGCGCACGGCCCGGTCGAAGTTGTCGGCCCCGCAGGCCAGCGCCGCCGCGTTGATGGCGCCGGCCGAGGTGCCGGTGATGATGGGAAAAGGGTTGGGCTCTTGCCCCGCGCCACAGGCCTGGCGCAGATCGGCAATGGCTTCGAGCACGCCCACCTGGTAGGCAGCGCGCGCGCCGCCGCCGGTCAGCAGCAGGCCGGTGGCGGGTGGCTGGGTGCCCGGTGTGGGCGGCGTGGCGCGGGCAGGGCCGGTGTGCTGGCGTGGTGGCATGGGGGCTGGGTGGCAGGGGATCTGCCTTCGCGCCCCGAGTTTGGCGGGCGCCGCACCCGTCCATCATCTGGGAAAACCCGCATGTGGCTTGCACGCCGCTGCCTGAAGCGACCCGGGCGGGCGACCCGGGCGGGCGACCCGGCCAGGCGACCCGGCCTGGCTACTTGCGCAGCAGCAGCACGGCCACTGCATCGCCTTGCAGGACGGTGATGCCGTGGTCGCGCGCGAAGATGCGGGCGTTGTCGCTCAGCTGGCCGTGGCTGGCCAGGTAGATGCCCGCAGACGCACCCTGTTCCTGCATGGCGGCGTGCAGCTCGCGAAGCGGCTCGACGCCATGGGTGGCGGCCTTCCAGCGGCGGGCGCTGACCAGCGTGATCGTGCTGCCCAGCCTGAGCACCAGGTCGACCGGCCCCGGCTTGGCGCTCGCAGGGCGTTCCACCGTGCAGCCAGCGCTTGTCCATGACGTGGCCAGCGTGTCTGAAAAAGTGCGCCAGGGCATGCTGGCGATGGCGTCCATCATCTCCGCCACGCGGGCCGGGTTGGGCGCCTGCAGCTGGCGCCAGGCCGCCACGCAGCCCACGACGAAGATCGGGAAACCCGCCAGCGCACCGACCACGAAGTATTCGTCCGGCAGCAGCGCGCGTGCTGCCAGCACGATGACCCCCACCACCACGAAGCTGATCCACCACGGCGAGCGCAGCAGCATCGCAAACAGGGACTTTTCGGCCATCTTGAATTTCACGGGGTCCTTCTCTTTCTCGTCGGTTGTCGGGCGGCAGGGGCTGCGGCGTGCGCATTGTCCTTCAGCGGCAGGGGCCGGGCGCTTGGGAATAGACTACCGCCCTCTTCTGGAGTTAATTGAATGGCAGTCACCGAGCAGGGCCTTCTGGCCGCACTTTCCAGCGTTCTGGATCCGCACACGGCCAAGGATTTCGTCAGCACCCGCGCGCTGCGCAATGTGCAGATCAATGGCGGCGATGTCGCCTTTGACGTGGAGCTGGGCTATCCCGCCAAGAGCATCGTGCCCGACCTGCGCCGCCATCTGGTGACCGCGGCCAAGGGCGTGCCGGGGGTGGAGAACGTCTCGGTCAACATCACGACCAAGGTGCAGGCCCACGCCGTGCAGCGCGGCGTGCAGCTGCTGCCGCAGGTCAAGAACATCATTGCAGTGGCCTCGGGCAAGGGCGGCGTGGGCAAAAGCACCACCGCCGCCAACCTGGCCCTGGCCCTGGCGGCCGAGGGCGCCAGCGTGGGTGTGCTGGATGCCGACATCTACGGCCCCAGCCAGCCCATGATGCTGGGCATCAACCGCCGCCCCGAAAGCGACGACGGCAAGACCATGGAGCCGCTGGAAAACTACGGCGTGCAGGTCATGTCCATCGGCTTCCTGGTGGACCAGGACGAAGCCATGATCTGGCGCGGCCCCATGGCCACCCAGGCGCTGGAGCAGCTTTTGCGCCAGACCAACTGGAAAGACCTCGACTACCTCATCATCGACATGCCCCCCGGCACCGGCGACATCCAGCTCACGCTTTCCCAGCGCGTGCCCATGACCGGCGCGGTCATCGTCACCACCCCGCAGGACATCGCCCTGCTCGATGCCAAGAAGGGCATCAAGATGTTTGAAAAGGTGGGCGTGCCCATCCTCGGCATCGTCGAGAACATGGCGGCGCATGTGTGCAGCAACTGCGGCCATGTGGAGCACATCTTTGGCGCCGACGGCGGCAAGAAGATGGCGGCCGAATACAACATGGACTACCTGGGCGCGCTGCCGCTGGACATGAGCATCCGCCTGCAGGCCGACAGCGGCAAGCCCACCGTGGTGGCCGACCCGGATGGCGACGTGGCCAAGATCTACAAGAAGGTGGCGCGCGACGTGGCGGTGAAGATCGCGCAGCAGGCCAAGGACTTTTCGAGCAAGTTCCCGACGATCTCGATCAGCAAGAACACCTGACCTCCCGGCGGCGCCTGGCTGGCCCATGAACCTGCTCGCCTCCCTGCGCTACCTGGTGGCGCTGCACGAGCACCGGCACTTTGGCCGGGCGGCGCAGGCCTGCCACATCACGCAGCCGGCCCTGTCCAATGCGCTGCGCGCGCTGGAGCGGGAGTTTGGCGTGGTGGTGGTGCGCCGGGGGCGCAGCTTTGAGGGCTTTACCCCCGAGGGCGAACGCGTGCTGGCGTCAGCCCAGCGCATGCTGCACGAACACCAGGTGCTGCAGCAGGACCTCAGCAGCGACGCTGCCCGGCCGCGCGGCACGCTGCGGCTGGGCGCAGTGCCCACCGCTATGCCCATCCTGGCGCGGTTTGCAGCGCAATTGCAGGCGCGGCATTCGGGCATCGTGCCGGTGGTGCTGTCGATGAGCTCGCAGGCGCTGGAGGCCGGGCTCGACAACATTTCGCTGGACCTGGCCCTGGGCTACACCGACCGCATGCCCGCACGCGGCGCGCAGCTGCAGGCCTGGCCGCAGTATGTGGAGCATTACTTCTTGCTGCGCCGCGCACCGCCTGCCACCGATCAAAACGTGCGCGGGTTGCAGATAGGCCCGCCCATCGGCTGGGCCGACGCTGCCCGCCTGCCGCTGTGCCTGCTCACGCCCGAGATGCACAACCGCAGCCTGGTCGACGGCGCCTTTCGCAGCGCGGGCGCCAGCGTGCAGCCGGCCATGGAAACCGATTCCGTCCTGACACTGGCGCTGAGCGTGGTGGCGGGCGGCGTGTGCAGCGTGCTGCCCGGCGCCCTGGTGGACGCCGTGCGCGGCCACGACGGGCTGGAGGCCCTGCCGCTCACCGGCCCGGTGCTGACCACCCCCATCGGCTTCATGTCGCACCGGCAGGTGCAGCCCACGCGGGCGCTGGATGCGGCGCTGGCCCTGGCGCAAGACGATGGCTGGCTGCAGCACGCCGCCGCGCACAGCGGTCTGCTGCAGCCGGGCTGACACCCGGGCTGCTTGGTCGCCCGAAAGTTCATTCAAAAGATTGGCTTCGGCGCAGGGTTTGATTACTTTTGGTGATCGACCCATGTGCGCAATCAATTTGACGCGGACCGATGGCGGGCCGGACACTGCGGCGGCGCCCGGGCTCAGTACGGGCGCCTTGAACAGAACCGCCCCGCCATGCACCTCGCCCCCGAAGCCCCCACCGTAGCCGCCGTGTCAGTCGCCGACATGCGCGAGCGCATCCGCCGCAAAAGCCACCTCAAGGGCCGCCAGCCCGACCACGCCGCCATGGCCGAGGTGGCGCCGCTGCTGGGCCCGCGCCCGGCGGGGGGCTACCGGCGCGACCTGCTCATTGAATACCTGCACCGCCTGAACGACCACTTTGGTGTGCTGCACGACCGGCACCTGGTGGCACTGGCCAGGCAGATGAACCTGCCGATGGCCGAGGTGTATGAGGTGGCCAGCTTTTATCACCACTTTGAAGTCGTGCGCGGCGAGGATGCCGTGGCCCCGCGCCTGGTGCTGCGGGTGTGCGACAGCCTGAGTTGCAGCATGGCCGGCGCACGCGAATTGCTTGAAGCACTGCCGGCACGGTTGAAAGCCGCCGGGCAGGGCGATGTGCAGGTGCAGGCCGTGCCCTGCGTGGGCCGGTGCGAACAGGCCCCCGTGGCGGTGGTGCACCAGTGCCCGGTGCCGCACGCCACGGTGGCCAGGGTGCTGGAAACGGTCGATTTGATGCCAGATCGGGCGCAAGCCGTTCACGCACCATCCCTGGCAGCTATCAATTTTGATGTGGCTGCGCTGGCTGGGCACAGTGTTCCGGCGCAGCCGGAAGGCATCACTCCCGCCCACACCGACCTGGCCACTTACCGTGCACACGGCGGCTACCAGACGGCTGCCGCCCTGGTCAACGGTGAGATGGATGCCGAGGCGGTGCTCGCGGCCATGGAAGACTCCGGCCTGCGTGGCCTGGGCGGGGCGGGCTTTCCGGCCGGGCGCAAATGGCGCATCGTGCGCGAGCAGCCTGCCCCACGGCTGATGGCCATCAACATCGACGAAGGCGAGCCTGGCACCTTCAAGGACCGCACGTACCTCGAACGCGATCCGCACCGCTTTCTGGAAGGCGTGCTCGTCGCCGCCCAGGTGGTGGGCACCGAGGCCATCTATATCTACCTGCGCGACGAATACCATGGCTGCCGCGCGCTGCTGCAGCGCGCCCTGGACGACCTGCGCGCCCAGCCACCCTGCCCACTGCCGCACATCGAACTGCGGCGCGGTGCGGGCGCCTACATCTGCGGCGAAGAGTCGGCCATGATCGAGAGCATCGAAGGCAAGCGTGGCGAGCCCCGCATGCGCCCGCCCTACATCGCCCAAGTGGGGCTGTTTGGCCGCCCCACGCTGGAGCACAACTTCGAGACGCTGTACTGGGTGCGCGACATCGTCGAGCGCGGGCCGGCGTGGTTTGCCGGCTTTGGCCGCCACGGTCGCAAAGGCCTGCGCAGTTTCAGTGTGAGCGGCCGGGTGAAGCACCCGGGCGTCAAGCTCGCGCCTGCAGGCATCACGGTGCAGGAACTCATCGACGAATACTGCGGCGGCATGCAGGACGGCCACGAGCTGTATGCGTATCTGCCGGGCGGCGCTTCGGGTGGCATCCTGCCCGCCCGCCTGAACGACATTCCGCTGGAATTCGACACCCTGCAGCCCTACGGCTGCTTCATCGGATCGGCTGCCGTCATCGTGCTCAGCCAGCACGACCGGGCGCGCGACGCGGCGCTGAACGTGATGCGCTTTTTTGAGCACGAAAGCTGCGGCCAATGCACCCCCTGCCGTGTGGGCACGGCCAAGGCGGCCACGCTGATGGAGGCACCGCAGTGGGATGAGGAGCTGCTCGACGACCTGGCGCAGGTGATGGCCGATGCGTCCATCTGCGGCCTGGGCCAGGCAGCGCCCAACCCCATCCGCTGCATCCACAAATACTTTGCGCACGAAGTGGGTGAGGGGCCCTGGCCGGGCGACCTGCCCAGGCCCCGCAACAGCCCGCTGGCAGAGCAGCTGCCGATGGGAGGCCAGCCATGAGCGCGGTCCCCATCCCGCAAGGCGTGGCCTTTGAGCTGGACGGCCAGTCCGTCACTGCCCACCCCGGCGAAACCATCCTGAAGGCCGCGCAGCGCCACGGCGTGGACATCCCGCATCTTTGCTACGCCGACGGGCTGCGCCCCGATGGCAACTGCCGCGCCTGCGTGGTCGAGATCGCCGGTGAACGCACCCTGGCGCCCAGTTGCTGCCGCGCGCCGACGGAAGGCATGAAGGTGCAGGCGGCCAGCCCGCGCGCCCGCAAGAGCCAGCAAATGGTGGTGGAGATGCTGCTGTCGGACATGCCCGATGTGGGCTACCGGTGGAATGACGGCGTTGCGAATGCTCCTGATTTGATAGCTAAAAGGCATGATAACGAAAGGGCCTGTGGCCGATTTGACCTGAAAACCGCCGAAAAGGCCGGTCAGCACGGCGAACTGAGCGCCTGGGCGGACCGCCTGGGCGTGGCGGTGCGCCCGGCGCTCCAGGCCCTGCGCCGCGCCCAACCCGCGCCCGACCTCAGCCACCCCGCGATGGCCGTCAACCTGGACGCCTGCATCCAGTGCAACCGCTGCGTGCGCGCCTGCCGCGAAGAACAGGTCAACGACGTCATCGGCTACGCGCTGCGAGGGGCAGACAGCAAGATCGTCTTCGACCTCGACGACCCCATGGCCGAGAGCACCTGCGTGGCCTGTGGCGAATGTGTGCAGGCCTGCCCCACGGGCGCGCTCAGCCCCAAGACGCACATCGGCTCCCAAAAGGTGGACCGCAAGGTCGATTCGGTCTGCCCGTTCTGCGGCGTGGGCTGCCTCATCACCTACAACGTGCGCGATGAAAAAATCATCAGCGTGGAAGGCCGCGACGGCCCGGCCAACCACGGCCGCCTGTGTGTGAAGGGGCGCTTTGGGTTTGACTACGCCCACCACCCCGACCGCCTCACGGTGCCGCTGATCCGCAAGCCCGGCGTGCCCAAAGAGGTGCGGCCCTACGGTGCCGACTGGCGCGATACCTTCCGCGAAGCGACCTGGGACGAGGCGCTAGACATGGCCGCAGGCCAGCTCAAGAGCCTGCGCGACACGCACGGCCCCAAGGCGCTGGCGGGCTTTGGCTCGGCCAAGGGCAGCAATGAAGAGGCCTACCTGTTCCAGAAACTGGTGCGCACCGGCTTTGGCAGCAACAACGTGGACCACTGCACGCGGCTGTGCCACGCGTCCAGCGTGGCGGCGCTGCTCGAAGGCGTGGGCTCGGGCGCGGTGAGCAACCCGGTGAACGACGTGGAGCACGCCGAGCTGATCTTCGTGATCGGCTCCAACCCCACCGCCAACCATCCCGTGGCGGCCACCTGGATGAAGAACGCCGCCAAGCGCGGCGCGAAGATCGTGCTGGCCGACCCGCGCGTGACCGACATTGGCCGCCACGCCTGGCGCACGCTGCAGTTCAAGGCCGATGCCGATGTGGCTATGCTCAATGCGCTCATCCACACGGTGATCGACGAGGGGCTGGTGGATGAGGCCTTCATCCAGGATCGCGCCAACAACTTCGAGGCCCTCAAGGCCAACGTGATGGGCTGCAGCCCCGAAGCCATGGCCCCCGTGTGCGGCATCCCGGCCGAGACGCTGCGTGAGGTGGCGCGGGCGTTTGCCACATCGAAGTCCTCCATGATTCTCTGGGGCATGGGCGTGAGCCAGCACATCCACGGCACCGACAACGCACGCTGTCTGATCGCGCTGTGCGCCATCACCGGCCAGATCGGCAAGCCCGGCTCGGGCCTGCACCCGCTGCGCGGCCAGAACAACGTGCAGGGCGCGAGCGATGCGGGCCTGATCCCCATGATGTTCCCCAACTACCAGCGCGTGGACAACGCCGGGGCGCATGCCTGGTTTGAAGACTTCTGGGGCACCAAGCTGGACGAAGCGCCGGGCTACACCGTGGTCGAAATCATGCATAAGGCCCTGGCACCCGACAGCGACCCGCACAAGGTGCGCGGCATGTACATCATGGGCGAGAACCCGGCCATGAGCGACCCCGACCTGAACCACGCGCGCCACGCGCTGGCCAGCCTGCAACACCTGGTGGTGCAAGACATCTTTCTGACCGAAACGGCCTGGCTGGCCGATGTGGTGTTGCCCGCCAGCGCCTGGCCCGAAAAGACCGGTACGGCCAGCAATACCGACCGCATGGTGCAGATGGGCCGCCGCGTGCTCAATCCGCCGGGCGATGCGCAGCCGGACCTGTGGATCATCCAGCAGATCGCCGCGCGCATGGGGCTTGGCTGGAACTACGAAGGCGAAGAGTCCGGCGTGGCCGCTGTCTACGACGAAATGCGCCAGGCCATGCACACGAGCATCGAGGGCATCACCTGGGAGCGCCTCGCGCGCGACTCCAGCGTGACCTACCCCTGCCTTACCGAAGACGACCCGGGCCAGCCCATCGTCTTCACCGAAAAATTCCCCACGCCCACGGGCCGCCTGCAACTGGTGCCAGCCAGCGTGATCCCGGCGGCGGAAAAGCCCGATGCCGACTACCCCCTGGTGCTCATCACCGGCCGCCAGCTGGAGCACTGGCACACCGGCAGCATGACGCGGCGCAGCACGGTGCTGGACGCCATCGAGCCCATGGCCACGGCCTCGCTTCACGGGGACGAGCTGGCGCGGCTGGGTGTGCAGCCGGGCGCCCTGGTGGGCATCCGGTCGCGCCGGGGCATGGTGAAGGTGCGCGTGCGGCTTGATGACGGCACGCCGCGCGGCACGGTGTTCATGCCCTTTGCGTATGTGGAGGCGGCGGCCAACCTGCTGACCAACGCGGCGCTGGATCCGTTCGGCAAGATCCCGGAGTTCAAGTACTGCGCGGTGGCTGTGGAAGCGCTGCACGATGGGGCGCCAGCGGCTTCGGCGGGCGACTTGCAACGCCTGACGCAGCCCTGACGCGCCGATGCTGCAGCGCAGCACCGGGGGCTTTCCGGGCATTGCGGCCTGCGCCGCGACGGACGGGGGTAAAGTCCTGCCCCATGACCGAGCGCCCCTACACCGATGTTGCCGTGATCATGCGCCGCGAGCGCCTGGACAACCGCTGGCAGCCCTGGCGCTGGTCGCTCGACAGCGTGGTGATCAACGAGCCCGCATTCGGCACCGAGCCCCGTGCGCTCATCACCGATACGAATGCACAGCGCTGGCTGTTTCCGGGGTTTCGCGTCGAACTGTTCCGCGACGATGCCGAGGGCTACCACCTCAACCTCACGTCACCGGCACCTTGCTGGTTTGTGATGTGGCGCATGGACGAAGACACGGGTGACGGCACCGAGCCGCTGGCCCGGCCGGTGGCTGTAAGCCTGAGCTACCACGACGCTGGCCGGTGGCTGGATGCCCAGGATTCGGTGGAGCAGGTACCCGCACCCGAGCCCGTGCTCGACGCCATGCGCGCCTTTGTGGCCGAGCACTACCAGCCCGAGCCCAAGCGCCGCAAGCGCCCCGATAGTTTCAAGCCGCTACAGGACCGGTTTGGCAACCCGGCGTCTGTCTCGACCGACAAGCAGCGCGGCGGCGGTGCTGCGGCAGGCGGCGACCAACCGGCTGGTGCGCGTGAGGGAGGCCACCATGGCTGACGGCTTCCTGGGCCGCTGGTCGCGGCGCAAGCAGGATGTGCGCGAAGGCAAACCGCTGGAGGAGCCGCCTGCGCCCGCGCCGCGAACGCCTGTCCCTGCTGCCGCGGTGGCGTCCACTGCAGGCCAGGCACCCGCTGCCGGCCTGGCTGCAGCCGGCCAGCCTGACGGTGCCGTGGCGCCACCCCCCCCTCCTGCCCCCTCGCTGGAAGATGCCCAGGGACTCACGCCGCAGTCCGACTTCAAGCCGTTCGTGGCGCGTGACGTGGCCCCGGAGGTGCGCAACCTCGCCATGAAGAAGCTGTTTGCCGATCCGCACTTCAATGTGATGGACGGGCTCGACATTTACATCGGCGACTACTCCCAGCCTGACCCGATGCCCGACGGCATGCTGCGCAAGATGGTCAGCGCGCACACGCTGGGCTTTTTCGAACATGAAAAGAAGCAGGGCGATGCCGCCGCCCCGGCCGACACCGTGCAAATTGCGACGGCCGCGCCCCGGGATGATGCGGGGGCGCAACCCATCCCTGACGTGGCACAGTTGCCCATCGCCGACGCTGCCCCGGGCGTTCCCATCAGCCAGCCTGACCTTGCCAGCGCGTCTGCAGCAGACCCGTTGGCCCTGTCAGCCAGCCATATCCAACATGACGACCAAGACGCTCATTTGCGACTGCAACCAGACAATGCCCCTCAACGCCAAGGCGTTGGGCGTGGCACTGCATGAAGACCTGACCCTCCACTCCACGCTGTGCCGCCGCGAGGCGGGCGCGTTCCAGCAGGCGATCCGCTCGGGCGACCAGGTGGTGGTGGCCTGCACCCAGGAGCAGCGCCTGTTTGCCGAGCTGGGCGAGCAGACCGAAGGCGCGGTGTCCCCCATCCGCTTTGTGAACATCCGCGAAACCGGCGGCTGGAGCCGCGATGCCGGCGCAGCTACGCCGAAGCTGGCTGGCCTGCTGGCCGCAGCGCGCCTGCCCGACCCGCCCCCGGTTGCCACGGTCACGTACAAGAGCGCAGGCAAGCTGCTGGTCATCGGTCCGCTGGATGCTGCCGAGAAGGTGGCGGGCATGGTGTCGGACGTGCTGGACGTGACCGTGTTCACCCAGGGCCCGGGCAACGCGGGCGGCGCACAGGCGCGCCGCTACCCGGTGCTGGGCGGGCGCATCACCGGCCTTACGGGCTGGCTGGGCGCGTTCGAGGTGAAGTGGAAGGCCGACAACCCGATCGACCTGGACCTGTGCACGCGCTGCAATGCCTGCGTGGCCGCCTGCCCCGAAAACGCGATCGGGCTTGATTACCAGATCGACATGAACGCGTGCACGTCCCACCGCAGCTGCGTCAAGGTCTGCCAGGTGGCGGGCGCCATCGACTTCACGCGCGAAGCGTCCGAACAGCAGGACAAGTTCGACCTGGTGCTGGACCTGCGCCCGGCCAGCGCCACGCCCACCTTTGTGCAGCACGCCACGCCGCAGGGCTACTTCCGCTGGGATGGCACCGACCTGTCGATGCTGCTCAAGCTGCGCGAGATGGTGGGCGAATTTGAAAAGCCCCGCTTCTTTGCCTACAAGCAAAAGCTGTGCGCCCACAGCCGCAACGAAACCGTGGGCTGCAACGCCTGCGTGGACATCTGCTCGGCCGAGGCCGTCAGCAGCGACAAGAGCCGACAGCGCATCGTGGTGAACCCCAACCTGTGCGTGGGCTGCGGCGCCTGCACCACGGTATGCCCCACCGGCGCGCTCACCTATGCCTACCCCGCAGCGGCCGAGCAGGGCCAGAAGCTCAAGACGCTGCTGTCCACCTACGCCGCAGCGGGCGGCAAGGACGCCGTGCTGCTGCTGCACAGCCAGGAGCGCGGCCAGGCGCTGGTGGAAGAACTGGGCCGCGCCGCGCAGCTCAAGGTGGCCAAGGGTGTGCCGGCCCATGTGATTCCGGTGGCGCTGTGGCACACGGCCAGCACCGGCGTGGACCTGTGGCTGAGCGCTATTGCTTATGGTGCGTCGCAAGTCGTGCTGCTGACCACCGACGAGGAGGCCCCGCAGTACCTCGATGGCCTGCAGGCCCAGATGGACATCGCCCAGGCCATCCTGCGCGGGCTGGGCTACACGGGCACCCATGTGCAGCTGGTGCGTGCCAGCCATCCCACCGCGCTCGATGCAGCGCTGCAGGCGCTGGGCCAGACGCGCCAGAAGGTTCCGGCCACTGCCGCCCGGTTTGCCGTCGCGCCCGAAAAGCGCAGCACGCTGGAGATGGCGCTTGACCACCTGATCGAACACGCGCCAACACCCGCAGCCAGTCTGCCCGCCGCCATCGCGCTGCCCGCAGCGGGCTCGCCGCTGGGCACCATCGAGGTCAATAAGGACCGCTGCACGCTGTGCCTGAGCTGCGTCAGCGCCTGCCCCGCCAGCGCCCTCCAGGACAACCCGCAGCTGCCCCAGCTGCGCTTCATTGAAAAAAATTGCGTGCAGTGCGGCCTGTGCGCCACCACCTGCCCCGAAGACGCCATCACGCTGCAGCCGCGCCTGCTGCTGTCGCCCGAGCGCGCGCAGCTGCGCGTGCTCAACGAGGCCAAGCCCTGGGCCTGCATTCGATGCAGCAAGCCGTTTGGCACCGTCAAGGCCATCGAGGCCATGCTGGGCAAGCTGGCGGGCCACGCCATGTTTCAGGGTGAGGCGCTGGAGCGCCTGAAGATGTGCAGCGATTGCCGTGTGATCGACCTGTATTCCTCCAACAGCGAATCGAAAGTGACGGACCTGTGAGCGCCAACCCATCCCTGATCCCACCCGGCAGCTCCGCGCTTGACGAAGAGACCGCCCGCGCCGAGCTGTACGGGTTGCTGTCGCAGCTGTACTACGCGCCCCCGGGGCCCGAGGTGCTGTCGGCCCTGCGCGTGGCCGTGACCGAGGCGCCCGCCGAGGGCGGATTTCTGCAGGAGCCATGGCAGCAACTGGTAGCCAGCGCCCGGGCGCTGAGCGACGCAGACATTGCGCGCGAGTTCGACCGCCTGTTTGGCGGCGTCGGCAAGCCCGAGGTGTACCTGTTCGGCTCGCACTACCTGAGCGGCTTCCTGAACGAGAAGCCGCTGGCCCGCCTGCGCGCCGATCTGGATCGCCTGGGCCTGGCGCGCGACGAGGCCATGCCCGAGACGGAAGACCACATCGCCTACCTTTGCGAGGTGATGCGCTACCTGATTGCCGGCGATGACGTGGGCGTGTGCAATCTCTCATCCCAGCGTGAATTTTTCTCAACCCATGTGCAGCCGTGGGTGCTGCGACTGTGCGAGGCCTTGGCAACGCATCGCAACGCGCACTTTTATGCATGTCTTGCAGGGTTAACCCAGGCATTTGTGTCTGTGGAAACCCAGGGCTTTGACATGCTTGACTGACCTGAACCTGACAGATTTCCCCGGCGTCACCCGTAAAAGGTGACTGCTTTGGTGGGGGGTGTAAGCGTCGATTGCAGCGACTTACACAACGTCATAGACTGTATGAAATCCGTTTCATAGCCGCCAGCCATTCTGGAGACACCATGCAGAACCGCCAGCCCAATTCCTCGCGCCGCAACTTCTTTGCCGGCGCCGCCACCGTCGGCGCTGCAGCAGCAGCCGTCGTGGCAATTCCCCACGTGGCCACGCCTGTGGCCGCTGAACCAGAGGCGGCGCGCCAACCCCCCGAAAAAGGCGGCGGCTACTACCTTTCGGCACACGTGAAGCATTACTACAAGACCACTCAACTCTGATAGCGGGGCCAGCCATGTTGCTTACCAAGAAGTCATCGCAGGCCGCGCAGGGCGCATCGTCTGCATCGCCGTTTGTCCACAGCCTGCGCCGGGGCCTGTCGCACGCGCTGCCCACCATGGACCGCCGCTCGTTCCTGCGCCGCTCCGGCCTGGGCGTGGGGGTCGGCATTGCCGCCACCCAGCTCACCCTGGTGCGCAAGTCCAATGCGGCCGAAGGCGCCAAGGTTGCCATTGGCGACACCAAGATTGAAGTTCGCCGCACCATCTGCACGCACTGTTCCGTGGGCTGTGCGGTCGATGCGGTGGTGGAGAACGGCGTGTGGGTGCGCCAGGAACCCGTGTTCGATTCCCCCATCAACCTCGGCGCGCACTGCGCCAAGGGTGCCGCACTGCGCGAGCACGGCCATGGCGAGTACCGCCTGCGCTACCCGATGAAGCTGGTCAACGGCAAGTACGAGCGCATCAGCTGGGACACGGCCCTCAACGAGATCACGGCCAAGATGCAGGAGCTGCGCAAGGCCAGCGGCCCAGACAGCGTGTACTTCATCGGCTCGTCCAAGCACAACAACGAACAGGCTTACCTGCTGCGCAAGTTCGTGAGCTTCTGGGGCACCAACAACTGCGACCACCAGGCGCGTATCTGCCACTCCACCACGGTGGCCGGCGTGGCCAACACATGGGGCTACGGCGCCATGACCAATTCGTACAACGACATGCAAAACAGCAAGGTCGCCCTGTACATTGGTTCGAACGCCGCCGAGGCGCACCCCGTCAGCATGCTGCACATGCTGCATGCCAAGGAAACCGGCTGCAAGATGATCGTGGTGGACCCACGCTTCACCCGCACGGCCGCCAAGGCCGACGAGTTTGTGCGCATCCGCTCGGGCACCGACATTCCATTCATTTTTGGTGTGCTGTACCACATCTTCAAGAACGGCTGGGAAGACAAGAAGTACATCAGCGACCGTGTCTACGGCATGGAAAAGGTGCGCGAGGAAGTGCTGGCCAAATGGACGCCGGACAAGGTGGAAGAAGCCTGCGGCGTCAAGGAAGAACAGGTCTTCCGGGTCGCCAAGATGATGCACGACAACAACCCGGGCACCATCGTGTGGTGCATGGGCCAGACGCAGCACACCATCGGCAATGCCATCGTGCGTGCCTCGTGCATCCTGCAGCTGGCGCTGGGCAATGTGGGCAAGACCGGCGGCGGCACCAACATCTTCCGCGGCCACGACAACGTGCAGGGAGCGACCGACGTGGGCCCGAACCCCGACTCGTTGCCCGGCTACTACGGGCTGGCCGAGGGTTCGTGGAAGCACTTTGCAGCCGTATGGGGCGTAGACTTCGAGTGGATCAAGAAGCAGTACGCGTCGCCCGCGATGATGTCCAAGAACGGCATCACCGTGTCGCGCTGGATCGATGGCGTGCTTGAAAACAATGAGCTGATCGACCAGGATTCCAACCTGCGCGGCGTGTTCTTCTGGGGCCATGCGCCCAACTCGCAGACCCGCGGTCTGGAGATGAAGCGCGCCATGGACAAGCTGGACCTGCTGGTGGTGGTGGACCCCTATCCATCGGCCACGGCCGCCATGGCCGCCATGCCCGGCAAGGCCGAGGACCTGAACCCCAACCGTGCGGTGTACCTGCTGCCCGCTGCCACGCAGTTTGAAACCAGCGGTTCGTGCACGGCGTCCAACCGCTCCATCCAGTGGCGCGAGAAGGTCATTGAGCCCCTGTGGGAGAGCCGTTCGGACCACATGATCATGCACCAGTTCGCCGAAAAGCTGGGCTTTGCCGCCGAGCTTTCCAAGAACTTCAAGATGCAGAAGGTCAAGGGCATGGACGAGCCCGTGCCCGAGGACATCCTGCGCGAAATCAACAAGAGCGTATGGACCATCGGCTACACCGGCCAGAGCCCTGAGCGCCTGAAGGCGCACATGCGCAACATGCACCTGTTCGACGTCAAGACGCTGAAGGCCAAGGGCGGCAAGGACAAGGAAACCGGGTACGACTTCGGCGGCGACTATTTTGGTCTGCCATGGCCCTGCTATGGCACGCCTGAACTCAAGCACCCTGGCTCGCCCAATCTGTACGACACCTCCAAGCACGTCATGGAAGGCGGCGGCAACTTCCGCGCCAACTTCGGTGTGGAAAAAGACGGCGTGAACCTGCTGGCCGAGGATGGCTCGCACTCGGTGGGCAGCGAGATCACCACCGGCTACCCCGAGTTCGACCATGTCCTGCTCAAGAAGCTGGGCTGGTGGGAGGACCTTTCGGACGCGGAAAAGACCAAGGCTGAGGGCAAGAACTGGAAGACCGATCCGACCGGCGCCATCATCCGCGTGGCGCTCAAGCACGGCTGCCATCCGTTTGGCAACGCCAAGGCACGCGCTGTGGTGTGGAATTTTCCCGATGCGATTCCGCAGCACCGCGAACCGCTATACGGCACCCGGCCCGACATGATGGCCAAGTACCCGACGCATGATGATCGCAAGGCCTTCTGGCGTCTGCCCACGCTGTACAAGACCGTGCAGCAAAAGAACATCGCGGACAACCTCCACGAGAAGTTCCCGCTCATCATGACTTCGGGTCGCCTGGTGGAGTACGAGGGTGGCGGTGAAGAAACCCGCTCGAACCCATGGCTGGCCGAGCTGCAGCAGGAGTCGTTTGTCGAAATCAATCCGAAGACGGCAGCCGACCGCGGCATCCGCAATGGCGAGCGTGTGTGGATGACCTCGCCAACGGGGGCGCGCATCAACGTTCAGGCCATGGTCACCGAGCGCGTGGCACCCGACACGGTATGGATGCCATTCCATTTCTCGGGCCACTGGCAGGGCAAGGACATGCTGGCGTACTACCCCAAGGGCGCAGCCCCTGTGGTGCGTGGCGAGGCTGTCAACACGGCCACGACCTACGGTTACGACACCGTGACCATGATGCAAGAGACCAAGACCACGATCTGCAACGTGGAGCGGGCGTGAGCGCGCGGCAAGCCACCCCTGACCAGGAGACACAAAAATGGCACGAATGAAATTTATCTGTGACGCAGAGCGTTGCATCGAGTGCAACAGCTGCGTGACCGCCTGCAAGAACGAGCACGAGGTGCCGTGGGGCGTCAACCGCCGCCGCGTGGTCACCCTCAACGACGGTGTGCCGGGCGAGAAATCGATCTCGGTGGCCTGCATGCACTGCAGTGATGCACCGTGCATGGCCGTCTGCCCGGTCAACTGCTTTTATCGTACTGAAGAGGGTGTGGTGCTGCATGACAAGGACGTCTGCATCGGCTGCGGCTACTGCAGTTACGCCTGCCCGTTTGGCGCGCCCCAGTTCCCGTCGTCCGGCACCTTCGGTGTGCGCGGCAAGATGGACAAGTGCACCTTCTGTGCGGGCGGCCCCGAGGCGCATGGCAGCCAGTCCGAGTTCGAGAAATACGGACGCAACCGTCTGGCTGAAGGCAAGCTTCCGGCCTGCGCTGAAATGTGCTCCACCAAGGCGCTGCTGGCTGGCGACGGCGATGTGGTGGCTGACATCTTCCGCAACCGTGTCGTGCAGCGCGGCACGGGCGCAGAGGTGTGGGGATGGGGTACGGCGTATGGATCGCAAAAGGCGGCGCAGCCTGCAGGAGCCAAGTCATGATCAACCGCACACCATTCATTCTTGCGGCCTGTGTGGCGGCCTTCACGCTCGCGGCCTGCGGCGAAAAGCCGCAGACCGGCATGGGCGTGCGCACCGATGTCGTCCCGTACGCCGGTACCGGCAGCAATTTCACCGAACCCGGCTGGAAGGCCGGTGACAGGACCAGCTGGGAAGCCCAGCTCAAGACGCGTCAGCAGTACGGTCAAAACGAATACACCCGCAGCCAAGCCAAGTGAGGTCGACCATGAAACACATCATGTGGTCCCTGGCACTCGCGGGCTCGATGGCCTGGGTGCCGGCGCATGCCCAGACGGCCACATCGGCCGCCCCGGCAGGCGATGCAACGGCACCCGCCGCTACGGCCCAGGCTGCTCCCGCCGCCGTGGGCGGTATCAAGAGCCAGAACATCTTCGAGATCAGCCCGGATGCGAGCGCCGACCCCAAGTACGCCGGGCAGACCAACGGTGAACGAGCCCAGGTACAGCCCGGCAACAACGCGCCCATGTGGCGCCAGGTGGGCCAGGGCGTTACCGGCTTTAGCAGCCTGCCTGTGAGTCAGGCGCCGGAAGCGGGCAACCTGATCCAGCCGTTTGTGCAGTATCCCGGCTCGCGCTACACCAATGCGGGTGATGCGTGGCGCCAGGTGCGCAACAACTGGATCATCCCCTATGGTGCGGCGCTTTTTGCCATCGTGTTGCTGGCACTGGGCATCTTCTACTTCACCAAAGGTTCACTGGGCCACGCGCATCCGGATGGGGTTGGCCCCAGGCGCATCGAGCGGTTCACCCCGTTTGAACGCGCCGCCCACTGGTCCAACGCGTTTGCTTTCATCGCGCTGGCCGTCTCCGGCATCGTGATGGCGTTTGGCAAGTTCTTCCTGCTGCCCATCATGGGCGCCACGCTGTTTGGCTGGTTGAGCTACGCGCTCAAAAATGTGCACAACTTCGTCGGGCCGCTGTTTGCCGTCTCGCTGCTCGTGATCATCATCACGTTCGTGAAAGACAACATCGCGAGCCGTGCCGATTTCGTGTGGCTGGCCAAGGGCGGCGGCATGCTGGGCAAGGGCCACCATCAGGTACCTTCGCACCGCTTCAACGCAGGCGAGAAAGGCCTGTTCTGGTGGGGTATCACCATCCCTGGCATCTTTGTAGTGGCCTCGGGCCTGGTGCTCGACAAGCTCATCCCCGGCTTTGGTGACGTGCGCAGCGACATGCAGATCGCCCACATGATCCACGCCACACTGGCAATCTGGATGATGGCGCTGCTCTGCGGACACATCTACATGGGCACCGTGGGCATGAAGGGCGCCTACAAGGCCATGCGAACCGGTTATGTGAGCGAAGGCTGGGCCAAGGAGCATCACGAGCTCTGGTACGACGATGTGCAGGCTGGCAAGATCCCGCGCCAGCGCAGCGCCACCCCTTCGGAAGAGGCACCCGCGGCCAAACCCGTTCAGGCATGAGGATGAGTAGCACCATGAAAAACCGAGTACATCACCACCCCGGCCGCCGTACGCTTTCGGCGGTGGCAGGCCTGTGCGCCCTGGCCTTCTGCGGCGCTGCGCTGGCCAAGCTGCCGCCTCCTTCGCCGGAGGCTGCGGCCAAGGCCGCGGAAGCTGCTGCACGCACTGCATGGGCTGGCAAGCTGGACAACTACAAGCTGTGCCTTGCACAAGACCGCGTGGCCAACCACTACCGCAAGACCACGCCCGCGGCCAAGGCGGCCAGCGCGTCGCCTGCGGCGTGCGCCGACCCGGGGCCTTTTGCCTACACCCCGCCTGCGGCCAAGCCGCTGGAATCCGCAGGCGCCCATTCGCCTCCGGGCACTGCCAGCAGCCCCCCCAACACGAAGGCGACCCAGGCTGCACCTGCGGCGGCCTCTGCTCCGAAGTCCTGACGGATGCCCGGCACTGCGCCCTTCAACGGGGGCGCGGTGGGTGCCCTGTGCGTCGCACGACAAAGCCGCGCCTGCGACTGCAGCGCGGCTTTTTCAATGGAGGGTGCCTGTGCGCTCAACTGCGCAGCTTGCGCGGCGCCCAGAGGTCCGGGTCCGCGTCCCTGCAGCTTGCTCGCGCCTGACAGATGCCGTTGCGCAATCCGGCGTGGTCGGGGCCAATACGCTCGATCCACTCTGCTGCAACGCCACCGTCTCACGTACCGGGTCGCCGATCCGTATAGTCCTGCCATGACCGACCCATCTTCCTGCGCTTCATCTGCCGGCCCCGGCAGCCTGCCCCGCCTGACGCGGGCCCGCGCCCCGCTGACCCATGCCGTGCAGGTCATCAATGAACGAGGCGAGCGTGAAGATGTGCACATACCCGCCGAACGCCCGCTGACGGTGTACGTGGACAAGCGGGAACTTGTGACCCTGATGACCCTGGGTGCCGAACCCGAATTGCTGGTCCTGGGCTATTTGCGCAACCAGCGGTTGGTCGATTCGGTGTTCGACATCGAGTCGATCACGGTGGACTGGGAGGTCCATGCGGCCGCGGTTCGCACACACCACGGCATCGCCCGCATCGAGGAGCGCACCGCCAGCAAGGTGGTCACCACGGGTTGCGGGCAAGGCAGCGTGTTTGGCGGATTGATGGACGAGGTGGACCGCATTGCCTTGCCAGAGGCGAGACTTTCGCAGGCCGAGCTGTACGGCATCGTCAATGCGATACGCCTCAAGGAAAGCACGTACAAATCCGCAGGCTCGGTGCACGGCTGTGCGCTTTTTCGCGGCGCAGAGCTGCTTACCTTTGTCGAAGACGTGGGCCGCCACAACGCCATCGACACCATTGCCGGCTGGATGTGGATGAACGGTGAGGCTGGAATCTCTGAAACAGCGCACGGCGCAGGGCAGGGCGATACGCTGGGGGCGAACCCCAGTGATCTGCCTGGCTCAGAAGCCATGCCTGCGAATGCCCACACACCGGCACACGGAGCGGGTCACACCCCCATGCAGGGTGCCGACAAGGTTTTCTACACCACGGGCCGGCTCACCAGCGAGATGGTGATCAAGTCTGCCCAGATGGGCGTGCCCATCGTGGTGTCGCGCAGTGGCATGACGCAGATGGGGCATTCCGTGGCGCAGCAACTGGGACTGTGCGCGATTGGCCGGGCCACCAACCGCAGGTTCGTGTGCTACAGCGGTGCAGACCGGCTCATCCTTCAACCCGAACTGGCGCAGGCCCCGGTGATGGCCACCCAGGAGGCCGGCGAGACGTCGGCTGTGGCCGCGCGCTGAAACTGGCGCGTGGCTGAACGTGCTGCATCGCTGCGGCAGCGCCTGCACTGGTCAGCCTCTGAACCGCATGGCTGCTGACCCGCAGGCGATGCCGTTACCGCCAACCTGTCACTGGTCGGTGGCATCATTCCGGCCATGAAAGACCTGACCGTTCCCGGATCGTGGGCCGACACCCTGCCCAGCCAATGGGGCCCCATTTCTCCCGAGATTGAAATCCCGCTGCCTGGCACGCAGGGCGGGCCGCAAGGGGCGGGCACCCCGAGAGGTATGCAGCCGCCAAGCGCTGCAGCGGTCACCCGCCTCCCGCTGGTGATCTGGCTGCGTGAGGGCTTGCGCGCCACGTTGTTTCGCATGCCGCGCACCGGGGCAGCCAGCCCCACGCCGTGGCAGCTGCTGGTGCTCTCGCTGCTGGGCGCAGCGCTGCTGCTGGCCGGCGCGCGCCTGGAAATCCCTGGCCCGGCGCAGTTTGATGCGCGCGCCTGGCTGGGCCCCATGTGGAGCACCCTGGTGCTGCTGTGGTGCGCGTGGTGGGCCATGCGCACGCCCGCGGGCAGCGCGGCAGACGGTGCGGGCGACCCCGCTACCGCCGCGCCCCGCGGCGGGCTGGCGGCGTGGTATGCACTGATGATGTGGGCGCCCATGGTGCCCACCCTGCTGCTGTATGGTCTGCTGGGGGCCTCGGCCCGCTGGCCGGCGATGTGGGCCCACCCGGCCGCTGACATCGCCTTCTGGGTGGCCTATGCGCTGCTCACTGTCTGGGTCATCGCCGCGCTGGTGGTGGTCAGCGGCCGTTTCATGCGGTCGCGGCTGCATACGGTTGCCTTTTCGCTGGCGCTGGTGGGTGTGGTGGTGGTCGGCATGTGGCAGTTTCCCGAGCGCCCCTGGGCCCCCGCGGCCGACTCGTTGGCGCTGGACGCTACCGGGGCGGGTGCCACCGACGCAGCAGCAGCACCGCCTGTGCTGGCGCTCACGCAGTCTGTTTTCGAGACGCAACAGTCACTCTGGCGTGAGCAGCTTTTGGCCCTGGCCCCCGAGCGCCCCGGCGTGACCGACGTCTACGGGCTCGTGTTCGCACCGTATGCCGACGAGAACGTGTTCCGGCGCGAAAGCACCATGGTCAGCGAACTGCTGGAGCAGCGGTTTGATGCCGCCGGGCGTGTGATGCACCTGCTCAACCACGCGGAAACCGCGGCATCGCATGCCTGGGCCACCCCCGAGAACCTGCAGCGCGCACTGGCAGCATTGGCCGGGCGCATGGACCGCGCGCAAGATGTGCTGGTGGTCTACATGACCTCGCACGGTGCCCGCAACCATGAGCTCGCTGCATCGCACGGCCCGCTGCAGGTGGCGCCCGTGACGCCCGAGATGCTGCGCCGCTGGCTGGACGAGGCCGGTATCCGCCACCGTGTGATCGCTGTGTCGGCCTGCTACTCGGGGGGCTGGGTGGAGCCGCTGGCCACGGACACCACCCTGGTGATGACTGCCGCAGACGCCACGCATACGTCGTACGGTTGCGGCGCCCGCTCTGATCTCACGTTCTTTGGACGGGCGGTGTTCCACGAACAGCTGCGCCAGACGCATTCGTTCGAGCAGGCTTTTGCTGCTGCGGTGCCGCTCATCCAGCAGCGTGAGGTGGATGCGGGAAAGGCGGACGGGTTTTCCAATCCGCAGATCCGTGTGGGTGAGCGCATCCGCCCGGTGCTGGCGGCCCTGGCAGCGCGGCTGGCCGATGCGGGCCCGCATGCCGCGCCGGTGGATGGGGTGGACGGGATGAGCGCTGGCCGCAGCAGTGAAGCCGGCAGGGTTGCGCGCGCCCAGGTCGCGGCCATGGATGCCGGTCTGGGCACCAGCGGCCACGCCGAAGCCCCCGGCGCAGCCGAAACGGTGAAGGGCGCAGTGCCCGCCAGTAGCCCGCCCGTGGCCCTCGCCGGTACGCCTGCAAAGCCCTGAGCGAAACCTTTCCCTTTTGGTTTGCGCTAAGGTCCGGGCCATGAACCTGTCATTCTTTCGCCTGGGCTGGCGTACGCTGGCGCGTGACCTGCGCGCCGGGGAGCTTCGCCTGCTGATCGTGGCCGTCACGCTCGCCGTGGCGGCGCTCACCTCGGTCGGCTTCTTTGCCGACCGCCTGCAGGGTGGCCTGCAGCGCGATGCCCTGCAGTTGCTGGGTGGCGATGCCGTTGTGGCCAGCGACAACGCCACCCCGCCCTCGATCGTCGAGCGCGCGCGCTCCCTGGGGTTGCAGAGCGTGACCACGCTGGGTTTTCCCACCATGGGCCGCGCCAGCGATGCGCAGGGCGGCGCCACCAAGCTGGTGGCCCTGAAAAGCGTGCAGCAAGGCTATCCGCTGCGCGGCACCCTGCGGGTGGCAGATGCCCCGGGCGCGCCCGATCAGCCCACACGCGACATCCCCGCGCCCGGGGATGTGTGGGTGGATGCGCCCCTGCTCGAATCGCTGAACCTCTCGATGGGCGACAAGCTGCTGCTGGGTGATGCGCAGCTGCGCATCGCTCGGATCATCGTGATCGAGCCAGACCGGGGCGCGGGCTTCATGAGCTTTGCGCCGCGCGTGATGGTCAACGATGCCGACCTGCCTGCCACCGGCCTGGTACAGCCTGCCAGCCGCCTGACCTACCGTTTTGCCGTCACAGGCCCGGCGGCCGCCGTGAAGGACTTCACCCGATGGGCCGAGGCCGAGGTGCGCAAGCCCGAGGTGCACGGCGCACGGCTGGAATCGCTGGAGAGTGGCCGCCCCGAAATGCGCCAGACGCTGGACCGCGCACAGAAATTCCTGAGCCTGGTTGCGCTGCTCGCGGCCCTGCTGTCTGCCGTGGCCGTGGCCCTGGCGGCACGCGGCTTTGCGGCCGAGCACCTGGATGCATCGGCCATGCTGCGCGTGCTGGGCCAGAGCCAGCGCACCATTGCCGGGGCCTACACCACCGAGTTCGCACTCATAGGCCTTTTTGCGAGCGCGCTGGGCGTGGCACTGGGCTACGTGGTGCACTACGCCTTTGTGCTGCTGCTGGCGGGGCTGGTCGAGTCGGCCCTGCCCGCTGCCAGCCTGTGGCCGGTGGCCTTCGGGCTGGGCATGGGGCTCACGCTGCTGCTGGCCTTTGGCCTGCCGCCGGTACTGCAACTGGCCCAGGTTCCGCCGCTGCGGGTGATCCGCCGCGACGTGGGTGGGCTCAAGCCCGCCTCGATGGCGGTGCTCGGCGTGGGCGTGGCAGGCTTTGCCGCGCTGCTGCTGGCGGTCAGCAGTGACATCCGGCTGGGGCTGATCGCCGTAGGCGGCTTTGCGGGTGCGGTCGCGCTGTTTGCAGCGCTGTCGTGGCTGGCCGTGAAACTGCTGCGCAAGAGCGTGAACGAGTCCACCGCGCCGCGCTGGCTGGTGCTGGCCACACGGCAGATCTCTGCGCGCCCCGCGTATGCCGTGGTGCAGGTCAGCAGCCTGGCGGTGGGGCTGCTGGCACTGGTGCTGCTGGTGCTGCTGCGCACCGACCTGGTCCAGAGCTGGCGACAGGCCACGCCGCCAGATGCGCCCAACCGTTTTGTCATCAACGTCATGCCCGACCAGGCCGCGGCGTTCCAGCAGAACATCAAGGATGCGGGGGTGGAGCGCTACGACTGGTACCCGATGATCCGCGGGCGGCTGGTGGCCATCAACGGGCAGCCCGTGGGCCCCGACAACTACACCGAAGACCGCGCCAAGCGCCTGGTAGACCGCGAGTTCAACCTCTCCAACGCCGTGGAAGCGCCTCCGCACAACCAGGTCACGGCGGGGCGCTGGACGCCCGGCGAGGAAGGCGCCATCAGCGTGGAGGACGGCATTGCTGAAACGCTGGGCCTCAAGATGGGCGACAGCCTCCGGTTTGACATGGGCGGCGTTCAGGCCGAGGCGCGCATCACCAGCCTGCGCAAGGTGGACTGGGGCTCCATGCGCGCCAACTTCTTCGTGATGTTCCCCGTGGCGCAGGTCAAGGACGTGCCCGTGACCTACCTGGCTGCCTACCGCGCGCCCGAGGTCACCGGATTCGACAACGCCCTGGTGCGCCAGTTTCCCAACATCACCAACGTGGACATGGGCGCCACCATCGCCCAGGTGCAGCGCGTGCTGGAGCAGGTGATCCGCGCGGTGGAGTTCCTCTTTGCCTTCACCCTGGCGGCCGGCCTGGTGGTGCTGTTTGCCGCCGTGACGGCCACGCGCGAAGAGCGTGCGCGCGAATACGCCATCATGCGCGCCGTGGGCGCGCGCGCCAGCCTCTTGCGCCAGGTGCAGCGGGCCGAATTGCTGGGCGTGGGCCTGCTGGCGGGTTTCCTGTCCAGTGCGGTGGCCGTGGGCGTGGGCTGGGCCCTGGCACGCTATGTGTTTGACTTTGCCTGGACCGCATCGCCCTGGGTTCCACTGGCCGGGGCGGTGGGCGGCGCGCTGCTGGCGCTGGCTGCGGGCTGGTGGGGCCTGCGCGAAGTGCTGCAGCGCCCGGTGGTGGACACCTTGCGCCGCGCTGCCGAGTAGCCTGTCGTGCCGATGGGCATGGCGCGCGCCAGGGCGTAGCGGCTGACGCCTGGGCGTCTGTCCGCGCACTGCCCTCGCACGCATGATGTCCCCTTGTGTCCGGGGACTGTCGCCCGCATCTCCCGGACTGGCCTGCATTCCATATTTGCCATGACTTCAGAACCTACCGACACAGGCGCCGCCGCTGGCGACGGATCCGTTTCCCCTGCCAACCCGTTCGAGTGGATGGGTGGCGAAAGCCGCGTGCGGGCCCTGACCGAGCGCTTCTACGACCTGATGGACCTGGAGCCCGCCTACAGCGAACTGCGCGCGGCCCACGGGTCAGAGCTGGCCCAGGCCCGTCAAAAGCTGTTCATGTTCCTGTGCGGATGGCTGGGCGGGCCTTCCTACTACACCGACCAGTTCGGCCACCCGCGGCTGCGGGCGCGACACATGCCGTTTGCCATCGGCATCAAGGAGCGTGACCAGTGGGTGGCCTGCATGGACCAGGCCATGTCCGAGACCGGTGTGCCCGCCGACTTGCGCACGCGGCTGCGCGAAAGCTTCATGGGTACCGCGGACTGGATGCGCAACAAGGGCGTCTGACCGCTCGTCCATCAATCAAGCGCTGATTGCTATCGAATAAATAGCAATCAGGGCAATCAACGCCTTGGCTACACGCCGAAAAGGCTTGAAAAGACCTGTGCACAGCCTTTTTCAGTCTTTCGTCCAGGCTTGGGACGCACGTTTTGTCACCGCTGTTTCGAGCCGCGAGGCTGGCCTGGGCCCGGGAGCCCAGCGCAACAGCCCCGGGGCATGCGGACAGCCCCTGCAAAGCCCCAGCACAGGCCCTTGAGTGGCACTGCGCGGCCATCGCACGCCAACGCTTCGCCCGCTGCAACTGGAAACACTTTGCAAGGTTTCCGCCTTCCGGATGCCCAATAATTCCCTTTTGGCGTGAGGGATTTGCGCAGGCGGTCAACCCCGCAGCGGCGGCCCCGTTAGACAGGGGCAGCCTGGCATCGGCAACACCGCCGGGCGCGCCGCTGGCGCATCCCGCACAACGCGGCTATGTCAAACAACAAGGGAATTTTCATGACGTCTCACTCAATGTGGCTTCGCTGGTGGGCGGCCCTGCTTCTGGTGCTGGGTCTGGTGGCACCGGCCATGGCCCAGCGTGGTGGCGACGATGGCGCTTATCAGATCCTGAGTGCGCGCTACGGCACGCGCGAGGGCAACGTGGATGTGACCGACCGGCTGCGTGACCTGGCCCGGCGCGACGTGGGCATCCGCGTGAGCAACGACACCTTTGGCGTGGACCCCCACCGCAACCACTCCAAGATGCTGCGCATCCATGCGCGCGACCCGCGGGGCCGTACGCGTACCTTTGAATACCCGGAAGGCAGCTATGTGGACGGCAACCAGTTCACCGCCTGGTCCAGCGGCAGCTGGGGGCAGGGCGGTGGCAACGGCAGCTGGAACGGCCATTCCGGCAACGGCCGGCCCGACGACGGGCGCGATGACGGCGAGTTCCGCATACTGCAGGCCGTGTACGGCACGCCCGATCACCATGTGGATGTGACGCGCCGACTGCGTGACCTGGCCCGCAGCGACCGAGCCATCGAGCTGACCAACAACACCTTTGGCGTGGACCCGCACCGCGGCCAGCGCAAGACACTGCGCATCTACGTGCGTGCCCGCGACGGCCAGACCCGCCTGTTCGAGTACCCCGAGGGCAGCACCATTGACGGTGCGCGTTTCACCGGCTGGGGCGGCGGCAGCTGGGGCAACGAAGGCTGGAACGGCGGATGGGACGGTAACGGGGGCGGCAACCAGGGCAGCTTTGGTGGCAGCGGCGGCTCGTATCCCCAGCCGGGCTTCGGCGGCAGCGGCGGGTCGTATCCGCAGCCGGGCTTTGGCGGCGGGCTGGAAATCGTGAATGCCGTCTATGGCGCCGGGAACCGCGCCGTGGACATGACCGACCGGCTGCGCGCCCAGGTGCAAGGCGACCGGCTGTCGGTGCGCGTGGAAAACGACCTGGCTGGCTACGACCCGGCCCCCGGCACGCCCAAGATGCTGTGGGTGACCTACCGCGTCAACGGCCGCGAGTACCGCGTGAACGTGCGCGAATCCGATTACCTGCGACTGCCCTGACGACTGCCGCCCTTTCGGAGTGGCTTGTGCGGTCACGAAGCCGCCAGCGTCCTGCGCCAGGGCGCTGGCGGCTTTTTTGCGACCGCGGGCGTGGTGAACCCGCGCAAGGCATCCGGGCGCCGGCAGATGGCAGGTGACCGGCCGCAGACGGCAGTCCGCGAGGTGAAGAGGGCCGGTGCGAGACCTGAAGCCATGGCCGTGCCCTGCCGCGCGCGCCTGGTTCAGCACTTTTTTGCTATCGATAAAATAGCACCCAAGGCATTTGAATAAAAGGCTACAGCCGGATTCCGCCTGGTTTTACCGGTTCCTGCGCATCACCGGCTGCAGCAGCACCACCAAAGCCCCTGCGCCCCCATCGGCGGGGCGGGCCTGCACAAAGGCCAGCACTTCCTTCTTTTGCACCAGCCAGCGCTGCACGCGCCCCTTGAGCACCGGCGTCTTGCCCGGCGAGCCCAGTCCCTTGCCATGCACCACCCGCACACAGCGCAGGCCGGTGCGGTGGGCCAGGCGGATGAAGTGGCCGAGTGCCTCGCGGGCCTCGTCCGTGCGCAGGCCGTGCAGATCCAGCTGGCGCTGGATGCTCCAGTGCCCGGCCCGCAGCTTGTGCGTCACGTCGCGGCCGATGCCCGGGCGGCGAAAGCTCAGCTGGTCGTCGGTGTCCAGCAGCGTGGACACATCAAACTCGTCGCTGATGGCCTCCACCAGCACGCGCTGCTCGTCCAGTTCACGCTGCACGGGCAGCGGCTCGGGTGGCTCGGGCGTGTGCCAGCGGCGGTCATGCTGGCCACTCAGGGGCTGCACGGGCCCCACGGCCAGCTGGAACATGTTCTTCTCGGCCCGGGCGCGGCGTTCCGCCTCGGCACGCTCCTGGCGCAGCCGGGCCTCGCGCGCGGCACGCTCAGCCAGCGCTTCGCGCAGCGGCTTCAGATCCTGCAGCGATCGGGCTTTGAGCGGGCTCGTGATGATCATCATGAAGCCGTCGGTTGTACCCGAATACCGCGCACTGCCGTGTCTGCCGGCACTTAACGCTCTGGCGGCGTGGGGATGTACTCGGCCGCGATGAACTGCGTGGACTGCGCCGGGTTGAAGTTGTCGTCGCTCACCAACACCAGGCTGCGGCCGCCCCCCGGCAGCGGCGGGCCCCAAGTCATGCCCTCCAGGTTGTCCACCGGTGCAATGCCCAGCGCGGCAAAGTCAGCCACGAGCGTCTTGGGCACCGGCACATGGTTGCCCGGCACCAGCTGCGCGCGCGCCAGGGTGTTGGTGCCTGCGCGCGTGTCGATGCGGTACAGCCGCACTGCAAAACCCGCGCCTGCGCTGTAGCTGCGCTCCAGCACCAGCAGGTGGTGCTTGCCATCGGCCAGCACCTCGCTGATGCCCACGGTCTCGGGGCCGACGGGCAGTGGCCGAGGGTGCTGCACCGCGTCGGGCTGGTAGGCGATCTGGCGCAGGGGGCGGCCGCTGGCGAGGTCCACCAGGGTCAGGCGGACCGGGCCGCCCGGTGCCGCGTGGGTGGGCAGCGGGCCGTCCTGCACCCAGGGCAGTTCCATGGCCAGCCAGGCCTTGCGCACCCCGGGCAGCAGGGCCAGGCCCTCCAGCGTGCCGTTGTTGCGCGGGCCGCTGCGCCGGTCGGCCGCGGGCTCGAAGCTGGCGGGCAGCGGGATGTCGCGCACGGCCGCGCCGTCGGCGGCGCTCACGCGCAGCCTGGGGCCGAAGCCGCGTGCAAAGTCGCCTTCGCTGGTCCACACGAACTGCTTCGCACCGGGCAGCCAGCGCACGGCTTCGGCATCCGGGACGTCGATGTGACCGGCGGCGCGGCGCGAGGGCGCGTACGGCACGCCCGCGGCATGCAGCAGGGTGCGCACCTGGAGCCACTGCGGCGGCTGCAGGGCCTGCGCGTCCAGCGCGATGCGGGCGGTGTACACCCGGGCCGGTGCGCGCGACGAGCGGTCGTCGCTGATCAGCAGGTACTGGTCGCTGGCGGCGTCGTAGTCAATGCCCGAGAGCCCGCCCAGCGGGGTGCCCAGCACCTCGATGCCGCTGGGCACGTCCACGGTGCCGATGATGCGCAGCGCGGGGCCTTTGGCGGGGCCGTGCGCCGGGCCGTCAGCAGCAGCGATGGCCGTCGGCGCACCTGCGGTGGTCACCACGGGCTGCGAGCGGATTCCGCAGCCGGCGGCCATCATCACGGCCAGCACGGTGCCCAGCGCCATCCGGGCCGTCATCCAGGCGGGTTTCACAGCAGTCCCTTTTCCGCCATCGACAGCGCCTGGCCTGGCGCCACGATGACGTGATCGAGCACGCGCACGTCGACCAGCGCCAGCGTGGTCTTCAGCGTCTGGGTCAGTGCTTCGTCGGCCCGGCTGGGCTGCACGCTGCCGCTGGGGTGGTTGTGCGCCAGGATGACGGCGGCGGCCTGGTGGTGCAGCGCACGCAGCACCACCTCGCGCGGGTACACGCTGGTCTGGGTGAGGGTGCCGCGAAAGAGTTCTTCCATCGCGACCAGCCGGTTCTGGCTGTCCAGGAAGAGCACGGCAAACACCTCGTGCCCCTTGGCCGCCAGGTGCAGCTGCAGGTAGTGCTTGACGGTGTCGGCCGAGTCAAAGACCTCGCGCTCGCGCAGCTGCTGGGACAGGGCGCGGCGGGCCAGCTCGAGCACGGCCACCAGTTCGGCGCGCTTGGCGGGGCCCAGGCCCTTGATGCGTGCCAGGTCGGCGGTGGTCGCGTGCAGCAGACCGGCAATGCCGCCAAAGCCCCCACCAGGCTTGCCGGTGGCCGGGTCTGTGGCGGGTGGGTCGAGCAGTTCCTGGGCCATCTGCAGCACGCCCTTGCCCACGATGCCGGTGCGCAGCAGGATGGCCAGCAGCTCGGCATCGGCCAGTGCGCCGGGGCCGCGCGCCAGCAGTTTCTCGCGCGGCTGGGCGTCCGCGGGCAGGTCTTTGAGGGCCATGGATGGGGTGGATGCGTAAGGCGCGGGCCGCGCCTGGCTGCGCTGTCGGGAGGGCTTTGCCCGGTTTTCTACAATGCAGGCCAGTTTATCGGTACTTTCATGACCTCCATCGCACCCACGCTCCCCACCGTTCAGCCCGGTTCCTTCCTCACCTTGCACTACCGCCTGGCCGGTCCGTCGGGGGACGTGATCAACACCTTTACCGACAAGCCCGCCACCCTGTCGCTGGGCACCGGCGAGCTCTCGCCCGCGGTAGAGCAGCGCCTGCTGGGCCTGGCCGAAGGCACGCGCGCCACGTTCGAGCTGCCCGCCGGCGAGGCCTTTGGCGAGCGCAATGCCGACATGCAGCAGTGGGTGGCGAGGAAGCTGCTCAACCAGCTGGGCGATCCGGATGAAAAGTACAGCGTGGGCGATGTGGTGCAGTTCCCCACACCCGACGGCCTGGGTAGCTACGCCGGAGCCGTGCAGCAGGTGCGGGACGATGGCGCGGTGCTGTTTGACTTCAATCACCCGCTGGCAGGCCAGCCGGTCACGTTCGAAGTGCAAGTGATCGGCATCCTGTGATGAACGCCCCGCAGGAAATCCTTCTGGCCGAGCCCCGCGGCTTCTGTGCTGGCGTCGACCGCGCCATTGAAATCGTTGAGCGCGCGCTGCAAAAGTTTGGTGCGCCCATCTACGTGCGCCACGAAATCGTGCACAACACCTACGTGGTCAACGACCTCAAGGCCAAGGGCGCGATCTTCATCGAGGAGCTGGCCGATGTGCCGCCGGGCGCCACGCTGGTCTTCAGCGCCCACGGTGTGAGCCGCGCCGTGCAGGAAGAGGCCGTGGCCCGGGGCTTCAGCATTTTTGACGCCACTTGCCCGCTGGTGACCAAGGTGCACGTCGAGGTGGCCAAGCTCGCCAAAGAGGGCTACGAATTCATCATGATCGGCCACAAGGGCCACCCCGAGGTCGAGGGCACCATGGGCCAGCTCGACCACGGCATCCACCTGGTGGAAGACGTGGCCGATGTCGCGCGCGTGCAGCCGGTGCAGACCGAGAAGCTGGCGGTGGTCACGCAGACGACCCTGAGCGTGGACGATGCCGCCGAGATATCGGCCGCCGTGCGCGCCCGTTTCCCGCAGGTGCGCGAGCCCAAGCAGCAGGACATCTGCTACGCCACCCAGAACCGGCAGGATGCCGTCAAGGTGCTGAGCCCGCAGGTGGACGTGGTGATCGTGGTGGGCAGCCCCACCAGCTCCAACAGCAACCGCCTGCGCGAGCTGGCCGCGCGCCTGGGCACGAAGGCCTACATGGTCGACAGCGCCGAAGAGCTGCGCACAGAGTGGTTTGACGGCGCCGCGCGCGTGGGCCTGACGGCCGGCGCATCGGCCCCCGAAATCCTGGTGCAGCAAGTCATCGAGCGCATCAAGGCACTGGGGGCGGTGTCGGTGCGCACCATGGCGGGCATCGAGGAAACCATCAAGTTCCCGCTGCCCAAGGGCCTGAAGATCGACGCCGCCACGGGGCTGGAGATCAGCCAGCGCATGCCCGAGACGGGGCCTGGGGCGCACTGACCCACATCTGCACCCACCCCCCCACACTGCGCCAGACCGCGCCAAAAACCGTTCGGACTGAGCCTGTCGCAGCGCCGCGCGGCGGGTCGGCATCGTCCCGCGTGCACGGTTGTTGATGGTCTGCGCGGTGGGGTGGCGTCAGTGCCGGCGGCGCACAGCCTTGGTTGGGCTGTGCGGCGTTGGTTGCTATTAAATAAATAGCAATAGGTGCAAATAAATAAAGGACTTGTGGCCGATCTGGCATGTATTTGTGCCTTGTGGTCCTCTGCGGCGGCTACAGCGCCGTCGCCGGTCCGCTCCACAGGTCCAGTGGCGGGTCGGCCGCCACCGCCCGAAGAATGTCGGTGCGCGAGATGAATCCCGCCAGCACGCCTGCCTCATCCGTCACCGGAAGACCCGGCAGCCCGGTGTCGAGCAGCACCGCCGCCACGCGCCGCAGGGCGGTGTCTGCGGCCACGGTGGGCACGGGGCTGAGCATCACCTCCGACACGGGGCGGCGGGCCAGCTCGATGGCCTGCTTGATCGCGCCGGGCTCGGGCAAGAGGTCCAGCGGCGCCATGTCGGCCCGCAGCAGCAGGCCGATGACGCGGCCCAGTGCATCCACCACCGGGGCCTGCGCCACCTGGTTCTCGGCCAGCGTCTGCCAGGCATCGTTCACGCGGGTGTCGGGCGGCACGCTCAGGCCGCCCACGGTCATCACGTCGCTCACGCGGGTGAGCGGCTGGCGGGCGGGTTGCGGGCCATGCTCCGTCTGGGCATAGGCATTGACGGCATCCTGCATCCGCAGGTTGACGGAAGGGCGCACAGGGGCGTGCGCACTGGCTGGGGACAGCGCACCCGATGAACCGGAAAAGGGCGGGTCTTCGCGCTCCTGCGCCCGGGTGCGCAGGGCCTGCGGGCGCTGCACGCTGCGCACGGCGGAGATGCGCGACAGGTTTTCGGGCCCCCCGCGGAACATCTGGCCCGAAGGGCCGAACACAAAGAACATGGTCTCTCCTGTGGTACGGGCCGCGCCCGCCGGCCGCTTGAACGCGCCATGCCCCGGTTATCGGCATGCGGACGCGGTGGATGCAGGGGCAGTGTGTATCGGTGTTTTGCAAGGCGTGGCTGTTGACGCGCGCGGCCTGCCAACCCTTCTACACTGCCAGCCATTGTGTCCCCTACGGAGCCCCGCATGATCGACCGCGCCGCCGTTGCCGCCGCACGCCAGAAGCTGTCCACCCGCCCTGATTTTTTGCGTACCACGCCGCTCATGCGCCTGCCGGGCGCTGCGCTCGGGGTGGATTGTGCAGAGGTGTGGCTGAAGCTGGAGCAGACGCAGGTCGGCGGCAGCTTCAAGGCCCGCGGCATGCTGTACCGCCTGCTGGCCAATCCGGTGCCCGACAGCGGCGTGATCATTGCCTCCGGCGGTAACGCCGGCATCGCCGTAGCCGCGGCAGCCCGCGCGCTGGGCGTGCGCTGCGAGGTGTACGTGCCCGAGGTCTCGCCGGAGGCCAAGCGCGCCCGCCTGCGCGCTCTGGGTGCAGAGGTCGTCGTGACGGGGGCGGCCTACTCGCAGGCGTTTGAAGCCTGTGTTGCCCGCCAGAAGGCCACCGGCGCCCTGCAGGCCCATGCCTACGACCAGCCCGAGGTGGTGGCTGGTGCCGGCACCCTGGCGCTGGAAATGGAAGAGCAGGGCGGCCGTCTGCCCGACACGCTGCTGGTGAGCGTGGGCGGCGGCGGCCTGATCGGCGGCGTGGCGGCCTGGGTGCAAAGCCGCGCCCATGTGGTGGCGCTGGAGCCCGAGCGTGCGCCCACCCTGCACGCCGCGCGCGCTGCCGGCCAGCCGGTGGACGTGGAAGTCGGCGGCCTCGCCGCTGATTCGCTGGGCGCCCGCCGCATTGGCAGCCTGTGCTGGGACATCAGCCAGCGCCACGTGCACGACGCCCTGCTGCTGCCCGACGACGCCATCCGCGCGGCCCAGCTGTGGCTGTGGAAAGAGCTGAAACTGGCCGTGGAGCCCGCCGCCGCCCTGGGCCTGGCCGCCCTGCAGACCGGCGCCTACCAGCCCCAGCCGCAAGAGACGGTGGCCCTGATCCTGTGCGGCGCCAACTTCGATCCCGCCAGCCTCGCCTGACGGGCCCCCTGCTCGCCGCAACTGGCGCGGCCCATGCCAGCGCCCCCGCGCAAGGGCCGCCCCGCCGCGCCGGGGGCGTCCCCCCTCGGGGGGAAGGCGCGAAGCGACTCAGGGGGGGCCTAAAATAGTTTCATGCTTGACATCCTCCTTCTCCGCAAAGACCTCGACACCACCATCGCGCGTCTGGAAACCCGCAAAAAGCCCCAGGCCTTCCTGAACGTGGAAGCGTTCCAGGCCCTGGAATCCGAGCGCAAGACGCTGCAGACCCGCACCGAGGAGCTGCAGGCCCAGCGCAATCAGCTTTCCAAGCAGGTCGGCATGCTGATGAGCCGGGGCGACAAGGACGGCGCCGAAGCCGTCAAGGCCCAGGTCGCGGCGGGCAAGGTGGAGCTGGAGCAATCCGCCGCCCGCCTCGAGCAGATCCAGGCCGAGCTGCAGGCCATGCTGGCCGCCGTGCCCAACCTGCCGCACGCATCCGTACCTGTGGGCAGCGACGAGCACGGCAACGTGGAAGTGCGCCGCTGGGGTACCCCGGCCACGTTCGACTTCGAGGTGAAGGACCACGTGGACGTAGGCACGCCGCTGGGCCTCGATTTCGACATGGGTGTCAAGCTGTCCGGCTCGCGCTTCACGGTGATGAAGGGCTCGATTGCCCGCCTGCACCGCGCGCTGAGCCAGTTCATGCTGGACGTGCAGACGGGCGAACACGGCTACACCGAGTGCTACGTGCCCTATGCGGTCAATGCCGACTCGCTCAAGGGCACCGGCCAGCTGCCCAAGTTCGAAGGCGATCTGTTCGCCGCCAAGAAGGGCGGCCAGGATGGCGAGCCCGTGCCGGACAACGCGGCGCTGTACCTCATCCCCACCAGCGAAGTGCCGCTGACCAACTTCGTGCGCGACGTGGTGGTGGCCGAATCCGAGCTGCCCATCAAGCTCACGGCCCACACGCCGTGCTTTCGCTCTGAGGCCGGCAGCTACGGCCGCGACACGCGCGGGATGATCCGCCAGCACCAGTTCGACAAGGTCGAAATGGTGCAGATCGTGCACCCCGACCAAAGCTACGAAGCGCTGGAAGAAATGACCCGCCACGCCGAGGCCGTGCTGCAAAAGCTGGGCCTGCCCTACCGCGTGATGAGCCTGTGCACCGGCGATATGGGCTTTGGCGCCGCCAAGACCTACGATCTGGAAGTGTGGCTTCCCGCGCAGAACACCTACCGCGAGATCAGCTCGGTGAGCAATTGCGAGGCCTTCCAGTCGCGCCGCCTGCAGGCCCGCTTCAAGAACGCGCAGGGCAAGAACGAGCTGGTGCACACCCTCAACGGCTCCGGCCTGGCCGTGGGCCGCACGCTGGTGGCGGTGCTGGAAAACTATCAGCGGGCAGACGGAAGCGTCGAGGTTCCGGCCGTCCTCCGCCCTTACATGGGCGGACTCGCAGAGCTGTCCCCAGCCGCCTGACCTAGACACCCCCATACGCAGCCTCCAGCCAGGGCGCTGCAGCCCCAGGGCCTGCCCGCGACACAAGAACGCAGGCAGGCCCTGTTGTTTTGGGTCGCAGCCAGGGCAGGAACCCGTCAAATCAGGACAATGCAGGCATGACCTCTACCGCTACCACTCCCGCTGACATCGCCAGCGCCCCCATCCGCCTCACCCAGTACAGCCACGGCGCAGGCTGCGGCTGCAAGATCAGCCCCAAGGTGCTCGACGTGATTCTGGCGGGCAGTGGCGCCCAGAACCTGGACCCGCGCCTGTGGGTCGGCAATGCATCGCGCGACGACGCGGCTGTGTACGCGCTGGACGACGAGCGCGGCGTGGTCTCCACCACCGACTTCTTCATGCCCATTGTTGACGACCCGTTCGACTTCGGGCGCATCGCTGCCACCAACGCCATCAGCGACATCTACGCCATGGGCGCCGACCCGCTCATGGCGATTGCCATCCTGGGCTGGCCGGTGAACGTGCTGCCGCCCGAAGTGGCGCGCGAGGTGGTGCGAGGTGGCCGCGCGGTGTGCGATGCCGCAGGCATCCCGCTGGCAGGCGGGCACTCCATTGACGCGCCCGAGCCCATCTTCGGCCTGGCCGTGACGGGCGTGGTGAACCGGCGGGACATGAAGCGCAACGACACCGCCACGGCAGGAAGCCGCCTGTATCTCACCAAGCCGCTGGGCATCGGCATCTTCACCACCGCCGAGAAGAAGGCCCTGCTGCGCCCGCAGGACGTGGGCGTGGCGCGCGACGTGATGTGCACGCTGAACAAGCCCGGCAGCCGCTTTGGCAAGCTGGCGGGCGTGACGGCCATGACCGATGTGACCGGCTTCGGCCTGCTGGGACACCTGGTCGAGATGGCCGACGGCAGCGGGCTGACTGCCGTCATCGACGCTGCTGCCGTGCCCCGCCTGCCGGGCGTGGAGCACTATCTGGAGCAGGGCTGCGTGCCTGGAGGCACCTTGCGCAACTTTGACAGTTATGGCGCACGCATCGCCCCGCTGGCCGAGGTACAGAAACACCTGCTGTGCGACCCCCAGACCAGCGGCGGCCTGCTGGTGGCCGTGGCCCCGGAAGGCGAGGACGAGTTCCTGGCCGTGGCGGCCGGGCTGGGCCTGCAACTGAGCCCCATCGGCGAACTGGTCGCAAAGCGGCCCCTGGCGGTCGAGTTCCGCTGATGGCCGAAAACCTCAGCGACTTGCGGTACATCTTTTTGAGCGATGTGCCCATGATGGACGTGCGCGCGCCTGTCGAGTTTGGCCAGGGCGCCTTCCCCGGCGTGGTCAACCTGCCGCTGATGGACGACGGCGAGCGCCAGAAGGTCGGCACCTGCTACAAGCAGCAGGGCCAGCAGGCCGCGATTGCGCTGGGCCACGCGCTGGTGTCGGGCGACATCAAACGAGCGCGCATTGCCGCCTGGGCCGATTTTGCGCAGGCGCATCCGCACGGCGTGCTGTACTGCTTTCGCGGCGGGCTGCGCTCGCAGATCAGCCAGCAGTGGCTGCAGGCCGAGGCAGGCATTGCCTATCCGCGTGTCATCGGCGGCTACAAGGCCATGCGCAGCTTTCTGCTGGAGACCACGCAAGCCGCAGCAGAGGAGTGCGACTTTGTCGTGCTCAGCGGCTCCACCGGCACGGGCAAGACCGAGGTGATTGCGCAGCTCCCCCAGGGCATCGACCTGGAGGGCCACGCCAACCACCGGGGCTCCAGCTTCGGGCAGCGCACTACGGCCCAGCCGGCACAGATCGATTTCGAGAACCGGCTTGCCATCGACTTTTTGAAGAAACGTGCCCGTGGCAACGCCCGGTTTGTGCTGGAAGACGAAGGCAAGCATGTGGGCAGCCGGGCGGTGCCACTGGAGCTGCGCCAACGCCTGGAGCAGGCACCCATCGTGTACCTGCACGACACGTTCGAAGCGCGTGTGGAGCGCATCCTGCGCGACTATGTGGTGCTGCAGTGTGCGGACTTCATCGCTCTGCTGGGGCCCGAAGCGGGCTTTGAGGCCTATGCTGCACGCCTGCTGGCCAGCCTGGACAAGCTGGCGCGCCGACTGGGTGGCGACCTGCACCTTCGCTTGCGTACCGTGATGCAGGCTGCGCTGCATCAGCAGCAGATTGGCTCCGGGGAAGCGCTACACCGTGAATGGATTGCAGCGCTGCTGAAGCGCTATTACGACCCGATGTATGCCTTCCAGCGCCAGTCCCGGACCGGTCGCATCGTATTTGAGGGTGAACGGCCAGCGGTCGTGGAATACCTGCAGGAACGCCGCGAACTGCGGTGACGCCGAAGACGCAGAGGGCCTGCTTTGGAGCCGGCGCATGGTCCGTGGTGGCGGAAACCCTCGGTGTGTCATCGCCACCAGATCTGGCGTTCATCAAATCTGGCTATAATCGTAGGCTTCGACACACAGGAGAGGTGGCAGAGTGGTCGAATGTACCTGACTCGAAATCAGGCGTGGTAGCAATATCACCGTGGGTTCGAATCCCACCCTCCACTGCAAGTATTCATACCAGACGGGCCCGAGTGGCCCGTTTTGCATTTCTACCTTCCGTGTTACCCCTCGACAAAGATCGAGGGCAATGCCAATTACCTAGTAGGTGAGCAGTAGCCGATCGGACACGTTCTCCGCCTCAAGCGTTTGTCCATCCATCTGGAAACGGCGGAGCATTGAGCGTCCCAGATGAACAAACACCTCTTGTTCAAATAGGCCTTGCGGAATAGGAAGTTGCACGGTTTTATCGCCTGACTTCTTGGTCCCATCAATACTCAACGCGACGCGAACGCCACGCCGCTTGCAGTCTTCGATAGCGGAAAACAGGCGCGGAAGGCTGAACTCTTGGGCGCCATAAATGATGGATTGGCTATCGGCATATGGTGGGTCAAGGTAGCAGACATCACCCTTCTTTGCTCGACTCATAGTTTCTGCAAAGTCAGCATGTGCGAACTCGACGCCCTTCGTTCGCGCGGCCCAGATCCTTGCGCGCTCTGCAAAATTTGTCGGAGGCATCGGGCGGTGAGGTCCGCAAGGCGTGCTCATGTACCCATCTGCCTTTCTGAAGCGAACGACGCCGCCGTAGCAAACCCGAGAGAGGAAGAGCAAATCTGCGCCGTTAGGCTTCGCGTTGTAGTCGGCTTTAACCTTCTCATACGCTTCGACCTTACCCATTGCTTCAATCAACGCATGGCGTCGTTCGTACCAGCTGATTAGCTCGTCCGTGTCATGGTGCAATTGCTGCCAAATCTCGATCAAGGGTTTGAAGACATCCGCAGCTACTGCTCGCCTCGGCGCTAAATGAGCCAGCACAGCGCCACTTCCGAGAAATGGCTCGTAGTAAGTCTCAAAGTCTCCGGGCAGGTATTCGATGATCTTGCCAGCGAATTTCTGCTTGTTGCCTATCCATTTGAGCAGCTGCCCTTTCAGGGTGGGGATAGATTGACCTGCCCCCTGCAGCCGTACCAATCAAAAGTGGAAGTCCGGGTTCAAGGTTAATCGATTTGTTTTTGAGTTGAAGGGTGT
>LNEG01000184.1 GCA_001464865.1 Burkholderiales bacterium Ga0074133
ACATGATCCAGGCCAACATGACCGAGCAGCTCAAGACCTGTCACGAGGCGCCGTTCTACACTCTGGGCCCGCTGACCATCGACATCGCCCCCGGCTACGACCACATCGCCAGCGCCATCGGCGCCGCCATGATCGGCTGGATGGGTACCGCCATGCTGTGCTACGTGACGCCCAAGGAACATCTGGGCCTGCCCGACCGTGACGATGTGAAGCAGGGGATCATTGCCTACAAGATTGCCGCGCACGCCGCCGATGTGGCCAAGGGCCATCCGGGTGCGCGGGCGCGTGACGATGCCCTGAGCCAGGCCCGTTTCGACTTCCGCTGGCAGGACCAGTTCAACCTGGGCCTGGACCCCGAAACGGCCAAGGAGTACCACGACGAAACCCTGCCCAAGGACTCGGCCAAGGTGGCGCACTTCTGCTCGATGTGCGGCCCCAAGTTCTGTTCCATGAAGATCACGCAGGAAGTGCGCGATTTTGCGGCGGCGAAGGGAGTGGCAGAAGCCGAGGCATTGGCCCAGGGCATGGAGGCCAAGGCCGCGGAGTTCCAGCGGGGTGGCGGGGCGCTTTACATCCCGATTGCATCTGCCTGACCCGTTGGGCATGCATTAGCCGTGCTTATGGATGCCGTGACTTTGCGGGGTCCCGGTATGGCTTCGGGAAAGCCATAGGGCCGGACACAGGGCGTTACACCTACAGTCATCGACCCCTCCTGCTCCCAAGGCAGGAGGCGGGAATCGCCGCCGTGGCATCAAAGTTGCTAACTGGTGGGTAATTGTGATTATTTGTAAGGAAGTGCCATGAACGCCCTGGGTCGCCTCTCCATTCGTACCCGTCTGTATTTCGGCACGGTCTTCTCCCTGATCCTGCTGGTCGTCATTGGCGGGATGGGTTATCTGGCGCTGGACCGCACCAGCAACACGCTGGACACCCTCTTTTCGCAGCGCGTGCAGACGCTGACCGATGTGGCCGAACTGCGCACCACCCTGGGCGACCTGCGCCGCACCGAAAAAGACATCATCATCAGTTTCAACAACTCGGTGGAAGTGGCCTCCCTGCGCGAGTCCTGGGGCAAGGCACTGGCCGCTCTGACCAAGGGCATGGGACAGGTGCGGCAGACCCAGGCGGGTGATGCGGCTTTTGTCGAGGCGATCGACAAGGCGCTTGTCGAGGTCAAGGAGTACGAGAAAGGAATCTCGCCCGTGTTCGAGCAGATCGAGCGGGCGCAGATCGACGGTGCCGTGGGCGGCGCGTACGCGGACCGTCTCAAGAAGCACATGGAAGCCACAGACCAGTTGTTGCTCGGGCTCGCCGGCACCGCACGCGACAAGATGGAAGAAGCCCGCAAAGGGGTGAACACGCTCACATCCACCATGTCGGGGCTGATTGCCGGCGCGCTGCTCCTGGCGCTGGCCGTGCTGATTCCGCTCACGTTCTTCAGTGTGCGCTCCATCCTGCAGTCGCTGGCACAGGCCAGCACACTGGCCGAGCGCATTGCTGCGGGCGATTTGTCGCATGATGTCCGAGCGACTTCGCAGGACGAAGTCGGCCAGCTGGTGGGCGCCATGGGCCGCATGCAGGACGCCTTGCGCGGCCTGGTGCATCAGGTGCAGGAAGCCGCCAGCAACATCTCCACGGCCAGCTCCGAGATTGCTTCCGGCAACCATGACCTGAGCCACCGGACCGAGCAGACGGCGGCCAACCTGGAGGAGACGGCTTCGTCGATGGAGCTGCTGACCAGCGCGCTCCAGGGCAACGCCCAGTCCTCGCGCCAGGCCAGTGAGTTTGCGGCCACGGCCGCCGAGGTGGCGGCACGCGGAGGCACCGTGGTGGCCAATGTCGTGACCACCATGGACCAGATCACCGCCAGCTCGCGCAAGATTGCCGACATCACCGGCGTGATCGATTCCATCGCGTTCCAGACCAACATCCTGGCGCTCAACGCCGCCGTGGAAGCTGCCCGCGCAGGCGAGCAAGGCCGGGGCTTTGCCGTGGTGGCCAGTGAAGTGCGAACCCTGGCGCAGCGCAGTGCCGCCGCGGCGCACGAGATCAAGGGGCTGATCAGCTCATCGGTGGAGCGCGTGGAAGACGGCTCGCGCCTGGTCAGCCAAGCGGGCGCCACCATGACGGAGATTGTCGGCAGCGTGCGGCGCGTGGCGGGCATCATCAGCGAGCTGACCGTATCGTCTGCAGAGCAGAGCGACAACGTGGGCCACATCAGCCAGTCGGTCAGCCAGCTGGACAACATGACACAGCAAAACGCAGCACTGGTGGAAGAGTCCACTGCTGCCTCGGAATCGCTGCGTGAGCAGGCCGTGCAGCTCACCAGCGCGGTGAGCCAGTTCAAACTGCAGGGCGGCGGGCGTGGCGCAGCGGTGCATGCTGTCGCTGCGCATGGCAGACACAGCGCCACCCCGGTGACGGCCGGTGTCGAGGCCCGTCAGCCTCTGCAGATCCGGTGATTTGGGTGTTTTTGGCCGCAGGTCCTTATTTGATCATCCCTGGCAGCTATTAAAAAGATAGCGACTTGTGCGCGCTGCAAGGTCGCTACTGGCTCTGGGGTTTGCCCGGTCCTAGGACAGCAGCTCGACGGGTTGCCTGGTTTGCCCCCCGGTTGCCCCGCACAGGGGATTGCGCCCGCAGTCAGGCTCAGTCCCGCGTCACGCGCACGACCTCTTCCCGGCTGGTGACTCCGGCCGCAATCAGGCGTTCGCCGTCATCGCGCATCAGGGCCATGCCGCCAGCCAGTGCCGCGGCGCGGATGTCGGCCTCGGCGGCTTGGTTGTGGATCTGTGCACGGATGGCGTCGGTGGTCACCAGCAGTTCGAACACGCCGGTACGACCGGTGTAGCCCGTCTGTCCGCAATGCTCGCACCCCGCGCCTTCGCAGTGCGTGCAGTATTTGCGCACCAGCCGCTGGGCCAGCACGCCCAGCAGGGACGACGACAGCAGGAAGGGCTCCACGCCCATGTCGGTCAGGCGGGTCACGGCACTGGCGGCATCGTTGGTGTGCAGCGTGGCCAGCACCAGGTGCCCGGTGAGCGAGGCCTGGATGGCGATCTGCGCCGTCTCGAAGTCGCGGATTTCACCGATCATGATGATGTCCGGGTCCTGCCGCAGGATGGCGCGCAGAGCCTTGGCAAACGTCAGCTCGATCTTGCTGTTGACCTGCGTCTGCCCCACGCCGGGCAGCTCGTATTCGATGGGGTCTTCCACCGTCATGATGTTGTTGCGCATGGCATCCAGCCGGCCCAGCGCTGCATACAGCGTGGTCGTCTTGCCCGAGCCGGTCGGGCCCGTCACCAGGATGATCCCGTGCGGCTGGCCGATGAGGCCTTCAAAGCGCGAGAGCGTCTCGCCCTGCATGCCCACGGCCTCCAGGCTGAGCTTGCTTTCGCTCTTGTCCAAGAGGCGCAGCACGGCGCGCTCGCCATGGGCGCTGGGCAGGGTGGACACCCGCACATCAATGGCCCGGGTGCCCAGGCGCAGGCTGATGCGGCCGTCCTGCGGCAGGCGCTTTTCGGAGATGTCCAGGTCGGCCATGATCTTCAGGCGCGAGATCAGGGCGGCGTGGAGTGCGCGGTTGGGCTGCACCACCTCGCGCAGCGTGCCGTCCACCCGAAAGCGCACGCTGGAATGGCGCTCATACGGTTCGATGTGGATGTCGCTCGCACCATCGCGGGCGGCCTGCGTGAGCAGGGCGTTCAGCATGCGGATGATTGGCGCATCACCGGCGGATTCCAGCAGGTCTTCTACCGCCGGCAACTCCTGCATCATGCGTGAGAGGTCGGCGTCGCTCTCGACCTCGCTCACCACGGTGGCGGCGCTCGATTCGCTGTGCGAATACGCGGCGCTGATGCGCTGGGCCAGGGCTGCCGCTTCCAGGGGCAGCATCTGCTGCACCGGGTGCTTGCGCAGCACCTCCGACAGTGCACCCGCGTCAGGGTGCGGCCCATGCCACAGCACAAGCTGGTGGCCGTCGTCCTCCAGCAGCAGCTGGGCCGTGCGGGCGAAGGCGTAGGGCAGGGGATGGCGCATGGAGCAGGTCAGTGAAGGGTTCGGTCAGAGCGCCTGGGGCGACACGGTGGCAGTCAGGGATTGCGCGCGCACCGTGGCGGCAGCGGCCTCTGCGGCCTCCAGACTGGCGTAGGGGCCCACGCGCACACGGGTGAGCGCGCCGCGGTTGGTGTCCACGGACTGCATCGACATGGGCAAGGCCATGTTGCGCAGCTTGGCCATGGCCGCGCGGGCCTCGGCGTCCTTGCCGAACACGCCGACGTTGACAAAGAACTGCGTGGCCGGCGCGGCCGCTGCCAGCGGGGCATTGATGCCCGGTACTGCGTTGCTCTGTGGCACGCCCTGGGGTGCGACCGGCGCTGGCACAGCCTGCGGCAGGGGTGCCGGTGTGAGCTGCTGCATGGGTTGCGGCACGGGCGTGGTCGAAGGGGCTGGCTGCTGCGGCTGACCCGTTGCAACGCCATTGCGTTGCGGCAGCGCTGGCAAAACAGGGGCTCCGGTGACCGATCCCATCACGACGCTCGATGGTGGCTGTGTGGCCTGCTGCAGTGCGCGGATGGCTTCGTAGCGGTCGACCATCAGGGTGTCGCTGGTGGCGTTGTCGCGCACCACGATGGGGCGCAGGAACACCATCAGGTTGGTCTTGGTGCGCGAGCGGTTTTCGCTGCGGAACAGGCCGCCCACCACCGGCAGGTCGCCCATGACCGGCACCTTGTCCTGGCCCTGCTGGTAGCTGTCTTCCAGCAGGCCGCCGATCACGATGATCGCGCCGTCGTCCACCACCACGTTCGATTCGATGGAGCGTTTGCTCGTGCTGGGGCCGTTCGCGTTGCTCAGCGTATTGCCGTCGATCTTGGAGACCTCCTGGTAGATCGCCATCTTCACGGTGCCGTTCTCGCTGATCTGCGGGCGCACCTTGAGCATCAGGCCCACGTCCTTGCGCTCGACGGTGGTGAACGGGTTGAGGTTGTTGCCCCCGCCCGTGTTGGCGTACGAGCCGGTGACAAACGGCACATTGGTACCGATCACGATGCGCGCTTCCTCGTTGTCCAGCGTCATCAGGTTAGGTGTGGAGAGCACGTTGGCATCGCCACTGTTTTGCAGGAAGTTGGCGAGCGCGCCCAGGTAGTACTGGCCGTTGATGCGCGGTGCCAGCCCCAGGTTCAGGCCCGCCCCCAGGCCGTTTGCGGCGTTGGCGATGCTGGTGGCATTGCCGCTGGCGATGGCGGCGGTCAGCCCGATGATGTTGGCCCCGGCCTGGCCGGAGTTGGTGCCGATCACGCCAATGGTGCCGTCGCCCTGCTTGCCCAGCAGGCCCTGCCACTGGATGCCGAACTCGGCCAGCTTGCTGGCCGAGACCTCGACGATCAGGCTCTCGACCAGCACCTGCGCGCGGCGGCCGTCGAGCTTGTCAATCACGGTGCGCAACTGCCGGTACAGCGGCTCGGGCGCGGTGATGATGAGCGAGTTGGTGGTGGGGTCGGCCTGGATCTGGCCGCCGGTGGAGGGCTGGTTGCTGCTGCCGCCGCTGGACCCAAGGCTGGCGCCGCCGCCGCCCAGTCCGCCGTTGCCCGACGACAACCCGCCGCCGCC
>LNEG01000185.1 GCA_001464865.1 Burkholderiales bacterium Ga0074133
ACGTGAATGTTGCCGGTGGAGGCACTGCTGCCAGGCACCGGCGCCTGGTCCAGCCGGTCCACCAGCGCACGCACCTGGGCCACGCGGGCCGGGTTGGCTGCGCGCAGGATCAGCGAATTGCTGCGTGGCTCGGCGATCAGCGTCGTCTTGAAGGATGTATCGGCCTGGCCCTGGGCCGCAGCGGGCGACGCGCCATTGCCGCCGCCGTCGATCAGGCGCGCCACCAGGGGCGCCAGGTCGGCGGCCACGGCGTTGCGCAACGGGATCACTTCCACGTCGCTGGCGTTGGAGACATCCATGGCCGCGACGATGCGCGCCAGGCGCTGCAGGTTGTCGGCGTAGTCGGTGATCACCAGCGAGTTGTTGCCGGGGTTCACGTTGATGGTGTTGTTGGGGCTGATCAGCGGGCGCAGCACCGGCACCAGGTTGGCCGCGTTTTCAAAGTTGAGCTTGAAGATCTGCGTGACGATCTGTCCGCCTGCGGGTGCGCTGCCCGCGTTACCCTGCACCACGCTCACACTGCCGCCCTGCAGCTTGGCGTCGGCCTCGGGCACCACCTTGTAGAGGCCGGCGGATTCCACCACCGTGAAGCCCTGCAGCCGCAGCGCTGCCAGAAACTGCTGGAAGGCCCCGGCGGGCGTCACGGGCCGTTCGGTGACCAGGTTGAGCTGGCCCCGCACGCGTGGGTCCACCACCACGTTGCGGCCCGTGATGGTGGCCATGGTGCGAGCCACGGCCTCGATCTCGGCATTGGCGAAGTTGAGCGTGACCGGTTCACCGGCGCGTACGCTGCCGGTGGCAGTGTTGATGGCCGTTTGGGCACCAATCTGGCCGGTAGTGCAGGCAATTATTGCCCCTGTCGCTATTGCTTTAATAGCAAATCCCAGGCGTGGTGGAATCAGGTAAGTCATAGGTTCAACCCACGGTGATGATGGATCGCGCGCCATTGCGCCGTCCAATGATGTTCAGGAGATTCGACAGTGCGGCCTCGCGCTCGGGCGTGGAGGCGCTGGCTTCGCCTGCAAAGCGCAGCCGGTTGCCCACCCACTGCCCCGTGCCGCTGAGCAGCAGGTGGCCTTCGAGCGTGGTCAGTGTGATGCCCGGCACTTCGCCGCCCTGCAGTGCCAGCCGGTAACTGCCCATGGGCCGCAGGGTGGTCAGCCGGGTGGACATGCTGCGCGCATCCAGTTGCGCCTGGCCAGCCAGCGCCATGCGGCCGGCCGCCCAGGAGGCCGTGAGCCCCGTGGTCTGCAGCACGAGCTGCCCCTGGGGCTGCAGCGTGTTCCATGGCGTCCCCAAGCCCGACAGCAGCGCGGCGGGCCACTGGCTCTGGCCGTCCGACAGCGCCACGCGGGCGCCGCCCCAGCGCGGCTGCACCGCCACGTGCAGCGGCTGCGGGGTGCAGCAAGAGGCCTGCAGCCGTGCGCTCAGGCCTGTCCAGCCAGGGCGCAGTTGCCATTGCACGCGGCCGGGCAGGGCGGCCTGGTCCTGGCTGGCTGCACCGCCCGTCAGCACCAGCTGGGCCGAACCCGACCACACCGTACCGCGCGGCTGCTGCAGCAGCACCTGCCCGCCCGTCGCGCGTGCCACCTGGCCCGTGAGCCACGCGGCAGGCGCAAATGCCACGAGGGCCGGAACACCGCCCAGCAAAACGCCCGCCACGGCCCACGACCACGCGGTGCGGGGCATGCCGGTCGGTGGGGTGCGGTTGCGGGTGTTGCGTGCCACGGGTGAAGGGTGCCGGAAAAAGTTTGAAAAAGAGCGTCGGGTGGATGGTGTGAACGCCAGCGGCCGTGCGGCTTTTCAGCGCCCGGCCGGCAGGGCCAGCACCAGCGTGCCATCCCAGCGCGGCGCGCCAGAGGGTGCAGCGCCCAGCGTGGCCGCTGCTGCAGGTGCTGGCGCTGCGGCGCTGCGTACCAGCCGTGCCTCCACCGGCGACGCGTGCGCATTGCTGCGAGCCTGCGCCAGCCACTGGGCCAGCCCGTCAGCGGGGGCGCCCTTGAGGACCACCGTCACACGGTCGCCCACCACGTTGAGCTGGCCCGCCGGGCCCAGGCGCTGCGTGAGCGCCGTGCGCAGCGTGCCCACCGAATCCGTGGGGTTGCTGCGCGGTGCCGACTGAAGCTGCTGCGCCTCGGCCTGCAGCGCCAGCATGCGCTGCACCTGCGTGTCCAGCGCTGCATGGCGTGCGGGGGCGGTGCGCAGCGTGGCCAGGGCCGGGGCCAGCGCCACCCACCACAGCAACGCCAGCACAACGATGGCGCCTGCGGCCAGCACCAGGTTCTGTTCGCGCGGGGCCAGGGCCTTCCAGCGGGCTTGCAGGGTGGCGGTCAGTGCGGTGGCCTGGGTCGTTGGCGTCATGGGTTGCCTTCGGTGCGCAAAAGCAGGCTACCGTCTTCGGGGCGCGCCTGGTAGCCACTGGTCTGCAGCCGTGCCAGCAGGGCCATCTCTTCATCGGAGTTCATGTCCAGGCCGCGCAGCCGCAGCTCGCCCGGGGTGTATTCAATGCCGGTGGGCAGACGGCCGTCCGGCAGCGCTGCGCCCGCCGCTGCCAGCATGGGCTCCAGATCGCGTGCCGCCACGCCACCGGCGGCCTGCCGCAGCAGGGCCAGTTCGCGTTCCATCTGCACGGGGGCGTCCACGACCACCTTCACCTGCGGGAAGGTCTGCGTGAGCATGCCGCGTATGCTGGCCTGCTTGTCGGCCAGTGCCTGCCGCTCTTGCCAGGCCCAGGCATTCAGGCCCACGATATGCGCCACCACCAGCAGGGCTGCACCCCAGCGGGCTGCGCGCCACTGCGGCGCATTGAGCAGTGCGCTCAGGGTGGTGCCAGCCTTGCGCAGGGCGCGGGTGCTGCCGCTGCTGGCCAGATCGAACTGGGCCAGGTCCCAGTCGCTGCGTGCTGCATCCAGCGCGCGCTGGCTGGCGGTGTGCAGCGCCACGCGCTGGCCCAGCGTGCGTTCCGCCAGGGCGGCCACGGCGGGCTCGGCGCGCAGCACCAGCGGGGGCTGCTGTTCATCCGTACCCTGCGCGCCGCCGCTGCCCAGGGCGCCCAGGCGCACCAGCGTGAGGGCCATGGGGGTCAGCGGCATCACCGTCACGCCCAGCTCGGCCCCCTGGCCGGTGATGACCAGGTACGGTTCTTCGGGGGTGCCCAGGGCGCACAGCTCCGGCCCGCCGCTGTCGGTGGGGCCGGGCGCAAACTCGGGCACCACACGTGTCACGCGGCGGCCGGCGGCCTCCAGGGCCTGCAGGTTTTCGCGCAGCCAGGCGCGGTCGCACACCGCCACCCACACGGCGCCGTCGCCAGCAGAGCCGGGCTGCAGCGCAAAGTGCAGTTGCGCGGCATCGTCGAGCACGCGGTCTTCCAGCAGGCCCTCCAGCGCCAGGCGCAGGCGCGGCGTCTGGTGGCCGGGGCCGATGGCCAGGCCGGGCGGCAGCTGTACTCGCTGCCACGACAGTGCACGCGCAGGGACCACGGCCACCACCTCGCCGCCGGGGCGGGTGGGCTCGGGCAGCAGGGCAGCGGGGGCGCTGTCATGGCGGATGGCAATGTGGCCGTTCGCCGTGAGCGTGTAGCTGTAGGTGGTCGTCGGCCCGGGTGGGGTCGGCGGCAGAAAGAGGATGAGGGTGCTCATGAACGCGTTTTGCGAACCATTTTAGGGGGATGTTCTTGCGACGCCACGTCAGCGCAGGGGGGTGGCGGCGGCGCCGGGCGCAACGCGGTCGAAAGCCCCGCGTTCGCGCCAGATCGTGGTCACGTCCATGCCCACACGGTGCACCAGGGAACGCTCGTCCACCATCACGTCGCCCAGCCGCAGCCGGCCTCGCACTTCATAGTAAGCGGACGCCACGGTGTGGGTGGACTCGTCGAGCTTCATGCCCGTGCCCAGCTGCTCGCGCATTTCGGCCATGGATCGGAAATGTCGCGATTCGCGCATCTGCACAATGCGTTGGGCGCTGGCAACGTCCAGCCCCTCGATGGCGGCCATCAGTACATCGATGCCCGCGGTGTTGAGATTGATGTGGGTGGGGTTGGGCAGCAGCGAGACATGCGGGGCCAGGATATCCACCGTGGACTGCGGCAGCCCCAGCCACACCAGTTGTGACACGCGGGCGGGCAGCAGGGGTGCGCCACTGCCGTCCCCGCCAGCCGCGGCCTGTGCCTGTCGCAGCGATTCGACCAGCGCCGAGAGCTGCTGCGAGGGCAGGCTCAGCCGCTCGAACAGCCGGTTGAACTGCTGCAGTGCCAGCGGCTGCACCTGCCCGCCCTGGACCAGGTTGGTCAGGTTCAGCCGCGCCTGCATGTCGCTGATCTGCCCGGAAAGGAAGGCCTCGGTGGTGTCGGTGGTGGCATCGTCCACCTGCGACACATTGCGGTCTGCGGCCAGGAAGGTGGACAACCGGGCCTCCTGCAGCGGCACGGCCCAGGGCTCGGCCAGGTGGTCGGCGCCGCCTGCACGTCCGTCCTCGCGCAGGATGAGGCGCGACCAGTCGAGCGCGCCGATGAGGATCCAGGCCGACTGCACACGCCCGCGCTCGGCCGTCTCGACCTCGACCGCGCGCCACTGCTGCCACATGGCCGATGCGGCAAAGGTGGCTACCAGCGTCACGGTGAGCATGGCGGCCAGCAGCGCTGCCCCGCGCTGCGCCAGTGCGTTGGGCGCAGCGTGCCTCACGAGCGGCCCCCGCCCAGCGATGGCTTGACCCAGTCGCGCGTGAGCTGCCCTGCCAGCGCCTGCCCTGCGGGCAGGGTGATCTGCAGTCGGATGCCGTCGGGCACTGCGGAAGAGCCCCCGGGGGGCTGTGCGCCAGCGCTGGACAGCGGGTTGGACCACGCGCCGCCCCGGTAGTAGAAGATCTGCCAGTTTTCCAGCGGCAGCAGTGCAGTCTCCAGCCGCCGCTCTCCCTCGCCGGGGGTGCGTGCCCACTGCGCCGCCTGCTGCCAGGCCGCCTGCCACGCGCCGCGTGTGCGCACCGGCGGCGACTGCCAGCGCAGCCAGGTGCCAGCGGTGCCCTGGCCGGCGCGGCGCGTCCACGCCACCACCAGCGCGCCCTCGTCGGGCTCGGCACTGCTGCGGCGCGTGATGCGCAGCACCTGGCCGTCCCAGTCCAGCGGCGTGGTGTTGGGGATGGACATCACCGCATCCAGGTCCGCGCCCCACTGCCCCAGCGCCGACTGCAGCACCAGCATCTCGTCGGCCCGCTGGCGCGTGGTCTCCTGCGCCCGCACCATGCCATCGATCCCGCGCCAGCTCAGGATGGCCAGCAGCGCCATCACGCCGATGGCCACTAGCAGTTCAATGAGCGTGAAGCCGCGTGCGCCTTGGGCGGACGCCACTGGCGCTACGCCATCGCGCGGGCGGCCAGCAAGGGCCGCCCCGCAGCAAAGGCCGGCGTCCCCTCGGGGGGAAGGCGCGAAGCGACTCAGGGGGGACATCTAATACCGCCCGATGATCGAAGAAACGCGAAGGATGGAGTCCTCGCCGTCGAGCACCTGCGCATCAATGCGCCGAAAACTCGGGTTGGGCGTGGGCCGTACGATCACGGCCACCGTCAGCTGCCGGCCTGCCTGCTCACATGTCTGCAGGCTGTCGCCCACGCTGGGCATCTGCGCCGACAGCCGTGCGCGCACCAGCTCGTTCTCGGCGCACAGCTGGGCCAGCAAGATGTCAGACTGGCGCAGCGCGTTGCGCGTGAGCGCCGTGGTGGCCTGCAGCCCGGCCATGAGGGCAATGGCCACGATGGCCAGCGCCACCAGCACCTCCACCAGCGTGAAGCCGCGAAGCGCTTGCAACGCTGCACGGCGGTGGGAGGACGCCCGGGGCGGCATCACTGCGCGGTCTCCACAAAAAACGGCCGCACGCCATCGGTGGCTACGCGCAGCACGCGTTCGGGGTATTGCTGGTGGGTGATGAAAACCTGCTGCGGCCCGATGAGGGGCTCCGGCCCGAGCACCAGTACCGGCTGGCCGCGTACTACCGTGCCTGCATCCAGCCACCGGGTGGGCAGCGCCGCCTGGCCGCTGGGCGGCAATCCCTCAAAACGGAAGCCTTGTGGCGTGGCGCGCCAGCGCACCGGCACGCCTGCGCCGCGCGACTGGGCGCGGGCTGATTCGAGCAGGGCCGACAGCCGGGCCGCCTCGCGCTCCAGCAGCGTGCTGCCACTGTCGCGCATGGCCAGCCCGACACCGGCCGTGGCCAGGGCCATGATGCTGATGACGACCAGCAGCTCAAGGAGCGTGAACCCGCGTGAGCGGTGGGTGGTCATGGACCTAGCCGGGGCCGGTGGCAGCAGCTACTGCGTCTGCAAGAGGCGGGCGGCCGCAGCGCCGGGCCGCCCCAAGCAAGGCCCGGCCCCTTTGGGGGGCAGGGAGCGACACGCAGTGCGCGACCGTGGGGGCCATGTATCACTGCCAGCTGCCGATATCGGCATCCTTGCCTTCGCCGCCAGATTGGCCATCTGCGCCGAACGACATCACGTCAATCTCGCCCTTGATGCCGGGGTTGAGGTACTGGTAAGGACGGCCCCAGGGGTCGTTGGGCAGCTTTTCCAGGTACAGCTTCCAGTTGTTGGGCACGGGCCCGGACGTGGGCTTGTTGATCAGCGACTGCAGGCCCTGCTCGCCCGTGGGGTAGCGCTGGTTGTCCAGCCGGTACAGCTTGAGCGCCTGCATGATGTTGGTGATGTCGGTGCGGGCGGCGGTCACGCGGGCGTCGTCGGCGCGGTCCAGCACGTTGGGCACGATCAGCGCGGCGAGCACGCCGATGATGACGAGCACCACCATGAGTTCGATCAGGGTGAAGCCGCGGGCAAGGCCGCGGCGGGCGGAGCGCAAGAGGACGGGGAGGGATGTGTTCACTGCTGGCGGTCTCTCGGATGGTCGAATCGCGTGAATCATAATCCGCACATGGTGACCAATTCACTCAGCAACAAATGGGGCGTGCGCCTGGGGACTCTGGTCCTGTGGGCCGCCGCGGGCGCCAGCGTGGTGTATTGGGGGCTGCGCCTGTCGGCCTCCGGGCCTGCGGCCATGGCCCCGCCGGTGGTGGCGGCCGCGGTCGCGCCCGATGCCCAGGCGCTGGCCCGCCTGCTGGGTGCCGTTCCGGCGGCTGCTGCGGGTGCCGCACCTGCAGTGCCCGCGGCATCGCTGGGCAGCCGTTTCTCTCTGATCGGCGTGCTTTCAGGCCGCAGCAGCGGCGGTGGTGCGGCCCTGATTGCCGTGGACGGCCAGCCCGCCAAGCCCTACCGCGTGGGCGCTGCCGTAGAGCCCGGCCTGGTGCTGCAGGCCCTGAGCCCCCGCCAGGCAGAGCTGGGCCCCGCCATGGGCGCACCGGCCACGCTGACGCTGGACATGCCGTTCAAGAAATAGTGCGGACGGCGCGCTGCGCGCACGCCTTTTTTTGTTCTCGCCGGGCCTTTTTGGTGCTCTATGACGGCACTGGATTTTTGGTAAGCAGGCGTAATTCCCAGGCGCCCCAGGCAGGTGCAGCCACGGACCAGCGCTCTGCAGTGGGTTCTGCACCGTGCGGATCGTGCGCCTGCAGCCAGGCCACGCAGCGCGCCACGCCTGCATGGGTAATCCACACGATGTCTGATGCGGCCCCGACCGCCGTGTTTTCCATTTGCTCGCCTGCGTCGGTGATCACGCCGGGCACGGCACCGCACGATGCGAGTGCCGACTGCACGCGTTCCAGCATCTGCGCCAGCGATTCGCCGCCGCCCGGTGCATGGCGGCAGAAGTCTGCCGTCCACGTGTCCACGCGGGCCTTGCCAATGGCGTCCCAGCTCTGGCCCTCCCAGTGGCCAAAGTCCATCTCGCGAAGGCGGGCGTCTGGTTTGGAGGCCAGGTCGGGCCGCAGGGCAAGCAGATCCACGGCGAGCTGTTCGCATCGTTTGAGCGGCGAGTGCAACAACTGCGCACCCCGGGGCAGCGCCGCCGCGAGCTGCTCTGCGGCCATGCGCGTGGCGGCGGCATCGGCCGGCACATCCAGCGCGCCGTAGCAGATGCCTGCTGCCACCAGAGGGCGGGCATGGCGCACCAGCCACAGGCGCCGGGGCGGCAGCTGCTTCGGCGTGCTCACAGCCAGGGCAGGGCCAGCGCTGCGCCCAGGTAGAAGCCGATTTCGCTGACCTGCTGCGTGGCGCCCAGGCAGTCTCCCGTAAAGCCCTGCAGGCGGCGCGCAAACCAGCGCGCCATCCAGGCGGCAGCCAGGCCACTCAATGCCATCGATACTATTAAAAATATAGCATTCATGGCAATCAATAAAAGGGCTACAGGCACAAAACACCATAAACAGGCCGCCACGAGCGCGCCGGGGGTGATCTGGTCGGCGAGCGGCTTGCTTTTGGACCGCGCCGTGTCTCCCACATGGGGCAGGGCCCGCACGATGAACAGCGGCCACAGCCGCGACAGCACATGCGCCCCCCCCAGTGCGGCCAGCACGGCGGGCAGGCTGTGCGCGCCCAGCAGCGTCAGCAGGCTTACCTTGGCCAGCAGTGCCAGCACCAGCGCCATGGCGCCAAAGGCACCCACGCGCGAGTCTTTCATGATGTCGAGCGCGCGTTCGCGGTCGTAGCTTCCGCCCAGGCCATCGACCACGTCGGCCAGGCCGTCCTCGTGGAATCCACCCGTCATCAGCACGGTGGCGATCGTGCAGAAAACAGCGGCGACAGGTGCCGCCACGGGCTGGCTGCCCAGTGCGAGAAAAAGCGCTGCGTACACGCCCATGGCGAGCAGCCCCGCCAGCCAGCCAATGCCCGGAAAGTGCGCGGCGCTGGCCCGCAGCATGGCGGGACTGAAGCCCACCCAGTCGGCCAGCCGCCCGGTGACGGGAATCCGCGTGAAGAACTGCACGGCCAGCAGATAGTGGCGCAGGGCTTGCATGGGCAGGCGACGGTTTACTTCAATTTTGAAAGCTGCCAGCACTTGTAGAACAGGCGCCAGAGACTGTTTTGACCGATATGTCCCCTATTTGGAACGCAAAAACAGGCGGTAGGCCGGATTGAGGGTTTCCTCGACATGCGGATAGCCCAGCGTGGCCAGGAATGCATCGAACGTGGCGGCGTCTTCCGGCGGCACCTGCATGCCCACCAGGATGCGCCCGTAGTCGGCTCCCTGGTTGCGGTAGTGGAACAGGCTGATGTTCCAGGTGGGCTGCATCAGGCTCAAGAACTTGAGCAGCGCTCGGGGAAGGTAAAGCGCATCAGCCGCTCATCCTGTGCCAGCGCGGAATGGCCGCCCACCAGGTGGCGCAGGTGCTCCTTGGCCAGCTCGTCGTGCGTGAGGTCCAGCGACTCAAAGCCGTGGCGGGTGAAGGTCTGGGCGATCTTTTCCGACTCGCCCTTGCCGTGCGTGGTCAGGCCCACAAACACATGCGCCTGCGCCGCGTCGCTGATGCGGTAGTTGAACTCGGTCACGTTGCGCGGACCGCCAGGCAGGCTGCCCACCACCTCGCAAAAGCGGCGAAAGCTGCCGCGCTCCTCGGGGATGGTGACGGCCAGCAACGCCTCGCGCTCTTCACCCACTTCGGCGCGCTCGGCGACGAAACGCAGGCGGTCGAAGTTCATGTTGGCGCCGCACAGGATGGCGGCATAGGTCTCACCCTTGGTCTTGTGCGTGGCCACGTACTGCTTGATGGCGGCCACCGCCAGAGCGCCTGCGGGCTCGACGATGCTGCGGGTGTCCACAAACACGTCCTTGATGGCGGCGCAGACGGCGTCGGTGTCCACCGTCATGAATTCATCCACCAGGCCGCTGTGGGCGATGCGAAAGGTCTCTTCGCCGACCAGCTTGACGGCGGTGCCGTCTGAGAAAAGGCCCACATCCGCCAGTGTGACGCGCTGGTGCGCAGCCACCGACTGGATCATGGCGTCCGAGTCGTTCATTTGCACGCCGATGATCCTGATCTCGGGCCGCACGGCCTTGATGTAGTTGGCCACGCCCGAAATCAGCCCGCCGCCGCCAATCGCCACGAACACCGCGTCGAGCCGGTTGCTGCCCAGGCTCTGGAGCTGCCGCAGGATCTCCATCGCGATGGTGCCCTGGCCTGCAATCACGTCGGGGTCGTCGAACGGGTGTACGAAGGTCAGGCCCTGCTCGTTTTGCAGCTGTACTGAGTGGCCGTAGGCATCGGAATAGCTTTCGCCGAACAGCACCACCTCGCCGCCCAGTGTCTTGACGGCATCAATCTTGAGCTGCGGCGTAGTGGTGGGCATGACGATCACGGCCCGCACGCCGAGCTTGTGGGCGCTCATGGCCACGCCCTGGGCGTGGTTGCCGGCCGAAGCGCAGATCACGCCACGCGCCAGCTGCTCGGGCGTGAGGTGCGCCATCTTGTTGTAAGCGCCGCGCAGCTTGAAGCTGAACACGGGCTGCTGGTCCTCGCGCTTGAGGAGGATCTTGTTGTGCAGGCGGCGGCTGAGGTTCTTTGCGGGTTCCAGCGCGGACTCCACGGCCACGTCGTACACGCGGGCAGTCAGGATCTTCTTGAGGTAGTCGGCGGGGGTGAGGTTCTGGGTCATGGGGCTCGTGCGTGAGAGGGCCGCAGCAGCGCTGGCGGGGGGGCACATCATAGGCTGTGCCCTTGCGCGCAACAGCGTGGAGCCAGGGCAGGGCGCTGCGCTGCAGACAAGGCAGCCCTTGCAGCCGGCCAAAAAAAAGCCCCAGGCCGTGAAGCCTGGGGCTAATCCATCCTTTGAGGAGATGGAGGAGACAATCGGTGCGGGCCCTGCATCACGCCTGCTGCGTTTTGCTGCCATCTGTTTTGCGGAAATTCCGAAAAACATCGCGTGGTCGAAATTTTAGCGCAACTCTTGCTGCGTTGCAGCAAAATTCGCGTGCAGGCGGCAGGGCAAAGGCTGATTCGTACAAAAGCGACGCGTCGGGCACAACGCCCACCGCATACACATCACACAAGAGGATCAAGCAATGGAATGCACAGTGAGCTGGACAGGGGGGGCGGGAACGCGCTCGGGAATGGGTTTTGTGGCGGAAACCGGAAGCGGCCACGTCCTGGTCATGGACGGCGCCCCGGATGCAGCCAACCCCGCCAACGGCGGCCAGAACCTGGCCCCCCGACCCATGGAAACCGTGCTGGCGGGCACCGGGGGCTGCACTGCATACGACGTGGTGCTGATCCTCAAGCGCGGCCGCCACGACGTGCGCGGCTGCAGCGTGAAGCTGACCACCGAGCGCGCAGAGACCGACCCGAAGGTGTTCACGCGCATCCACATGCATTTCACCGTGACGGGCAAAGGCATACCTCCCGCTGCCGTGGAACGTGCCATCGCCATGAGCCACGACAAATACTGCTCGGCCAGCATCATGCTGGGCAAGACCGCTGAAATCACTTCGGGGTTTGAGGTCGTCGAGGCCTGAGTTTCAGCCCTGCACACCGCCCAGGGTGGCCCGCGGCCCGCCCCGGGTTTGCGGTCAGACGATCAGATGTGGTGCGCCGTGGTCGTCATCACCCTGGCCGCAAGCCGCATCGCGCCCTTCACGGGCGCAGGCAATTCCAGGGCGCCCGAAGCCCTGGCCTGCGCCGCATGGCGCTCCTCGTCCTCCTTCATCCGCGCGACCACCGCGCGTGAGGCGAGATCAGCCTCGGGCAGGCGTTCCAGATGGCTTTGCAGGTGCGCGGCCACCTGCCTCTCGGTTTCCGCAACGAAGCCCAGGCTGGCACGGTCGCTGATCTTTGCCGCCACGAGCCCGAGTGCAAAGGCGCCCGCAAACCACAGCGGGTTGAGCAGGCTGGGGCGCTGCCCCAGGGCTTCAAGGCGCTGGTGCGTCCACGCCAGGTGATCCGATTCCTCGCGTGCGGCCGCCAGCAAGTGCTCGCGCAGCTGGGGGTCGCGGGTCACGGCGGCCTGCGCCGTGTAGAGCGCCTGTGCGCACACCTCGCCCACATGATTGACGCGCATCAGCGCACCGGAAAGGCGCTTCTGTGCAGGCTCCAGCGGAGCCTCTGCGATGCCCTGCGACGGGTTGTGACCCGAGGCATGCGGTGTGGCAAACAGAGTTCGCAGAGCCGTGTCTGCTGCGCTCAAAAACGAATCCATGGAAAACCCTCGGTGGCAAGGCCTGTGAAACACAAGTTTCATTTGGAAACAACGCTTTGCGCGCTGTGGCGTTGCGTCCTCTTTGATCTGGAGATTTTGCCGTGCTCCCAGGGAATGTTGCAACCCTGCAACGGATTTCCCCTTTCGCAGGCATTGTGGGTGAATTCCTTTGCGAAACGCGGCCGGGTCTGGTGCAATAACAGCAACTTCCCCACCAGGAGGTTGGCCCGGGTAGCCGGCGGGACTGTGCAGGTGTTTTTCACCATAGACCCCCCGTACCGGAGACCGATGTTTAACCTTGGAGTAACTCGCAATGAAGAAATCCCTGATCGCCCTGGCTGTGCTGGCCGCTTCCGGCGCCGCAATGGCGCAATCGTCCGTGACGCTGTTCGGCGTGGTTGACGCAACCTACGCTTACGGCACCGGCAGCATCTCCAACAAGTCCCAACTGACGAACTCGGGCTACAACACCAGCCGTCTGGGTTTCCGTGGCGTTGAAGATCTGGGCGGCGGCATGTCTGCTTCGTTCTGGCTGGAAGCTGGTATCAACAACGACGATGGCTCTGGCGTTCTTACTTCCACCAAAAACCAAGGCGCACCAGCGGCCGGCGGTGGCGGTCTGACTTTTAACCGTCGTTCGACGGTCAGCCTGAATGGCGGCTTCGGTGAAGTGCGTCTGGGCCGTGACTACACGCCCCAATACTGGAACCTGACCGTGTTCGATCCGTTCGGCAATGTCGGTGTTGGCACGAGCCAAACCCGGAACGGCACGTCGACTCGCGCCATTGCCCCTACGGCACCAGGAGTTACGCCAGCAGGGTTTGTTACGACCACCACTAGCCGGAATGGCGGCCCAACTCAGCTTCGCGCGTCGAACTCTATTGGTTACTTCCTGCCAGGTAATTTGGGCGGTTTCTACGGTCAGGCCCAGTACTACATGGGTGAGAACAATAGCGATACGTTCAATACGACCACTGGTGCGTTCGTCGCTAACGCTAACAAGAAGGATGGCAATGGTCTTGCGTTGCGTGTTGGTTACGCCAACGGTCCTGTGAATGTTGCAGTGGCTTTGTCGGAGACTAAGTACGCAGCTGGTGATATCCAGACCGTGAACGTTGGCGGTCAATACGATCTGGGCGTTGCCAAGATCATGGCTCACTACAATCAAGATGATATCGACCGTACAGGTAAGGGTGCTGGCTACCTGATTGGTGCCTTGGTGCCGATGGGTGCTGGTGAGATTCGTCTGGCTTATTCCACTTACAAGTTTGATCTGGATGTCGCTGGTGCAGATCCCCGCACGAACAAGCTGGCTCTGGGTTATGTGCACAACCTGTCGAAGCGTACGGCTCTGTACACCACGGTTGCTCGCGTGACCAACAAGAACGGTGCCGTACAGGCTCTGAACGGTTCCGACACTGCAGCTAGCCGTAACTCCACCGGTTACGACCTCGGCATTCGCCACAGCTTCTAATCCACAGCTGGCCTTGTGCCAGTTGCAGATTACTCAGCAAAAAAAGCCGCCTTCGGGCGGCTTTTTCGTTTCCGGGTGGCGATCAGCGCTGGGTGTGCACGGGGGCCGCTTGCTGGTGCCCGCCTCCAGCTACTGCTGAGTTGCCGTGCATCGGTGGCGTCCAGCCTTCGATCTTTTGCCGCCGTGCACCATCTCGTTGCGCGGCAGGTCGTGTCTATGTGCCGCCCGCGTCCCTTGCGGTGCCTTGACGGGAGCGCTGCGTGGCTTGCATGTAACCCGGGGCACATCGTCTGGCGCCCAGGCTTGGAAAAACCTTCTTTTGCAAGCTCTGCTTGCGCATCTCGGGGCATGCGAGTCGCGCGCAACAGAAACTTCCCCGGCCATGCTGATTGCTGGCACCAACCTTGCGTGATAGCCCTGTGTAGATCGCTCCATAGGCCCTTCTCCGGATCCGGGATTCAGGGATTTCCCGTTGGCGATAGGGCAACCTTTACTGCATAGTAAAACTTTTATTCAAGAGGGTTCCATGAAACTCAAGTACCGTCTTCTGTCGGTGGCCGCTGCGGCTGCACTGCTCGTGACCCCTGCAGTGCAGGCAAAGACCTTCAAGTGGGCAAGTCAGGGCGAAATCGCCACCTGGGACATCCACTCGCAAAACAATGCACTCCAGAACGGCATTCATGCGAACGTCTACGAGAGCCTTGTCTACTACAACAGCAAGACGTTCGATGTAGAGCCCGTGCTCGCCACTGCCTGGAAGGAAATCAGCCCCACACAGGTGCGTTTTACGCTGCGCCAAGGCGTCAAGTTCCATGATGGGTCTGCCTTCACCGCAGATGACGCTGTGTATTCGCTGCAGCGCGCCATGGCCAAGACCTCCAACTTCACGCCCTACGTGCAGGGCATCAGCAAGGTGAACAAGGTCGATGCCCAGACGATCGACGTCATCCTGAGCGCTCCCAACCCCGTGTTGCTGCGCCAGATGACCGAACTGCGCATGATGAGCAAGGCCTGGGCCGAAAAGAACAAGTCGGTGGAACCCAAGGACATCAAGGGCAGCGACGAGAACTTTGCCCACCGCAATGCCATGGGCACTGGCCCCTACGTGCTGGATTCCTGGCAACCCGACGTCAAGATGGTCTTCAAGCGCAACCCCAACTGGTGGGGCAAGATGGACGGCAATGTGACCGAGATCGTCTACACGCCCATCAAGTCGAACGCCACACGCATTGCAGCGCTGATTTCGGGTGAAGTGGACATGGTTCTCGACCCCACCCCCCAGGATCTGGGCCGCCTGCGTGCCAGCTCTGAGCTGAAGGTGATCGACGGCGTCGAAAACCGCACCATCTTCCTGGGCATGGACCAGTTCCGCGAAGAACTGCCGGGCTCCAACGTCAAGGGCAAGAATCCCCTGAAGGATGTGCGCGTCCGTAAGGCCCTGTATCAGGCCATCGATGCCGAGACCATCTCGCGCAACATCATGCGCGGCCTGGGCAAGCCCACCGGCACCATTGTGGCGCCGCAAGTGGCGGGCTACACCGAAGCGGTGGGCAAGCGTTTCCCCTACAGCGTGGATGCTGCCAAGAAACTGCTGACCGAAGCCGGTTACCCCGATGGCTTTGAAGTGGACTTTGCCTGCCCCAACAACCGCTACATCAACGACGAAGCCATCTGCCAGGCCGTGACTGCCATGTGGTCGCGCATTGGCGTGAAGGCCAAGCTGCGCACGCTGCCGCTGGTCAACTACTTCCCGATGATCCAGCGCTACGAAGCCAGCATCTACATGCTGGGCTGGGGCGTGCCAACGTTTGACGCGCTGTACAGCCTGCAGTCGCTGGTGCGCACTGTCGGTCAGGGTGGCGACGGCAACTACAACGTGGGCCGCTACAGCAACCAGCGCATGGACTACCTGGTCGACCGCATCAAGGCCGAGACCGATGCGCCCGTGCGGGCCCGCATGCTGACCGAAGCGCTGCAGCTCTCCAACGACACCGTCTCGCACATTCCGCTGCACGACCAGGTGATTCCCTGGGCCATGAAGAAGAACGTCGAAGTGGTGCACCGCGCTGACAACCGCGTTGATATGCGCACCGTCAAGGTGAACTGACCCCCGCCCACACACTGGCAAGAGCAAGGGTCGCCTGGGTTCCGCGACCCTTGCTCTTTTTGGTTTAACCTGCCTGCGTATTACCCCACAGCGCCAACCCTGCCAAAAGCGGTGTTGGCGTTCCTATCGAAAACACACTCGACTTCTCTGATGCTCGCCTTCATATTGCGCCGCCTGCTACAGGCTGTGGTTGTCATGGTCACGGTGGCCTTTATCTCCTTCATGCTGTTCCAGTACGTAGGAGACCCCGTGGTCTTTCTTCTCGGACAGGACGCCACCCCCGAACAGGTTCGCGAGCTTCGCGCCCAGCTCGGTCTCGACAAACCTTTCTTTGTGCAGTTCGGCCACTTTCTGGTGAATGCCGCCCAGGGCGAATTCGGCCTGAGCCTGCGCCAGGGCGCCAAAGTCTCCCGTCTGATCGCAGAGCGCTTCCCGGCCACGCTGGAGCTGGCCCTGGTGGCCGCCTTCATGGCTCTGGTCATCGGTGTGCCGATGGGTGTGTATGCGGCCCTCAAGCGCGGCACGTTCACCAGCCAGGTGTTCATGACGCTGTCGCTGCTCGGCGTGTCGCTGCCCACCTTCCTGATCGGTATCCTGCTGATCCTGGTGTTTGCCGTGACCCTGGGCTGGTTCCCAAGCTTTGGCCGTGGCGAGGTGGTGCAGATGGGCTGGTGGAGCACCGGCCTGCTCACGGCCAAGGGCTGGCACCACATCATCCTGCCAGCCATCACGCTGGCCATCTTCCAGCTCACGTTGATCATGCGACTCGTGCGTGCCGAAATGCTGGAGGTGCTGCGTACCGACTACATCAAGTTTGCGCGTGCCCGCGGCCTGTCGAACCGCGCAATCCACTTCGGCCATGCCCTGAAGAACACACTGGTGCCGGTGATGACCATCACCGGCTTGCAACTGGGCGGCCTTATCGCCTTTGCCATCATCACCGAGACCGTGTTCCAGTGGCCAGGCATGGGCCTGCTGTTCATCCAGGCCGTGACGTTCGCGGACATCCCCGTGATGGCTGCCTACCTGTGCCTGATTGCCCTGATCTTCGTGGTGATCAACCTGGTGGTGGACCTGCTGTACTTTGCGGTCGATCCACGCCTGCGCGTGGGCAAGGCCGGAGGACACTAGACATGAAGCACCCCCTGAGTCGCCTGCGGCGCCTTCCCCCTCAAGGGGGACGACACCCTTGCTGCGGGGCGGCCCTTGCCCGGTGTCTCCAGCAGGTGCAACACCCCTGCGGGGCGTTGCCGATAGCGCACAGCGCGCTGGACGCCTGACATGCAGTCGCTTCGATACAAAGCCGGCGGGCGGGTGTTTGCGCACATTGCAAAGTACCACCCCGAGCTGACTGCTCTGCGCCGCGACCTGCATGCCCACCCCGAGCTGGGGTTTGAAGAGGTTTACACGAGCAGCCGGGTCAAGGAGGCGCTCAAGCTCTGTGGCGTGGACGAGATCCATGACGGCATCGGCCGCACGGGCGTGGTTGGCGTGATCCGTGGCCGCAGTACGGCCAGCGGCAGCATGGTGGGCCTGAGGGCCGACATGGACGCGCTGCCTCTAGCCGAGCACAACGACTTTTCCTGGAAATCGTGCAAGCCCGGGCTGATGCACGGATGCGGGCACGACGGCCACACCGCCATGCTGGTGGGCGCCGCCCGATACCTGGCGGAAACCCGCAACTTTGATGGCACGGCCGTGCTGGTGTTCCAGCCGGGCGAAGAGGGTTTTGCCGGCGCGCGCGTGATGATGGAGGACGGCCTTTTTGACCGGTTTCCGGTCCAGTCGATCTACGCCATGCACAACTGGCCTGCGATGAAGCCGGGGACGGTCGGCATCAACTCGGGGCCGATGATGGCAGCCGCCGACCGCTTCACCATCGAGATCACCGGACGCGGCGGTCACGGTGCCCACGCCTACCAGACGGTGGACGTGCTGCTGGTTGCCGCACACATCATCACTGCAGCGCAGAGCATCGTGTCGCGCAACGTTCGCCCTATCGAAAGCGCAGTCGTCAGCATGTGCGCCATGCAGGCAGGCGACCTGGGAGCCTTCAGCGTGCTGCCAGGCTCGGCCACGCTGGTGGGTACCGTTCGCACCTTCGACCCTGTCGTGCAGGAGATGGTGGAGCGGCGCCTCAAGGAGCTGTGCAACGCCATCGCGCTGGGTTTTGGCGCCACGGCTACCGTTCATTACGAGCACATCTACCCTGCCACGATCAACAGCGAGCCCGAGGCCCTGTTTGCCGGGGATGTGGCCGAGTCCCTGCTGGGCGCTGACCATGTGGTGCGCGACCTGGAGCCCAGCATGGGAGCGGAAGACTTCTCCTTCATGCTACAGACCAAGCCAGGCGCCTATCTGCGCATCGGCCAGGGCACGGGTTCCAGCGGTAGCGCCCTGCACAACAGCCGCTATGACTTCAACGACGACATCCTGCCCCTGGGTTCGGCCCTGCACGCCAGCCTGATCGAGCAGTCGATGCCGCTGCCCACCCTGTAACGCAGACACCTTTATTCATACGCAAGCGCAGCCGCTTTCGCACCCATTCACCACCAGGAGATCTCCATGAGTTTTCAAAAGAAAGTTGCCCTGGCGGCTCTGTTCGCAGCGCTCGCAACCACTGGCGTCGTCGCCAGCGCGCAGACCATCCGGATCGCCAACCAGGGCGACGCCCTGTCGATGGACCCGCACTCCCTCAACGAATCCCTGCAGCTGAGCGTGACCAGCAACGTGTACGAGCCCCTGGTCGGCCGCAACAAGGACCTGAGCCTGGCCCCGGCGCTGGCCACCGCATGGAAGCAGACCGCACCCACCGTGTGGCGCTTCGAGCTGCGCAAGAACGTGCAGTTTCATGATGGCACCCCCTTCACGGCCGACGACGTGATCTTCAGTTTTGGCCGCATGAAGGGCGAAGGTTCCGACATGCGTGCCACCAACAGCGATGTGAAGGTGGTTCGCAAGATCGACGACCACACGATCGAGATCGAGACCGTCGCACCCCAGCCCATCCTGCCCGACGTGATCACCACCTCGTACATCATGAGCAAGAAGTGGTGCGAGACCAACCAGGCTACCACGCCCGTGGACCGCCGCAAGGGCATTGAAAACGCCGCGTCGTTCCGCGCCAACGGCACCGGCCCGTATCGCCTGCGCGAGCGCCAGCCCAATGTGCGGACGGCATTCGTGCGCAACGGTTCGTACTGGGGCAAGATCGAAGGCAACGCCACCGAGATCATCTTCACACCCATCGGCAACGACGCCACCCGCGTGGCAGCCCTGCTGTCGGGCGAAATCGACGTGATGGAACCCGTGCCGGTGCAGGACATCGAGCGCATCAACAGCAGCCCCAATGCCCGCGCCATCACCGGCCCCGAGCTGCGCACCATCTTCCTGGGCATGGACCAGAAGCGCGACGAGCTGCTGTACTCCAACGTCAAGGGCAAGAACCCGTTCAAGGACAAGCGCGTACGCCAGGCCTTCTACCAGGCCATCGACATCGACGGCATCAAGCGCACCGTGATGCGCGGTGCGTCCAACCCGTCGGCGCTGATGGTCGGCCCCGGTATCAATGGCTTCCTGCCCGATGCCAAGCGCCTGCCGTACGACGTGGAAGCCGCCAAGAAGCTGATGGCAGAAGCCGGTTACCCCAACGGCTTTGAAGTGACCATGAACTGCCCGAACGACCGTTACGTGAACGACGGCCGCATCTGCCAGACCGTGGCCGCCAACCTGGCGCGCATCAACGTCAAGATCAACCTGCAGGCCGAGACCAAGGGCACGTATTTCCCCAAGGTGCTGCGCCGCGACACCAGCTTCTACATGCTGGGCTGGACGCCCACCACGTATGACGCGCACAACGCACTCAACGCGCTGATGATCTGCCCCGAAGACAAGGGTGGTGCCGGCCAGTTCAACCTGGGTGCCTACTGCAACCCCAAGCTCGACGAGCTGACCAAGCAGATCCAGGTCGAGACCGACAAGACCAAGCGCAACGCCATGATCAAGGAGGCGTTTGACATCCATTCCGCCGATATCGGCCACCTGCCACTGCACCAGCAGGCACTGGCCTGGGGCGTGAAGAAGAACGTCAAGCTGGTGCAGCTGGCCGACAACTACATGCCCTTCAAGTGGATGAGCATCGAAAAGTAAGCCAGGCCTTGTGCCTTGCGGACCGAGCTATTTCCTTTCCCCTAGAACCGAACCACGGTGATTGAGCCCACAGGGCGACGCATGGCCGCTACCCGCGCCGTGCGTCGCTGCATGTTTACTGGTTTCCCACAATGAAAACTACCCTTGCCCGCTGGTTGGACAGCGACGTTGGCTACAGCTTCCGCACATCGCCGGTCGCTATGGCGGCGGCCACCATTGCGCTCATCTGCGTCTTTTGCTCCCTGTTTGCCGGATGGGTCGCCCCGCACAATCCGTTCAACCTGGCTTCCCTTGAACTGAGCGACGCCCGCCTACCCCCCGCGTGGACTGCCGAAGGCTCCACCAAGTACCTGCTGGGTACTGACGACCAGGGTCGCGACATCCTCTCGGCACTGATCTACGGCGCTCGCATCTCGCTGGTGGTGGGCATGGCCTCGGTGCTGCTGTCCGTCGTGGTCGGCGTCTCGTTCGGCTTGCTGGCGGGGTTCCGCGGTGGCTGGATCGACGCCGTGCTGATGCGCCTGTGCGACGTGATGCTGTCGTTCCCGGCCATTCTGGTCGCGCTGCTGATTGCCGGCGTCGGCCGCGCGATGTTCCCCAACGCGCACGAGTCGCTGGCGTTCGGCGTGCTGATCATCTCCATCTCGCTGACCGGCTGGGTGCAGTACGCGCGCACGGTACGCGGCTCGACGCTGGTCGAGCGCAACAAGGAATACGTGCAGGCCGCCCGCGTGACCGGCGTTTCGCCGCTGCGCATCATGCGCAAGCACGTGCTGCCCAACGTGATGGGCCCGGTGCTGGTGCTGGCCACCATCCAGGTCGCCACGGCCATCCTCACCGAGGCCACGCTGTCGTTCCTGGGGGTGGGTGCGCCGCCCACCTCGCCGTCGCTGGGCACGCTGATCCGTATCGGCAACGACTACCTGTTCTCGGGCGAATGGTGGATCACCGTCTTCCCTGGCGCCATGCTGGTGCTGATTGCCCTGTCGGTGAACCTGCTGGGCGACTGGCTGCGCGACGCGCTCAACCCACGCCTGCGTTGAGCCCGACCAGAACAACAACAACGACCATCCCATGAGCCTCCTCGAAGTCAAAAACCTCGTTGTCGAATTCCCGGGCCGCCGCGGTACCCTGCGCGCCCTGGACGACATTTCCTTTTCCATTGCACCCGGCGAGATCCTGGGTGTGGTGGGAGAGTCTGGCGCCGGCAAGTCCCTCACGGGCGCGGCCATCATTGGCCTGCTGGAGCCACCGGGCCGTGTGGCCTCGGGCCAGATCCTGCTGGAAGGCAAGCGCATCGACAACCTCGGCAACGACGAGATGCGCCACATCCGCGGCCGTCACATCGGCGCGATCTTCCAGGACCCGCTGACCTCGCTGAACCCGCTGTACACCGTGGGCCGCCAGCTCACCGAGACCATCCTGGCCCACCTGCCGGTGACGCCCGCCGAGGCCCGCCAGCGCGCCATTGCGTTGCTGCAGGACACCGGCATTCCGGCGGCGGCAGAGCGCATTGACCACTACCCGCACCAGTTTTCCGGCGGCATGCGCCAGCGTGTGGTGATTGCCCTGGCCCTGGCTGCCGAGCCCAAGCTCATCGTGGCCGACGAGCCCACCACGGCGCTCGACGTATCCATCCAGGCGCAGATCATCACGCTGCTCAAAAACATCTGCAAATCGCGCGGCGCAGCCGTGATGCTGATCACGCACGACATGGGCGTGATCGCCGAAACCTGCGACCGCGTGGCCGTGCTGTACGCTGGGCGCGTGGCCGAGATCGGCCCGGTGCACGACGTGATCAACCGTCCCTCGCACCCCTACACCAGCGGCCTCATGGCCTCCATCCCCGACATGACGATGGACCGCGAACGTCTCAACCAGATCGACGGAGCCATGCCCCGCCTGAACGCCATCCCCAAGGGCTGCGCCTACAACCCGCGCTGCCCCAAGACCTTTGACCGCTGCCTGGTCGAGCGCCCCGACCTGCTCGATGCGGGCACCACACGCGCCGCCTGCTGGCTGCACGATGGCAAGGCCTCTGCGAAATCCGGGGTGGCCGCATGAACACGAACACCGCTGCCCCCACCAACACAAAGACATCCGTGAACAGCAAGGCACTCGTTCAGGCCCACGACCTGGCCAAAACCTTTGACGTATCGGCCCCCTGGCTCAACCGCGTGATCGAGCGCAAGCCGCGCACGCTGCTGCACGCCGTGGATGGCGTGAGCTTCGAGATCGAAAAGGGCAAGACGCTCGCGCTGGTGGGCGAATCCGGCTGCGGCAAGAGCACCGTGGCCCGCCTGCTGGTGGGCCTGTACGAGCCCACGCGTGGTGGCCTCACGTTCGACGGTCAGGATGCGCATGCTGCCTTCAAGGGCAACAACGCCAAGGCCATGCGCCGCCGTATCCAGATGATCTTCCAGGACCCGTACGCCAGCCTGAACCCGCGCTGGCTGGTGGAAGACATCATTGGCGAGCCGCTGAAGGAGCACGGCCTCATCACCGACGAGGCCGAGCTCAAGACCCGCGTGGGCGAGCTGCTCAAGTCCGTGGGCCTGTCGCCACTCGACATGGTCAAGTACCCGCACCAGTTCTCGGGCGGCCAGCGCCAGCGCATCTCCATTGCGCGCGCCCTGGCCACCGAACCCGAGTTCCTGGTGTGCGACGAGCCCACCAGCGCGCTCGACGTGTCGGTGCAGGCGCAGGTGCTCAACATCATGAAGGACCTGCAGCGCGAGCGGCAGCTGACCTACCTGTTCATCAGCCACAACCTGGCCGTGGTGCGCCACGTGAGCGACCAGGTCGGCGTGATGTACCTGGGCCGCCTGGTCGAGCTGGCTGACAAGCACACGCTGTTTGACACGCCGCGCCACCCCTACACGCGCATGCTGCTCGATGCCATCCCCAAGATGCACGACACCGGCAAGGCGCGCACCCCCGTGCAGGGCGAGGTGCCCAACCCGCTGAACCCGCCGCCCGGCTGTGCCTTCAACCCGCGCTGCCCGCATGTGAACGACCGCTGCCGGTCGGAACGCCCGCAGCTGCTGAGCATTGGCGGCATCCGCATTGCTTGCCACGCCGTGGAAGAGGGGCGTATCTAGGGCACCCTCGCCCCGCATCAGCGCGCCGTGGGCATCTGCGGCCTCGGGCGGTCTGCGGTGTTGCAAATGCCCGCGGTGGCTACGGCCATTGCTGCGTTTTGCGCTTTGCAGGCTATCCCGATGGGCCATGCTCACGGGCCGCCTGATCCGTGCAGAGGGCCGCTGGGCTGGCTCCGAAGCTGCACCAGGCGCCGCTTCTGAGTGTTTGCTCCTGAATTGATAGCTACTCAGGAAGATTAAATAAGGACCACAGGCCGATTTGGCTTGAAAACGCGCTCTGGGCAGCCCCACAGGCCCTTGTCAGCCCATTCCGGGGCGAGCAACCACTGTCCGCCACGCATCGCAACGCCGCAGGCCCGAAAGCCTGCGGCGTTGTGCTTTGCGGAGGGCGTTGTTCACGCTGCTGTCACGCGCCGTGGCGAGCATGGTGGCTTTGCGTGACAACCTGGGGATCAACATGACGATGGGAATGTGGGCAGTGGGCGCACGGCGCGCCCGGGTGGCGGTGATCGCGATGGCCGTGGCTGGCGCTGTGACGGCGTGTGGCGGGTCGGGCGGTGGTGACGAAGGCAAGCCGCTGGAGCTGACCATCTTGCACATCAACGACCACCATTCCACGCTCGAGTCCCGGTCCAGAACGCTCAAGCTGTCCGCAGGCGGGGCTGCGGCGGTCGATGTGGCGGTGGATGCGGGCGGGTTTCCGCGCGTGACAGCGGCCATCACCGAGCTGGCGGCCAGGTCATCCAACGTCCTCAAGCTGCACGCGGGCGATGCGCTCACCGGCACGCTGTACTTCAACCGCGCAGGGGCTGACGGCGAGGCCGATGCCGCGTTGATGAACACCGTGTGCTTTGATGCCTTCACCCTCGGCAACCACGAGTTCGACAAGGGCGATGCGGGCCTCAAGGGTTTTCTGGACCTGCTGCGCAAGGGCACCTGCAAGACCCCCGTGCTCAGCGCCAATGTGCAGTTCGGTGGAGGTTCGGCCCTCAACGCATCGCGGGCACCGGCCTATGTCAGCCCCTCCACGGTGGTGGAGCGCGACGGCCAAAAGGTGGGCATCGTCGGCCTGACCATTGCGCAAAAGACCAGGGCATCGTCCAGCCCCGACGCAGACACCACCTTCCAGGACGAAACGGTGGCTGCCCAGCGCGAGATCGATGCACTGCGTGCCCAAGGCATCAACAAGGTCATCGTGCTCAGCCACATCGGCTATGAATACGACAGGCAGGTGGCCGCGCGCCTGTCGGGCGTGGACGTGGTGGTGGGCGGCGACTCGCACACCCTGCTGGGGCCTGACGCTCTGCGCTCCGCTGGTGTGGGTTCGCCCGCGGGCGCCTACCCGACCCGTACCACCGACAAGGACGGCAAGCCCGTGTGCATCGTGCAGGCGTGGGAGTACGCCCAGGTGGTGGGTGAGCTCAAGGTCAGCTTCGACGCCAGGGGCGAGGTGACCCAGTGCGCAGGCACGCCCCATGTGCTGATTGGCGACAACTTCACCATCGCCGGCAAGGCTGCCACCGAAGCGGAAAAGACGGCCATCCAGGCCAGCTTGGCTGCCACCGGCGTGCTGCGCGTGACGGCTCCGGCCACAGCAGCCACTGCCGCATTGCAGCCCTTCAAGGACCGTGTGGCTGTCTTCAACCGCACCCAGGTGGCCGTGGTGCCCCAGGAGCTGTGCTCGCGCCGCGTGCCGGGCGGGGTAGGGTCGGTGGACTACAGCCGCTCCAGCGCGGCCTGCAACGCCGAAGGCAGCGTGAGCCTGCGCGGTGGCGACATCCAGCAACTGGTGGCGCAGGCCTACCTGGACGTGGCCAACCAGAAATACGGCGGAGCCGACATCAGCCTGCAAAGCGGCGGGGGTGTGCGCATTCCGCTGCTGGGCACGGTCACTGCCGCCCAGGTCATCCAGGTGCTGCCCTTCGGCAACATGCTGTTCCGCCTGGACATCACGGGGCAGGAGGTCAAGGGCATGCTCGAAGACGGCCTGGAGGCGGTGTATGGCCCGGGCGGCTCGACCGGCCCTTACCCTTACACCGGGGGCTTGCGCTTTGACGTGAACGCCGCCGCCACCCGGGGCGAGCGCGTGACCGCCATCGAAGTGCGCAACCCTGCCACCGGCGCCTGGGGGCCCCTGGACCCGGCCCGCACGTACAAGCTGTTTGTGCTGAGCTTCAATGCCACGGGCGGCGATGGCTACAAGACGCTGGCTGCCGTGCCTGCGTCGCGCCGGCTGGACATCGGGGTGCTGGACGCAGATGTGTTCTTCAGCCACATCGAGACCCTGCCCAAAGACGCTGCCAGCGGTCTGCCCGTGATGCGGCGGCTGCCGGTGGAGCTGTACAGCACACGCAGCTTCAAGGGCCCGAACTGAAAATCGCTGGGGCCCCCACTTGCCGGTTGATGTCGGTTGATGTCGGCGGGTGGGCGCCTGCCATCCTTCGTGCGCAACTTTGAGACCGTTCACGCGGAGGTGGCCGAAGCGCCCCGCGAGGCTTCGACGCGCTCCGCCTCATCGGCTGGGCGATTCACCGGCCCTGGGTCAGCGTGCGGTCATGCCGGTACCTGGCCGGATACCGCGCCGTTTTCCGTGGCCCCCGGCAGCGCGCGCCCCAGCAGGTATTCAATGCAGGTGCGCACCGCGCGCGTCTGGTGGCGGTCCGGCATGTACAGCATGAACATCTGTGTGCCGAAGATGCTCAGGCGCCAGTCGTCCAGCGTGGTCAGCACCTCGCCGCGGGTCACGGCGTCCTGCACCACGTAGTCGGGCACCAGCCCCACGCCCAGCCCGGCCAGGATGCCCTGGCGCAGAAACGGAAAGTGCTCCGAGATGATGGTGGGCTCCAGCAGCACCTCCTCCCGCTCATCGCCGCGGTAGCCGCGCAGGCGCAACTGCTTGCCCACCACGCCCGAGGTGATCACGGGCGCGGCCTGCAGCGCGTCAAAGCTCTGGGGCAGGCCCTGCGCCTCGGCGTAGGCGCGGGATGCGCAGGCGATGTAGCGCACGCTGCCCAGGTCGCGTGCCACCAGCGTGGGGGGCGGCTCGGGCATCACGCGGATGGCGATGTCCACCTCGTCACGGATCAGGTCGTCCACCCGGTTTTCAAAGCGCACATCCAGCACGATGCCGGGGTAGAGCCGCTTGAAGTCGATCAGCCAGTCCGACATCACCATCTGCCCGTAGCCGCTGGGCACGCTCAGACCCACGCGGCCCTGCAGGCCCTGGCCCAGCGTGGCAATGGTTTCGCGCGCGGCCAGCATTTCGTTCTGGATGGCGCGGCCGTGCGCGTACAGGCGCAGACCCACCTCGGTGGGCTCCACCCGGCGCGTGGTGCGGCGCACCAGCTGCACGCCTACCGACTTTTCCAGCTGGTGCAGGTGGTAGCTCACGTTGGCGCGCGTCATCTTCAGGTTGCGTGCGGCCTGGCTGAGGTTGCCGGCATCCAGGATGTCGACCAGCACGGTGAGGGAGGTGAGTTCCATGGCGGGGGCTGCGTGAAAGGGCCGATTTCAGGGGGTTTGTCAAAAGGGCTTTGACAGTCTGTCAATGGGCTATGTAATTGTCAAGATAACTTCACGCATCAACAATCAGACTGAAATCCACTGACACAGCTTTGACCAGGAGACTTTCCCGCATGGGCGCCGCCATTCCCGTATCTTCCGTTGTCACTACCGCGCTGCAGGGCGATGTGCTGGTCGTCACCATCGACAACCCACCCGTCAACGCCCTGGGCGCTGCCGTGCGCCAGGGCCTGCTGGCCGCCATGCAGCAGGCGCAGGCCGATGCCGCCGTGGCGGCAGTGCTGCTGGTGGGGGCGGGCAAGGCCTTCATCGCCGGGGCGGACATTCGCGAATTTGGCAAGCCGCCCGTCGCGCCCATCCTGCCCGAGGTCTGCCGCGCCATCGAAGGGTGCGACAAGCCCGTGGTGGCCGTGCTGCACGGCGCAGCGCTGGGTGGCGGGCTGGAAGTGGCTTTGTCTGCCCACTACCGCCTGGCGCTGCCTGCCGCCACGCTGGGCCTGCCCGAGGTGAACCTGGGCCTGCTGCCCGGCTCGGGCGGCACGCAGCGCGCTCCGCGCCTGATGGGTGTGCAGGCCGCCACGGCCATGATGCTCAGTGGCCAGCACCTCAAGGCCAAAGCCGCGCTGGACGCAGGGCTGATTGACCAGCTGGTGGAGGGCGCCGACCCGCTGGCTGCTGGCCTGACCTACGTGCGCGAACTGCTGGCAGCCAACGCCCCCGTGCGCCGCACCCGCGACCGTGTCATTGCCGAGCCGCAGGTCGCACTGGCTTGGCTCGAAGCGCAAAACACCGAGACCGCCAAGAAGTCGCGCGGCCTGTTCTCGCCGCTCAAGATCATCGAATGCGTGCAGGCCGCCGTGCAGCTGCCGTTTGACGACGGCATGGCCCGCGAGCGTGCCCTGTTCATGGAATGCCTGGACAGCCCGCAGCGCGCCGGCCTCATCCATGCCTTCTTTGCCGAGCGCGAGGTCGTCAAGGTGCCCGAAGCCCAGGCCGCACAGCCACGCCCGGTGGGCAGCATTGCCGTCATCGGCGGCGGCACCATGGGCGCCGGCATTGCCGTGGCCGCGCTGGATGCGGGCCTGCCCGTGACCATGATCGAGCGCGATGCGCAGGCCCTCGCCCGAGGCCGCGCCAATGTGGAAAAGGTCTACAACGGCCTGGTGGCCAAGGGCCGCATGACCGACGCAGCCCAGGCCGCCGTGATGGCGCGCTACACCGGCAGCACCGACTACGCCGACATCGCCCAGGTCGATCTCGTGATCGAGGCCGTGTTTGAAGACATCGAGGTCAAAAAGGCCGTGTTCCGCGAGCTGGACCGCGTGTGCAAGCCCGGTGCCGTGCTGGCCACCAACACGTCGTACCTCAACATCGACGCCATTGCAGCATCCACCAGCCGCCCGCAGGACGTGATCGGCCTGCACTTCTTCAGCCCCGCCAACATCATGAAGCTGCTGGAGATCGTGGTGCCCGCCCAGGTGGCGCCCGACGTGGTGGCTACGGCGTTTGAACTGGCCAAGAAGCTCAAGAAGGTGCCCGTGCGCGCCGGCGTGTGCGACGGCTTCATCGGCAACCGCATCCTGGCTGTGTACAAGCAGGCGGCCGACTACCTGCTGGAAGACGGTGCCAGCCCCTACGAGATCGACGCTGCGGTGCGCGGCTTCGGCTTTGCCATGGGCCCCTTCCAGGTGACGGACCTGGCCGGTGGCGACATTGGCTGGGCCACGCGCAAGCGCCGCGCCGCCACGCGTGACCCGAAAGCCCGCTACGTGGAAATTGCCGACCGCATCTGCGAACGCGGCTGGTTTGGTCAGAAGACCGGGCGCGGGTTCTACCTGTACCCCGACGGTGCCCGCGTGGGTCAGCCTGACCCGGAAGTGCTGGCCATCGTGGACGCCGAACGTGCAAAGAAAGGCGTCACGCCCCGCAGCTTCAGCGCCGACGAGATCATGCGGCGCTACATGGCCGCCATGGTCAACGAAGGGGCCAGGGTGGTGGCCGAAGGCATTGCCCTGCGCCCGCTGGATGTGGACGTGACCTTTGTCGCGGGCTACGGCTTTCCGCGCCACCGCGGCGGCCCCATGAAGTGGGCCGACATGGCGGGCCTGTCCCAAGTGCTGGCCGACATCCGCGAGTTTGCCCAGGAAGACCCGCTGTTCTGGCAGCCCGCGCCGCTGCTGGAAAAGCTGGTGGCCGAGGGGCGCAACTTCGACAGCCTGAACAAGGCGGCATGACCGCGCCTGCGCACGCGGGGCCGGTGGAAGCGCTGCGCAAGGCCTCGACACGCTCAGCCCGAACGTGCGCAGGGGGGGGCGCCGGTGGGCCCCATCCGAATCCATCGGCCCCGGGCAGCGCCGCACGACTCCAAAGCTCTTTTTTGAGCGATTTCTGCCTCAAGTCCAATCAAATCCATCCCTGTTAGCTATCAAATCAGGAGCAAATCATGCGTGAAGCCGTCATCGTTTCCACCGCCCGCACCCCGCTGACCAAGTCGCACCGGGGCGAATTCAACGCCACGCCCGGCCCGCAGCTGGCGGCCTTTTCCGTCAAGGCGGCGGTCGAGCGCTCGGGTATCGACCCGGAGCTGATCGAAGACCTGGTGATGGGCTGCGGCTACCCCGAAGGCATCACCGGCAAGAACATCGGCCGCCAGACGGCGCTGCGCGCGGGCCTGCCCCTGTCGGTGGCGGGCATGGTGGCCAGCCGCTTTTGCGCATCGGGCCTGCAGTCGGTGGCGATTGCGGCGGGCCGCATCGTGGCCGAAGGCGTGCCTGCGATGGTGGCGGGCGGGGTGGAAAGCATCTCGGCCATCCGCGCAGGCAACCCGGCAGACATCGACCCCTGGCTGCAGGAGCGCAAGCCCGACCTCTACATGGCCATGATCGACACGGCCGACATCGTGGCCCACCGCTACGGCATCAGCCGCGAAGACCAGGACGCGTTCTCGCTGCAAAGCCAGCAGCGCACTGCTGCCGCACAGCAGGGCGGCGTGTTTGCCGACGAAATCGTGCCCTGCGCCACGCGCATGATGGACAAGAACAAGGAGACCGGTGAGGTCACGTACCGCGACGTCACGGCCACGCACGACAACTGCAACCGCGCGAGCACCACGCTGGAAGGCCTGGCCAAGCTCGAGCCCGTGAAGGGCCCGGGCCAGTTCATCACGGCGGGCAATGCATCGCAACTGTCGGATGGGTCGAGTGCCTGCGTGCTGATGGAGGCCAAGGAGGCCGAGCGCCGTGGTCTGCAGCCGCTGGGCGCGTTCCGCGGCTTTGCGGTGGCCGGCTGCGAGCCCGACGAGATGGGCATTGGCCCCGTGTTTGCCGTGCCCAAGCTGCTAGCGCGCCACGGCCTCACGGTGCAGGACATTGACCTGTGGGAGATGAACGAGGCCTTTGCCTCGCAGGCCCTGTACTGCCAGCGCCGCCTGGGCATTCCGTCCGAGCGGCTGAACGTGAACGGCGGCGCGATTGCCATCGGCCATCCCTTTGGCATGACCGGTGCCCGCCTGGTGGGCCACCTGCTGCTCGAAGGCCGCCGCCGCAAGGCCAAGTACGGCGTGGTGACCATGTGCATTGCCGGTGGCATGGGTGCTGCGGGTTTATTCGAAATCTTCTGAACTCACGCGACGCCACCGAACCCCGAACTGCAAGCGACCCGATATGGACCTGAATTTCACTCCCCAAGAAGAAGCCTTCCGCGCCGAGGTGCAGGCTTTCTTGAAAGCCAAGTTGCCCGCACGCATCGCCACCAAAGTCAAGGCCGGGCAGCGCCTGTCCAAGGCCGACCAGGACGAGTGGCACGCCATCCTCAACGAGCGCGGCTGGCTGGCCAACCACTGGCCCGAGGCCTATGGCGGCCCGGGCTGGGGCGCGGTCGAAAAGTTCATTTTCGACACCGAATGCGCGCTGGCCGGTGGCCCGCGCATCGTGCCCTTTGGCGTGAACATGCTGGGCCCGGTGCTCATCAAGTTTGGCAATGAGGCGCAAAAAAAATACTGGCTGCCGCGCATCCTGAGCGGTGAGGACTGGTGGTGCCAGGGCTACTCCGAACCCGGTGCGGGCTCGGACCTGGCTTCGGTCAAGACCACGGCAGTGCGCCAGGGTGACCACTACATCGTCAACGGCCAGAAGACCTGGACCACCCAGGGCCAGCACGCCAACATGATCTTCTGCCTGGTGCGCACCGACCGCGAGGCCAAGGCGCAGTCGGGCATCAGCTTCCTGCTGGTGGACATGAATTCGCCCGGCGTGGAGCTGCGCCCCATCCGCACGCTCGATGGCGACAAGGAAGTTAACGAGGTGTTCTTCACCGACGTGAAGGTGCCGGTAGAAAACCTGGTGGGCGAGGAAAACAAGGGCTGGACGTACGCCAAGTACCTGCTGACCTACGAGCGCACCGGCATCGCAGGCGT
>LNEG01000186.1 GCA_001464865.1 Burkholderiales bacterium Ga0074133
AGATACAGGTCACGCCCTGGCCCTTCTGGGCAATGATGGCGTCGATCGCGACAGCCGTCTTGCCGGTCTGGCGGTCACCGATGATCAGTTCGCGCTGGCCGCGGCCCACAGGGACCATCGAGTCGATGGACTTCAGGCCGGTCTGCAGGGGCTGGTCCACCGATTTACGGGCGATCACGCCCGGTGCGACCTTTTCGATCACGTCGGTGAGCTTGGCGTTGATGGGACCCTTACCGTCGATAGGCTGGCCCAGTGCATTCACCACGCGGCCGATCAGTTCGGGGCCGACGGGCACTTCCAGAATGCGGCCCGTGCACTTGACGGTGTCACCTTCGGAGATGTGCTCGTACTCGCCCAGAATCACGGCGCCCACGGAGTCGCGCTCGAGGTTCAGGGCCAGGCCGTAGGAGGGCTGACCATCCTTCGTTGCCGGGAACTCCAGCATTTCGCCTTGCATCACGTCAGACAGGCCATGAACGCGCACGATACCGTCAGACACGGACACCACGGTGCCCTGATTGCGGATGTCGCTGCTGGCTGCCAGACCTTCGATACGGCTCTTGATGAGTTCAGAAATTTCTGCGGGATTGAGTTGCATGACTCTTTCCTTCTTTCTTTGTTGAGCTGAGACCTCGCCGCGCGTTACGCAGTGAGGGCCGCTTTCATTTGTTCAAGACGGGCCTTGACCGAAGTGTCCAGCACCTCGTCACCCACCACTACGCGAATGCCGCCAATCAGCGACTCGTCCAGCTGGACCGACAGGTTGAGCTTGCGTCCAAAACGCTTCTCCAGCGCCGAGCTCACATCCGCCAGGGCAGCCGCTTCCACGGGGAAAGCACTGTAGACCACGGCATCCGAAGATCCGTTGCGACGATTCACGAGGGCACGAAACTGCGAAGCCACTTCCGGGAGCGCGTTGATGCGTCCGTTGTCGATGACTGTGCGCAGGAAGTTTTTGGCCGTATCAGGCAGCGCCGAACGGGCAACACCAGTAACCACGGCATAGACCTCGTCCGCCGTCACTTTCGGGTTGTCCGCCAGCTGACGCAGCTGGGGGTTGGCGGCAATCGCCGCCAGTTCGTCCAGCCAGGCAGCGGTGCTGCCCAGGTCGACGCCCGCGCCCGCGGTGGAAGCCTTGAACAAGGCATCAGCGTAAGGGCGGGCAATGGTGGCGAGTTCAGCCATGTGTGTCCCCTTACAGCTCGGTCTTCAGGCGATTGAGCAGGTCGGCATGAACGCCGGCGTTGACTTCCTTGCGGAGAATCTGCTCGGCACCCTTGACGGCCAATGCTGCAACCTGCTCACGCAGGGCTTCGCGGGCTTGCACGGATTGCTGCTCGGCTTCAGCGCGGGCAGCAGCAACAATCTTGTTGCCTTCTTCGGTCGCACGTGCCTTGGCCTCTTCGATGATGGCCTGGGCACGGCGGTCGGCGTCCGCAAGACGCGAGGCCGTTTCGTTGCGTGCCTGTGACAATTCCTTCTCGACGCGCTGGTTGGCAGCGGTCAGTTCAGACTTGGCACGATCGGCAGCAGCGAGGCCTTCGGCGATTTTCAGGGCCCGTTCATCCAACGCCTTCGCGATCGGGGGCCACACGAATTTCATCGTGAACCACACCAGGATCAGGAAAACGATGGCCTGAACGAACAGGGTCGCGTTGATACTCACGGCAACACCTTTCTAGAGTGGCGTTGAACGGGGCTTACTTGGGCAGGTTGGCCAAGAACGTGGACACGAAGGGGTTGGCGAATGCGAACAGCAGAGCGATGGCCACACCGATCAGGAACGCAGCGTCGATCAGACCGGCCAAGATGAACATCTTGGTTTGCAGTTCGTTGATCAGTTCAGGCTGGCGTGCCGAAGATTCGAGGTACTTGCCACCCATCAGTGCGATACCGATGGAAGCGCCGATAGCGCCCAGACCAACGATCAGACCACAAGCCAGAGCGACGAGACCGAGAATGTTTTCCATGATGACTCCTGAGTTAAAAAGAAAAGTTGAGGAAAGAAAAAACGAAAGGGAAACTTAGTGCGCGTTGTGCGCCTGACCGAGGTAAATCAGTGCAAGCATCATGAAGATGAATGCCTGCAGCGTGATCACCAGAATGTGGAACAGCGTCCAGATGGTGCCTGCAATCACATGGCCCACTGGCAGCAGCACACCCGACAGCGACAGCGCAGCTGCACCACCCATCAGGGCAATCAGCATGAACACCAGTTCGCCAGCGTACATGTTGCCGAACAACCGCATGCCATGGGAGACGGTGTTGGCCACATATTCAATGATCTGCATCAGCAGGTTCACCACGCCCAGAATCAGGGCAAAAATGGGATTCTTGCTGGTGCCAAAAGGCGCGGAAACGAGTTCGTGAGCCCAGCCCCCGGCGCCCTTGATCTTCACGCTGTACCAGAAGCGCAGCAGCAAGACGGCAAAGGCAAGGCCCAGGGTGGTGGAGAGGTCGGCCGTGGGCACCACGCGCAGGTAGGCGTCATGGGGATCATGGCCGGCAGCGCCATAGATCTTGGCCCAGATGGAGGGCAGCAGATCCACGGGCAACATGTCCATGAAGTTCATCAGGAAGATCCAGACAAACACCGTGAGGCCCAGGGGCGCGATGAACTTGCGGCTTTCAGCGCTGGGGATGTTGGCCTTGGCCTGGTTGTCCACCATCTCAACGAGCATCTCCACGGCGGCCTGGAAACGGCCGGGCACACCGGACGTGGCCTTGCGCGCGGCGCTCCACAGGATGAGCACCGTGAGCACGCCCAGGAACAGGCCGACGATCACCGAGTCATAGTTGATCACCGAAAAATCGACGATCTTGGTCTGCTTGACGTTTTGAAGATGCTGCAGGTGGTGAACGATGTATTCACTTGCAGTCGGAGCGTGCGCTTCTGCGGCCATCGGACAACTCTTCTCTTTATCAATCGGTTTTTCGGACACCGGGGCGCACCATGAGTGCGACCCAATACGTTTTCATCGTGACCACCATGCCCGCAAGCAAGGCGAGCCAGCTCAAGTCCGGCACCAGCCGGGGTGCCGCTGCAAGCAGCGCCACCGTCAATACGATCTTGGCGATTTCCCAGCCAAAGAACCCTGCCATCGCCGCCCGCGGGTCTGGCGTGGCCTTCTGCCGAAGCACTCCACGGGCAAACAGCCCCGCCGGAACAACCACCGCCAACGCGCCGTAACCGGCTGACCAGCCCGCCGAGGCCCGGCCAGTCAGCAGCCATGCCGCCAACGCCACCAGCAACCCCACCAGAGCCTGACCCACAACCACTTTCCAGACGGAAACCGGAGGATGCCTGCGGCGCCACTCCTGCGCCTCCTGGGCCGTCAAGGGCTTGAAGTCGGATTCTTCGTCCTCAATTTCAGCCTCGGACGGGATGTTTTTCATGGATGAACGACGCCCGCGTTAGAGACTGCAATTTTCACAAAGCCTCTAATTATAAGTAAAAACCCGTGCGGGTAGACAAAAACACCGCACCAGTCCTGCGAAAGCTGGCTGCATGCCTGCCCCAATGTGGTGATGCGCCAACGATGCGGTGTCACCCGGGGGTTGCGCGCCGAGCTCCGTTTTGCACCACTGCACGGCTACGCCATGCACCCTGCACGGCCCGCTGGCGCACAATGGACGCCGTTGGGCGCTACCGAATCAGAAGCACTCGCCAGAACCGACACAACATGACATCCACAGAGAAACCGCACTCCAACGGACTGGACAAGACCGTCTCCGATCCACGCAAAGAATCGCTGATCGAATACCCATCGCGCTTTCCCATCAAGGTCATGGGGGCGAAAGTCGACGGATTCGTGCAGGCAGTCACCGAGCTCGCACGCCAGTTCGACCCCACCTTTGATGCCAGCACCATCGAATTGCGGGACAGCCGGGCCGGCAATTACCTTGGCGTGACCATCACCATCACCGCCACCAGCCGCGAACAGCTCGACGACCTGTACCGCGCGCTTTCCTCGCACCCGATGGTCAAGGTCGTTCTCTGACAGTGCCACATCCCTGATGTTTGCGCGCTTCGTCCGATCGCAAACGCAACACGTATTGCACCGACATGAGCCTCTCCATGGCGTCCCGCCCGAGAACATGACATGACCATACCCATCCAGACGCTGGGCCGTGCCGACTACGCGGCCACACTGCAGGCCATGCAGGATTTCACTGCGGCGCGCACCGGCGACACGCCAGACGCGATCTGGATCTGCGAGCACGACGGTCTTTACACCCAAGGCGTGGCGGGCAAGAGCGATCACCTGCTGGACCCGGGCACCACCCCGGTGGTGGCTACCAACCGCGGCGGGCAGGTCACTTACCATGGCCCCGGGCAGGTGGTGGCGTACCCGCTGATCGATCTTCAGCGGGCGGGGTATTTCGTCAAGGAATACGTCTACCGCGTCGAAGAAGCGGTCATCCGCACGCTGGCGGAATTTGGCGTGACGGGCCACCGGGTGGCAGGCGCGCCCGGAATCTATGTGCGCCTGGACGACCCGTACAGCCACGCCCTGCTGCCGCAGCGCCCCCAGAAACGCGAAGGCACTGCCCCGCCCGTGCCCGACTTCACCGGGCTGGGAAAGATTGCCGCGCTGGGCATCAAGGTCAGCCGCCACTGCACCTACCACGGGGTGGCACTCAACGTGGACATGGACCTCTCCCCATTCGGCCGCATCAACCCTTGCGGCTACGCAGGTTTGCAGACGGTCGACCTTTCTACAATCGGGGTCCACACCACCTGGGAAGACGCCGCACAGTTGCTGGGCCAGCAGCTCAGCATCCGGCTCGCCCCCTGAACCGCCCAAACGCCATGAGCACCCCTGAAGTCGTCCGCGAAGCGCAGTCCACCGAAACCTACAACCCGCTTGCCAAGCAGAAAGCTGCGGCCAAGCTGTCGCGCATTCCGATCAAGGTGGAGCAGGGCGAAGTGCTCAAGAAGCCCGACTGGATTCGCGTGAAGGCGGGCTCGCCCACCACGCGCTTCTACGAGATCAAGGAGATCCTGCGCGAGCACAAGCTGCACACGGTGTGCGAGGAGGCCTCGTGCCCCAACATCGGCGAGTGCTTTGGCAAGGGAACAGCCACGTTCATGATCATGGGCGACAAGTGCACGCGGCGCTGCCCGTTCTGCGACGTGGGCCATGGCCGCCCCGACCCGCTCGACAAGGACGAGCCGCTGAACCTGGCCAAGACCATTGCCGCGCTCAAGCTCAAGTACGTGGTGATCACCAGCGTGGACCGCGACGATTTGCGCGACGGCGGCAGCGGCCACTTTGTGGAATGTATCCAGAACATCCGCGCGCTGTCTCCGCAGACGCAGATCGAAATCCTGGTGCCCGACTTCCGCGGCCGTGATGACCGCGCGCTCGAAATCCTGAAGGCCGCACCGCCCGATGTGATGAACCACAACCTGGAAACCGCGCCGCGCCTCTACAAGGAAGCGCGGCCTGGCTCCGACTACCAGTTCAGCCTGAACCTGCTCAAGAAGTTCAAGGCGCTGCACCCCAGCGTGCCGACCAAGAGCGGCATCATGGTGGGCCTGGGCGAAACCGACGAAGAGATCTTGCAGGTGATGCGCGACATGCGCGCCCACAACATCGACATGCTGACCATCGGCCAGTACCTGGCCCCCAGCAACAGCCACCTGCCGGTGCGCCGCTACGTGCATCCCGACACCTTCAAGATGTTCGAGGAAGAGGCCTACAAGATGGGCTTTTCCCATGCCGCCGTGGGCGCCATGGTGCGCAGCAGCTATCACGCCGACCAGCAGGCCCACGCCGCGGGCGTGTAACACCGCCTGCAGCGCAGCGACATGCAGGGCACAGGAAAGTCGGCCAACCAGCTTTCGCTGCGGCGCTATGGCGCGTCTCCCGGCAGCCACAGGCACGACCATTTCCAGATCCTTCTGGGCCTTTCGGGCACGCTCGACCTGGAGGTGGCAGGCCGCGGCCTGCGCGTCGAGGCCGGTCGCGGCTGCATCATCGCTCCCGGCGACCGGCATGATTTTGAATCCCGTGGCGGCAGCACCTGCCTGGTGCTCGACAGCGCCCAACCCGACTGGCGGCAGTGCGCAGCGGGCGCTGCAGACGCGTTGCCAGCGGGTGCCCTGCCGCTGGCGCGCTACCTTGCCAGCGCGCTGGAGCTGCGCCTTCCGCTGGCACAGGCACATGGCCCTGCCCTTCTTCTTGAGGCCTGGCTGGGGAATGCCGCCGATGCCACACCTTGCACCGCTGCCTCGCGCCGCCGCCCGATTGACTGGCCCGCGCTGCAGCAGTGGGCTGCAGCGCACTGGCATGAGGACCTCACCGTGGCCGCTCTGGCGGCGCAAGTCCACCTGAGCCCCAGCCAGTTTGCGGCACGCTGCCGCGAAGAACGGGGCATGGGCGCCATCGCCTGGCTGCGCCAACAGCGCCTAGCGCACGCGCGGCTGCTGCGGGCCACGGGGATGGCGGTGGCGGATGTGGCGCACCGCACGGGCTACCGCTCGCCATCGGCACTGACGGCCGCACTGCGCCGCAGCGCGGGCTGACAGCCGCAGGGGCTGAACGCAGGCGCAGCCAAGCGCGTCGGCTAGCGGCGCATTCATTTGCACCAGACCATGCGCACACGATGGCAGACCATCGTTGCGCGACGATGCACCGCCTTACATTCGACGGATGCAAGCCAATCTCTACGCCCTGGGCGCCATTGCGCTGTGGGCATCCCTCGCGGCACTGGGCGTATCGCTCACGCATGTGCCACCGTTCCTGCTGACAGGCATTGCGCTCATCATCGGAAGCATCCCGGCGTGGCCGTTCGTGCTGCGCGACCCCACCCAGTGGCGGGTGCCGCTGCGCACACTGGCACTGGGCGTGTACGGGCTGTTCGCGTACCACTTCCTGCTGTTCATTGCACTGCGCCACGCGCCTGCGGTGGAGGCCAACCTCGTCAACTACCTGTGGCCGCTTTTCATCGTGGTGCTGTCGCCATGGGTGCTGCCTGGTGTGCGGCTTCGCCTGCCGCATGTGCTGGCGGCGGTGCTGGGCTTTGGCGGGGCCGCCATTGCCATCGTCGGCGGCCGCGAGCTCAGCGGTACGCTGGCCTGGGGCTACCTGCCTGCGCTCGCGGCTGCGTTCATCTGGGCCACCTACTCGCTGCTGACCAAGCGCGTGCCGGCGTTTCCGACCACGGCGATTGGCCTGTTCGGGCTGGTGTCGGGCGTGCTGTCCTTGCTGTGCCACGCGCTGCTGGAGCCTGCGGTAACGCTCCAGGCGCGCGACTGGTTGCTGCTGGCGGTGCTGGGGCTGGGGCCGCTGGGCGGCGCGTTCTTCCTGTGGGACAAGGCGCTCAAGCTGGGCGATCCGCGGCAGATCGGCATCCTGAGCTACATCACACCACTGGCATCCACGGCACTGCTGATGGTGGTGAGCGGCCGCAGCTTCAGCCCCAGCATCATGCTCGCCACCGTGATGATCATCAGCGCGGCGGTGATGGGAATGCGGGCCCGCTGAACACAGGCGTCCGCCACAGTGCCAAATCGGGCCTGCGGGGCCATTTATGCATCAAAACAGGCTGTAGTCCTTTATTTATTTGCCTATGATGCTATCAATTTTGATTGTATCGAAGATCACTGCCCGGTGGCGACGGGCTCTTCGCTGTCCAGCACCAGCTGGGCCCAGGGCGCCAGCTTGCGGGTGTCGGCGCGCAGGACCTCCTGCTTGACGGCCAGGATCTGTGCCGGGTGCATCGAGAAGCTGCGCAGGCCCAGGCCGAGCAGCAGGCGCGTCATGCTCACATCGCCCGCCGTTTCGCCGCACACACACACGCTCTTGCCCTGGCGCTCACCCTCCGCAATCACATCGGCCACCAGGCGCAGCACGGCGGGATGCAGCGGGTTGTACAGGTGGGCCACGGCCTCGTCTGCACGGTCGATGGCCAGCGTGTACTGGATCAGGTCGTTGGTGCCGATGGACAGGAAATCGAAGTACTTCAGGAAGGTGCGCACCATGAGCGCCGCAGCGGGCACCTCGATCATCGCGCCCAGCTGCACCGGGCCATAGGCCTCGCCACGGGCATCGAGTTCAGCCCGGGCCAGATCCACCTGGGCCAGCGTCTGCTGGATCTCGTGCGTGTGCGCCAGCATCGGAAACAGCAGATTGACCTTGCCGTGCGCCGCAGCGCGCAGCACGGCACGCAGCTGCGTGCGGAACATCGCCGGGTCGGCCAGGCTCCAGCGGATGGCGCGCAGGCCCAGTGCAGGGTTGAGGTAGTTGTCCTTGTGCGCCTTGTGGTCCAGCGGCTTGTCGGCACCCACGTCGATGGTCCGGATGGTGACCGGCATGCCTTCCATGCCGTCCAGCGCCTCGCGGTAGGCACGGTACTGCTCGTCTTCGCCTGGCAGGTTACCGCTGCGGCCCATGAACAAAAATTCGCTGCGGAACAGGCCCACGCCTACAGCGCCGGCCCGCACCGCCGCGGGCGCATCGCCGGGCTGCTCGATGTTGGCCAGCAGTTCGATGCGGTGGCCGTCCAGCGTGATGGCGGGGGTGTGGCGCAGGCGGGCCAGGCGTTCGCGCTCCAGCTCCACCTGGCGCTGGCGAAAGCCGTACTCGGCCAGGATGATGGGCGAGGGGTCGACGATGATCACGCCCGCATCACCGTCGATGATGATCCAGTCGTCCTGGCGCACCAGCTGGCTGGCACTGCGCGCACCCACCACGGCCGGGATGTCCATGCTGCGCGCCACGATGGCGGTGTGCGATGTCTTGCCACCCACATCGGTCACAAAGCCGGCAAACACGCTCTGCTTGAACTGCAGCATGTCGGCGGGCGACAGGTCGTGCGCCACCAGTACCAGCGGCACATCCACGGTGTCGTCGAGCAGCAAATCCTGCTGGGTCTTGCGCCGCGGGCTGCTGGCGGGTGGCGCCACGGGGCTGGCCACGCCCTTCATGTGGCGCAGCACGCGCTCGACCACCTGTTCCAGGTCGGCCTTGCGCTCGCGCAGGTACTCATCCTCCATCTCGTCGAACTGGCGCGCGATCACTTCGAGCTGTGTGGTCAGCGCCCATTCGGCGTTGTACAGGCGCTCGGTGATCCAGTGCTTGACGCCGCCCGTCAGGGCCTCGTCCTGCAGCAGCATCAAGTGCACGTCCAGCAGCGCGGTCAGCTCGTGCGGCGCATCGGCGGGCATGTCGGCCTGCAGGCGCTGGAGTTCTTCCACCACGGCGTTGCGGCCGTTGCGCACGCGCTCAATCTCGCCTTCGACCTGTTCGGGCTTGACGAAGTAGTGCGCCACGTCCATGCGGCTGGACGCGACCAGCACGGCACGCCCGATGGCGATGCCGCGGGCGACTGCAAGACCATGGACGGAGAAAGTCATGGGGGTGCGATCCGATACAAAGGCCCGACCGCGGCAGCCTCAGCCCGCCACCCGGCCGTCCGAAGGCGAGCTGCCCCCCCCTCGCGGGGCAGGGACCGACACGCAGTGCGCGACCGCGGGGGCCATCTCAGCCCGCCGCCCGGCCGCCCGAAGGCGGGCTGGGCCCCCTCGGGGGGCAGGGAGCGACACGCAGTGCGCGACCGTGGGGGCCATCTCAGCCCGCCGCCCGGCCGCCCGAAGGCGGGCTGGACCCCCTGGGGGGCAGGGAGCGACACGCAGTGCGCGACCGTGGGGGCCCTGTTCATTCACTCGCCTTCGCCGAACTTGTCGTTGATCAGGGCCAGCAGCGCGTCCATGGCTTCCTGCTCGCGGTCGCCGCTGGTTTCCAGCTCCACCTCGCTGCCCAGTCCGGCGGCCAGCATCATCACGCCCATGATGCTCTTGGCATTGATGCGGCGCTCTCCACGGCTCATGAAAACATCGCACGGGAAGCTGCCGGCCAGCTTGGTCAGTTTGGCAGACGCGCGGGCATGCAGGCCCAGCCTATTGCTGATGGTGATACGGGTCTTGATCATGGGCGTTGTTTCGACGATTCTGGTTTTGCGGTGCAGAGATGGCCACCTGCATCACGCCTTGCGTTCCCCCCACCACCGCGCGCGTCACCACCGAATCCAGCGGCTCGCTGCGGTAGCTCACGGCCCGCAGCAGCATCGGCAGGTTGACGCCGCTCACCACGCGCGACCGCACGCCCTCCACCAGGCGCTGCGCCACGTTGCACGGGGTGGCGCCAAACACGTCGGTCAGCACCAGCGTGGTGTCCTGGCCGGATTGCGACAGCAGGACACGGGCCCGTGCCAGCGAGTCTTCAGGGCGTTCGCTGGGGGGCACATCCAGCGCCAGTACGCTGTCGCCACAGTCTGGGAACACATGCAGCGCGCATTCGCGCAGGGCGTGAGCCAGGGGTGCGTGGGCAATGAGAAGGATGCTGGTGGGGCTGCTCATGGTGCGGGGGTTTGGCCTGCATTATGGCGCTGCCCCTTGAGCAGGAACCACGCGTAGGCTCCGGCGTTGCAGGCGAGGTACACAGCCATGGCGGCCTGGAATGACGGCACGGTGGCAAGGCCCGCCGCAGCAAACGCATCCACCGCCAGGCCGATGCCCCACTGCACCACAAACACCCCTGCAAAGATCACGAGGTTGTAGGCCGACAGTGCGCGCCCTGCGAGTGCCTGCTCGAACGCCATGGCCACCGCCGGCTGGGACAGCGATACAAACGTGCACGACACGCAAAACAACGCCCATGCTCCACCGCCCGCGGCCGGCCCGGCCACGATGATGCCCAGCAGTACGACCAGGCACAGCGGCAGCCCCAGGGTCATCAGCCGGTCGGGCCCGTAGCCCTTGCGCAGCAGCCACGGGTTGACCATGCCCCAGATCCAGAAGGTGCACAGCATCGACACATTGATCCAGAACAGTCCGGTGGCCGACTCCAGTGGCGTGTAGCCTGCCACGCGCTGCATCCATGGGCCAGCCCACAGTGTCTGCATGGCGACCATGCCGCCGTAGACAAAAAACCCGAGCGGCGCCAGGCGCCGGAAGTAGGCGTGGCGCCAGACCATGCCGTAGCCTTTGGCGACCAGTGGCGTCCCAGCGTCAGGCGGCTGCCCAGCCGACGGTGTTCGGGATGCCGCAGCGCTGCCCCACGTGGGCACCCAGATCGCGATCACCACCATCGATACCGCAATGAGCACGGCCAGCGCCCAGAACATCGGCCGCCAGCCGAGCACCGGCAAGGCCCACTGCACCGGCAACGTGGACGCGACCATGCCCAGCGAGCCGGTCATCAGCATCCACGAGTTGGCGCGCATCTGCGCCGTCGGCGTGAGCCAGCGCCGGTACCCCGTCAGCGGGGCCATCAGGCAGGCGCTGACACCCGCGCCGCACAGCACCCGTCCCGCCAGCAGTCCCGAGAACCCCGTCGCGACCGAGAACACCAGGCTACCCACCACCGCAACGCCCAGAAATGCCAGTGCCACCTTGCGCGGGCCATGCCGGTCCAGCCACGTGCCCAGCGGCAGCTGCATGGCGGCAAACCCCAGGAAGTACCCACCCGCCAGCAGCCCAAGGTCGGCGGCCTGTAACGAAAACTCCTGCGCCAGCGTAGGGGCCAGCGTGGCCGTCACAGCGCGCACCAGCGCCGACAAAAAATATGCGAACGCAAACGCGAGGAAGACCACCACGGCCGTACGCCGGGGCAAAACGCTGTCGCCATGTGTCATTGCAGCGCCAGACCCGAGAAGAACTGGTCTGCGACCTCGGGTCGGGGCTTTGCCGTGTAGACCACTGCGTGGTACAGCCGCACCTGCGGGCCCACCGCGCGGGCAAACCACACGCCTTGCGCCGTGACCGCGCTGCCGTCAGCACGCTGCCCCTGCATGGTGGTACGCAGCGATTGCGGCACCGGGAGTACACCCTGGGGCGTGTACGGTACATCGACCGCCGCTGCCGCAGCGCCGGGCCCGAGGTTGGCGAGCACAGCAGCGCGCCAGTGCGTGAGCGCTGCGCCCACCACGGCAGGGTCGGCCAATGCAGCGTGCGACACGGCGAACGTGGCGCCATCAGCATCGCAACCCGCCATGGCCAGCTCTACGGAAGAACCGGCCAGTTCGACCTGCCGCACGGCCTGGTCGGGTTTGCATGGGAGGGTGATGGTGAGGGCCGCTTCGGGCAGCGGCACCGTACGCCAGTTCAGGGCTGGGCTGCAGCCGCTCACCAGCAGGGCGGCAGCGGCCGCAGTCAAGGTCCAGTTCATGGTGCGATTATCGGCACCTCGCACCGGGCGTGCTGGCCGTGCAGCGCCAAAACGCAAGGGCGCGACAGTACGGGGGATGGCAGACTCCGCTGGCCTGCATGCGCCCGCCGCGCTACCGGCAAGAACTTTCGCGCAGGCGGCCACTCCACCACTGGTGCGCGGCCCACTGCAGGTGGCTGCGCGGGGTACTGCCATTGCTCGGTCCGGCACAATGGCAGCCCGTTCGGCGGGATCGACGCAGGCAATGCATCAACGGGGAAAATCATGGCGATCAAGAAGTGGGCGGCAGGGGTGGCAGTGGCGGCGTTTGCAGCCATCGGAGCCTACGTGTACCTCGACACGGGCCGCGCGCCGGCACCCGATTCCACATTTGTGCTGCTGGACGGATCGAGCAAGAGCACGGCCGACCTGCGCGGCAAGGTGACGCTGGTGAATTTCTGGGCCACCAGCTGCGTCACCTGCGTGGCCGAGATGCCCGAGATCGTGGAGACATACAACAAGTACCACACCAGGGGCTTTGAGACGCTGGCCGTGGCCATGAGCTACGACCCGCCCAGTTACGTCGTCAACTTTGCCGAAACTCGCAAGCTGCCCTTCAAGGTGGCCATCGACAACACCGGCAACGTGGCCAAGGCCTGGGGCGATGTGCGCCTGACCCCCTCGACCTTCATCGTCAACAAGCGCGGCGAGATCGTGAAGACCTATGTGGGTACGCCCAACTTCTCCGAGCTGCACCTGCTCATCGAGAAGTTGCTGGCTGAGACCTGAGCATCTGCAGCCTGTGAACGACAAAGGCCGACTCCAGAGGAAATCGGCCTTTCACGCTTGCTCGGCAAACACTACCAGCTCTCAATTTAATAGCCAAAGCCTGCAACGGACGAGCTCCAAGCGGGTGGACGCCGCGAAAGGGCCGCCCCGCCGCGCTGGGGTCGTCTCCCTTCCCGAATCATGCAGCGATTCGAGAGAAGGCGTAAGCGGCGCAGCCGCTCAGGGGGGGGATGTACGCTATTTCGCGCGGTAGCTGTCGTGGCAGGCCTTGCACGTGCCCGCGGCTGCACCGAAGGCGGCCTTCAGGTTGTCGAGGTTACCGGTCTTGGCAGCGGCAGCCAGCTTGACCGACTCGGCCTCCAGCTTGTCGGAGTGCTCCTTGTACTTCGCCTGCTCGGTCCAGATTTCCGGCAGCGCCTTGGTCGGTGCGCCCTTGTCGGTGCCGGGGCCAAAGGCTGCCCATGGAAGCTTGGCCATCTGCGCCACCACATCTGCATTGTCCTGGGCGGCCTTGGCGTCGAACGGCACGCGTCCGTTGGCCATGGCGCCGATGCGTCCAAAGTGCTGGCCCATCACAAACAGCGCGCTCTGGCGGTACTTGATGGCGTCTTCAGCTTTGGCGAACTGGGCCGAGGCGGGTGCTGCAACGGCGAGCGTGGCAGCGGCAAATGCAAATGCGGCAAGTGCTTTCATGGGGTTTCATCCTTTTATCATGGAGCGGTTCAGACAGGCCTGAGCCGATCGCAGTATGCCGCGTTGGCAAGAATTTCGCTGCCGGTTTTGCATCCGTTGTAGTGGTGACCGTTGAGCCAAGATGACCGCGTACCGTTCGCCGGCCATTGCGATTGCGCCAGCTCAGACGGCACCGTGACATGCGCAGCAGGCCCGTTTTGCCGACAATCGCCTGCCGCACTCGCCATTTTTGGAGCTACCCGCATGAGCCATTCACACACCGTCCGCATCTGGGACCTCCCCACACGCCTGTTCCACTGGGTGCTCGCGGCGAGCGTCGTCGGCCTGGTTGTAACGGCCAAGGTGGGCGGCAATTGGATGGAGTGGCACTTCCGGCTCGGGCATCTGGTGCTTGCGCTGCTGGTGTTTCGCATCATCTGGGGGCTGGTGGGGGGGCGCTGGTCGCGGTTTGCGAGCTTTCTGTATTCACCGTCACGCGTCCTGCGCTATCTGCGGGGCGAAGGCCAGGCGTCAGACAGCGTCGGGCACAGCCCGCTCGGGGCGTTGTCGGTGTTCGGCCTGCTCGCCGTGCTGGCGGCCCAGGTGGCTTCAGGACTGCTCAGCGACGACGAGATTGCGTTCGCGGGGCCGCTGACACGCTTTGTATCCAATGCGATCGTCGGCCAGGCCACGACGTACCACAAGGAAATCGGGCAGTACCTGGTGATCGGGCTCGTGGCCCTTCATCTGCTGGCAATTGCTTTCTATGTGTTCGTCAAGCGGCAGCGACTGGTCATGCCCATGGTGCAGGGCGACAAGCTGCTCGATGCACCGGCCGCAGCTTCGCGGGACGACGCGATCAGCCGGGTAGGCGCTGCGGTGGTGCTGGCGATCTGCGCGGCGCTGGCATGGTGGGTGTCGTCCCTGGGGATGGCTGCGGGGTTCTAGGAAGAATCGCTACACTGCCCCTTCTGTCGTTTTACCGCCGCCGAGTTTTGGACAAGCCGACTATTGCGCTTTTGAGCCCTTCCACCCCGACCGAGCTGGAGTCGGTGCGCACGATCTTTTCGGAATATGCCGAAACACTTGGCGTAGACCTTTGCTTTCAGGGGTTCGAGGCTGAGCTCGCATCGTTGCCCGGTGATTACGCCGAGCCCCGTGGGGCGCTCCTGCTGGCTTTGGTGGAGGGAACGGTGGCAGGTTGCTGCGCCCTGCGCCCACTGGACAATGCCGACTACCCGAATGCCAGCGAGATGAAGCGCCTTTTTGTGCGCAAGGCGTTCCGCGGGTTCGGCCTGGGCCGCGAACTGGCCGAGGCCATGCTGGACCGCGCGCGGCAGGCGGGGTACGCCTGCGTGTTGCTGGATACGCTGGACGACATGGAGTCTGCGCGCGCTCTCTACACCGACCTCGGGTTTGAGGAAGTCCCCCCGTACTATCACAACCCGATTGCCGGGGCCCACTACCTCAAAGTGGATCTTTTCTGACACTTTCGGGCGCAGGCGCCCGTTTTATATGCCTTGATTGCTATTGATTCAATAGCAATTTGTGGTAACTCAGGCAGCGCTCCCCCTGGCCTGTGCGAGCAGGGTGTCTGCATCGCTCACCTCGAACTTGCCCGGCGCTTCCACGTTCAGGGTCACGACCTTGCCATCACGTACCAGCATCGAGTAACGGTTGCTGCGCAGACCCATGCCGCGACCTGACAGGTCGAGGGTGAGGCCAGTGGCCTGGGCAAATGCGGCGCTGCCGTCGCCCAGCATGCGAACCTTGCCGTCGGTCTTCTGGTCACGGGCCCATGCGCCCATCACGAACGCATCGTTCACGCTCACACACCAGATTTCATCGACGCCCGCCGCCTTGAACTCGGCCGCCTTTTCGACATAGCCAGGAACGTGCTTGGCCGAGCAGGTGGGCGTGAAAGCGCCAGGCAAAGCAAACAACGCAATGGTCTTGCCAGCGGTGGCCTTGTCCACAGGGACAGGGTTGGGTCCGATGCTGCAGCCCTCGCCTTCGACTTCGGAATACTCCATCAGGGTGCTGGATGGAAGGGTGTCACCGACTTTGATCATTGCTGTCTCCTTTGAGTGAACGGGTGGATGGATGAATGGATGGTCGCGTTTCGGCATGGCGCGTCTGACCGGCGGCGGCCGACGGATGTATGCAAGGCATCAGTGGCAGCCCCCGCACGCCTGCATTCCCTGTCAGACCTAGCTTTTGGCAAGGCTCCTCGGAAAGCCAGATGGCTGATGCGACAGCTGCTGCGGGGCCCACAAAGCAAAACGACCCACATTGTGGGTCGTTCCGGATGGGCTTTGCAGCCAAGGGGTCACCCCCTTCGCTGCAGACGGCGCTGCTTACAGCAGGCCGGCCTTTTGAACCAGGCGCGTGGCAACCCAGTTCTTCGTCTTCGACAGAGGACGGCTCTCGGTGATTTCGATCACGTCGCCCAGCTTGTACTCGCCATTTTCGTCATGGGCGTGGTACTTGCTCGACTTCGCAACGATCTTGCCGTAAAGCTCGTGCTTCACACGACGCTCGACCAGCACGGTCACAGTCTTTTGACGCTTGTCGCTGACCACCTTGCCAACCAAGGTGCGCTTGAGGGATTTTTTAGGTTCCGTCATGTGGGCTCCTTACTTGGCGGCTTGCTTTTCAGCAAGGATGGTCTTGGCACGGGCGATATCACGGCGCGTGGTGCGCAGCGTGTTGGTGTTACCCAGTTGCTGCGTAGCCTTCTGCATGCGCAGGCCGAAATGGGCCTTCTGCAGAGCCTTGATTTCGGCTTCGATGCCGGCGACGTCTTTTTGGCGCAGTTCAGTAGTCTTCATTGCTTGTTCTCCTGAATTACGAGCCAATGTGACGGCTGACGAACGTGGTGCGCAGCGGCAGCTTGGCTGCAGCCAGGCGGAACGCTTCGCGGGCCAGTTCTTCGGGCACACCGACGATCTCGAACACGATCTTGCCGGGCTGGATTTCGGCCACGTAGTACTCGGGGTTGCCCTTACCGTTACCCATACGCACTTCTGCGGGCTTGGTAGAAATTGGCTTGTCCGGGAACACGCGGATCCAGATACGGCCGCCACGCTTGACGTGACGGGAAATCGCACGGCGTGCAGCTTCGATCTGGCGGGCCGTCAGACGGCCCCGATCGGTGCACTTCAGACCGAAATCACCGAACGCAACGGAGGCACCCCGCGTTGCGACACCGGTATTACGGCCCTTTTGCTCCTTGCGGTATTTGCGGCGAGCAGGTTGCAGCATAGTTATTCTCCTTTACCGTCCGCTGCTGTAGCGGGCGCGGCGACTTTGCGTACGCGCTTAACGGCGGTGTTATCAGCGCCACCAGCTTCCGCTGGCTTGTCGCTGGGGCTCCACGGCCTGCGCCTGGACGATCGCCACCTGGGCGGCCGTCACGGCGTGGACCGCGTGGGCGGCGCTCTTCGTCGGGACGGGGCGTTTCCACAGCTGGAAGGTCGTTACGACCCAGCGTGTCACCCTTGTAGACCCAGACCTTGACGCCGATCACACCGTAGGTGGTCTTGGCTTCAGAGGTGCCGTAGTCGATGTCCGCACGCAGCGTGTGAAGTGGCACGCGGCCTTCACGGTACCACTCGCAA
>LNEG01000187.1 GCA_001464865.1 Burkholderiales bacterium Ga0074133
TAGCGGTTACGCTGCTCAGTGGGCACGTCGATGGTCTTGACCAGCTTGCCGCTGGCAGCCTTTTCTTCCGCGGTGGAGAACACCATCTGGATGAGCTTGGAGCCCAGGTTGCGGCGGATCACGGCCTTCTTGCCGGCCTTGAGCATGGGCTTGTGCACATAGAACTCGTCGGGGTTCACGGCGCCCTGCACCACGGTTTCGCCCAGGCCGTAGCTGCTGGTGATGAAGACCACGTCTTCGAAACCGCTTTCGGTGTCGATGGTGAACATCACGCCGGCAGCACCCAGGTCGGAGCGCACCATGCGCTGCACGCCGGCCGACAGGGCCACCACGTCGTGCTCGAAACCCTTGTGCACGCGATACGAAATGGCGCGGTCGTTATAAAGCGACGCGAACACCTCCTTCATCTTGTGCATGACTTCGTCGATGCCCACCACGTTCAGGAAGGTTTCCTGCTGGCCGGCAAAGGATGCGTCAGGCAGGTCTTCGGCGGTGGCCGACGAGCGCACGGCAAACGATGCGCTGGGGTTGCCGGCGCTGAGCTTGGCGAATTCGTCGGCAATGGCCTTTTGCAGATCGGCCGGGAAAGGCTGCGCCTCGACCATGGCGCGGATCTCGGCGCCCACTTGTGCCAGGGCGCGCACGTCCTCGGTGTCCAGGCTCTTGAGCTTGGCGCTGATGCGGTCGGCCAGGCCGTCAAAGGCCAGGAATTCGCGGAACGCGTGGGCGGTGGTGGCAAAGCCCGTGGGCACGCGCACGCCCTGCGGCAGCTGGGAGATCATTTCGCCGAGGGAGGCGTTTTTGCCGCCTACCGACTCGACATCGGTCATTCTCAGGTTTTCAAACGGTACGACCAGGGCGGTCGGGCTGAAAAGTGCAGACATGGGGAAGCTCCAGAAGTTGAAACCGGGTCTGCGTGCCGGGCCCTGGATGGCCATTGGCAAGCGGCCATGCACGGCCTGGGGCTTTGTCGTTGTGGTTGTGGGCCGACGCGGTGCATGGTAAGAATTTGGATAATCAGGCCATTGTAGGCCCGGGCTTCTGGCAGCGGGCTGACGCTTTCAAAAAGGGGCCCCATGCATTCGCGCACCGTATTTTTTGTCTCGGACGGCACCGGCATCACCGCCGAAACCTTCGGCAACGCCATCCTGGCCCAGTTCGAGATGAAGCCCCGCCATGTGCGGCTGCCCTTCATCGACACGGCCGACAAGGCCCACCAGGCGGTGCGGCAGATCAACCACACGGCCGAGGTCGAGGGCAAAAAGCCCATCGTGTTCACCACGCTGGTCAACATGGAAGTGCTCAAGGTCATCCAGGAGGGCTGCAAGGGCATGCTGCTGGACATGTTCGGCACCTTCGTGCACCCGCTGGAGGAAGAACTGGGCATCAAGTCGCACCACCGCGTGGGCCGGTTTTCGGACGTGAGCCGCAGCAAGGAATACACCGACCGCATCGAAGCCATCAACTTCAGCCTGGCCCACGACGATGGCCAGAGCAACCGCGACCTGGCGGGTGCCGACGTGATCCTGGTCGGCGTGAGCCGCAGCGGCAAGACGCCTACCAGCCTCTACCTGGCCATGCAGTGCGGCCTGAAGGCGGCCAACTACCCGCTGATTCCCGAAGATTTCGAGCGCCGTCAGCTGCCACCGGCGCTGGTGCCGTTCCAGAAGAAGATTTTCGGGCTGACCATCAGCCCCGAGCGGCTGTCGGAGATCCGCAGCGAGCGCCGGCCCAACTCGAAATACGCGGATCTGATCAACTGCCGCAACGAAGTGGCCGAGGCCGAGGCCATGATGCGCCGCGCGGGTATCCGCTGGCTGTCCACCACGACCAAGTCGATCGAAGAGATCGCCACCACCATCCTGCAGGAGATCCGGCCCGAGCGGCTGGTGTACTGACCCCCGCGCCACATTCCGAGGGCCTTGCCTCCATGAACGCACCCCGACTTGCCACGGCACTGGCCTGCTGCGCTGCGGCACTGGCCGCCCTGCCCGCGCTTTCCGCCACCGCACGCGATGCCGTGGCCCTGCCCGGCTTTGCCATCGACCGCAATGAGGTCAGCATCGCGCAGTTTGCCGAGTTTGCCCGCGCCACCGGCCGCACCACGGCGGCAGAGCGCGAAGGGGGCGGCTTTGAATGGGGCCAGGGCTGGGAGCGACGCCCGGACTGGACCTTCCGCCGGCCCTTTGGCGAGGCGCCTGCCAGCCCGCAGTGGCCCGCCGTGCATGTGAGCTGGCAGGAAGCCAGCGACTTTTGCCGCCACGCCGGCGGCCGACTGCCCACGCGCGCCGAATGGACGCTGGCCGCCTACACCGAACAGGGCCCGGGGGTGGCCGGTGGCTTGAAGGCGGGCCAGACCTACCCCTTCCCCACCGGCGACACGCCCGCGGGCGCCAACACCAGCGGCAGCGACCCCTGGCCCCGGCTGGCCCCCGTGGCCACCACGCGGCGTGGTGTGAACGGCCTGCACGACATGGGCGCCAACGCCTGGGAATGGCTGGCCGACCGGGAGGCCGACAAGGCGCTGACGGCCGGAGGCTCGTGGTGGTACGGCCCTGAGCAAATGCGCGCGGCCGGCATGCAGTGGAAACCCGCCGACTTCTACGTGGTCTACATCGGCTTCCGCTGCGCCTACGACAACGCCGCCAGATAAGGCCCCGGCGTGCCACGCAGGCCGGACCGGGTGAGCCCGCCGATCGGATTGCTATTATTTATATAGCATCAGAGGCAATAAAAACTTGGACTTCAGGCCTAAATGACCCCAAATTGCAGCCACCGGCATCGACACGGGCCTGCGCAACGCCCCACCCGGGCTTCCTGCATCACGCTGCCGCGGCAAGGGTTGAGGCCGTCATGAGGAGCTGACGCACCCCATCGGCCGACCGCACCGGCGTGCACTGCACTTGCCAGATGCGGGCCACGGCGTCCGGCGTCAGGATGTCATCCACAGGCCCCGCCACACCACCCTGGGCCGCGAGCAGCAGCACATCGTCGGCATAGCGCAGCGCCAGATTCAGGTCGTGCAGAACGGCCACCACGCCCACGCCCTGCTCCAGTGCCCAGCGGCGCACCAGCTGCATGGCATGGTGCTGGTGCGCCAGGTCAAGTGCGGCGGTGGGCTCGTCCAGCAGAAGCCAGCGGGCGGTGCCATCCGCGCGCGGCTCCCACACCTGCGCCAGCGCGCGTGCCAGGTGCGTGCGCGCACGCTCCCCGCCCGACAGCGTATTCACGCTGCGCCCGGCCAGATGCCCCACGCCGGTGGCCTGCATGGCTTCGCGCACGATGCGCGCCTCGTGCGGGCTGGGTGCATGGCGGTGCGGGTAGCGGCCCATTTCCACCACCTCCTGCACCGTGAAGTCGAACGCCACCGTGGTGTCCTGCGCCAGCACAGCCCGTTGGCGCGCCAGCTCCAGCACGGGTAGCCGGTGCACCGGCTGGCCAGCCATCAACACCCGCCCGGAGCGCGGCGTGCGCTGGCCCGACAGCATCGACAGCAACGTCGACTTGCCCGCCCCGTTCGGGCCCAAGATGGCGGTCACGCGCCCGGCCTGCAGCTGGGCGTGCACGGTGGCCAGCAGCGGCAGCCCGGGCAGGCCGACGGCGACCTGGTCGCATTCCAGCACCTGATCGCTGCTCATACCTTGCCCCTGAACTGCCGCAGCATGGCCAGAAACAGCGGCACGCCGATGCAGGCCGTCAGCACGCCCAGCGGCAGCTCGGCCGGCTGCACCGCCGTGCGCGCCACTGCATCGGCCGCCAGCACCAGCGCCACGCCCAGCAGCGCCGACCCCGGCACCACTACGCGGTGGTCCGGCCCGGCCACCAGGCGCACCCAGTGTGGCGCCACCAGGCCAATGAAGCCGATGATGCCGGTGGCCGCCGTCACGGCACCCACGGCGAGTGCCGTCACCAGCACCGCCAGGCGCTTGGTGCGCTCCACCGGCACGCCCATCAGCACGGCCTGCGCCTCGCCCAGCGCGATGGCGTTGAGCGGCCGCGCCAGCGCCATGCCCGCCGCCACCGCCGCGGCCACCACGGTGCTCACCAGTGCCACCGCGCTCCAGCGCGCGCCGCCCAGGCTGCCCATCAGCCACATCTGCAGGTTGCGCAACTGTTCGTCGGTGGAAATGAAGTTGAGAAAGCCCAGGCCCGACATGGCCAGCGCATTCACCGCCA